>DASSTP010000207.1:0-6393 GCA_035707845.1 Gemmatimonadales bacterium | reverse complement strand
GGCACGGCGTTCATGGTATCTGCGCCCAGCGGGCGGCTGCTGTAGGGCAACCCGGAGTTCACCCGCCCGATGATGGCGGCCTCCAGGCCGGCAATGGGGCGGATGCCCGCGAACGACGGGCCGGCGCTGTCGCCCACCTGGCCCTGCAGGATGAGCGTCAGCGTATGGCGACGATCGTAGTCGAGGGGGAATTCCACCTTCGCGGGGAAGACGGTGTCGTGCGTCAGCGTGTCGATGCGGATCGCGCGGCGCAGCAGGAAGGCGCTGGTGGACGACGCCGTGGCCTGCTGCAGCGTGTAGGCCACGCGCACACCGAATCCGTGGCGCAGCTCGCGATCGAGAATCAGCTCGAGGCCCTTGACGGTCCCGATGTCGGAGTTGCCGAAGATGGACGAGTCCGGATCCTGTCCCAGCGGTACGGACGACACCAGGCCTTCCAGCCGTTTCACGTAGAGGTTGGCGCGAACGCTCAAGTTGGGCCGGGGCCGGGCGCGCAGGCTCAGCTCATACTGCCACGAGTCTTCGAAGCCGAGATTGGGATTGCCCTGGCGGAAGCGCCCGGTGCGGGTGGTGTCGTCGAAGGCGGCGTCCACCAGGTACTGATAATCGGCAGGCTGGCTGAAGCGCCCGATACTGCCGACGACCGTTGCGCCATTCAGCACCGTCGATACCGCAACGCGCGGATTGACGCGCAGCTTGGCAGAGGGCTTCTCGCCGGGAATATCCACGCGGGTATCGAAGCGGTCGAGCCGCACGCCGGCGGTGATGCCCAGGTCAGAGAGCCGGAACTGGCCCTCGGCGTAGGCGGCCGCGGCGAGCGGCGAAAACTCCGAGGCCGTGGCGCCAGGTACGGAATCGCCGACCGGCAGGTAACCCAGCACCCGCTGGAAGGTGCGCACCCGCTGCTGCACCACCTCGCCGCCAAGATAGATGTCACCCTGGCTGCCGGCACTGAAGGTGAGGTCGAGTTGCGACCGCAGCTCGCGGAACTGATTCCAGGCCAGCTCACCCCGCGAGCTGCCGCTCAGGAAGAACGCGGGCACGCCCCACGGCGTCTCGCTGCTGAGCGAGGGCGCCGCGAGCCCCGGAATCGGGGCTGCCGCCGCGGCCGTGTCACGCGCTCGCGCCAGGTCCTCCCCGACGATATCGAAGCGCGACCCGGTAAACGCGCCGAAACGGTAGTCGGGCGGGCTCGCGAGGGCACCGCGAATGAAATCACGGTTGAAGATCGAGAAGCGGAGATCGGCGACGAAGGGATGACGCGACGTCGGTCCGCTCGCGTGCTGGAGGTGCGCGCTCGCGAGGGTCCCCGCGACCCGGCGGGCCGGGCCTCCATCCGGCTCATACTTGAAGAGCGGATCGAACAGGAGTCGCTGGTCAATCGAGCGCAGGCCGAAGAGGCGCAGCGTTTCCCGGCCGCCGATCGGGATGGTGAGCTTGCCACCCACGTTGTACTGCTCGCCGGCGTTGTGCGGCAACAGCCAGGGTGCGTCCGAGCGGGGGTCGAGCGGGTTGGCCGGGCTTGGCGCGTTCACAGGATCCGCATCGAGCTGGGCGGAGAGGTCGGCTGACACCACTGCCCGGATGCCGCCGACGACCGGCCCGTCAGCCTCAAGCAGGGCGCGGTCCAGCCCATGGTCCCAGCCGTTGCCAAAGGGCCTGTCGGTTTCGTAGGCAGTGCGGCCGGCCCAATGCTCGCCGCCATCCTTGGTGACGATGTTGACGATGCCCGAGATGGCCTGACCGTAACGGGCGGAGAAGCCATTGGTCACCAGCGACGCTTCGGTCAGCATGTCGGTCGGGAAGCTGAGTCCCAGCGGACCGGTCGAAGCATCGAGCTGGTTCTTGACGCCGAGGCCGTCGATGATGAAGGCCTGCTGCCCCAGCCGTCCCCCGCGGTAACTCTCGCCCACCGCCCCTGCCGACAGCGCGAGCGCATCTTCCAGCGTGCTCAGTGGCAGCCGACGCAGGTCCTCACTGGTGATGACCTGCTCCGACTGGGTGACGAGGGGATCGAGGATGCGGTCCGAGGTCTCCACGACAAGCGGTGCCAGCTCAACGGCGCGCGGCCGCATGGCGACGTTCACCGTGCTGGTGCCGCCGGCCCTCACCTGGACGCTGTCCCGCCGCAAGGGTGCGTAGCCCACGGCGCGTACACTGACGGAGTAAGTGCCGGCGTGCAGGGCCCGGATACGGTAGGCGCCCGCAGTATCGGTCACGCCACCGCGGCGGCCATCCTCCACAGTGACGACTGCGCCAGCCATCGGCCGGCCGGTAGCACTATCGGTAATGGTGCCGGCGATGGCGCCGGTGGCCTGCGCGGCGGCATCACGCGCGGGCGCCAGCACCAGGATCATGATCAGCGCCAATGCGGCGCACTTTACGCTCCGCGCGCTCACGGGACCTGGATCCGGTAGATGTCAGAGACGGCACTGACGACAGTGTCGAGGGCGGGGCCAAAGGGGCCGCTGACGGTCACCACCTGGTAGGCGTAGCCCTCTGCCAGCAGTGATGTGCCGTCGGGACTCCAGCGTGGGCGCCGGAAGAGCAGTGTCGCACTCGGCAGGGGCGTCACGGCACCGCTTGCGACATTGACGATTTGCAGCTCGCCGCCCTCATCGAAGCCCTGTGCCGGGTCGCCATTGTCATCGGTAAAGTGACCGATCTTGCCACCCGCGATCACGGCGACTCGGCCATTGGCGTAGTCGGCATCTCGCGGCGTTGACGCGGCATCGAATGTCGCCACTACGGTCCCGCCGCCGCCTCCGAGCGGCTTCAGCACCAGGCGGGAATCGTTCGCGTAGGTCACGAAGATCTGGTCGGCGGTGGCGCCCGGGGCAAGCGAGGTGGCGAAGCGGGTATCCGGGATAGGTACTGCGGTCAGGGGAGCCGACGGTGGCTGATCCGGCGCAGCGAGGCTGAAGGCGGATTTCCATCGCCGGATCACGACAGGCTGGCAGGTATCGCACGGCGTGAAGATGCCATCATCCGCGCCCAGGAAGGCCAGTGTGCCTGGGGCAAGCCACCTCAGCAAGCCGATCTGCTGCATGAATCCTTCCGAACTCGCAAACACGGCGCTTTGCAGCACCGTTCCCGACGGGAGGGAATCGAGCGGGCCGACCACGATGGTGTGAAGGCCCGAGCCCGTGGCCGGCTGGAGCCGTGCGCGGACGAAGGCAACACGATCCGTTCCGGGCTCGGGCGCGGATTCATCATGCAGGTCAACCGTGTCGGACTGGAAGGGGGAAGCATTACAGATGGTGCGGGTGCGGCGGCCGCCTGTCGCGGGAAGAATGCCCAGGCACTGGTCCTGTCCGTCGCTGAAGCTGTAGATGAGGTGATCTGCGTCCAGCCAGGCCGGCCTCTGCCCGCCGCCGTACGTCAGGCGCAGCGGGACAATGGCAGGTTCGAACGGGTCGCTGCTGGAATGATCGACCGGGCCGAAGGGCTCGCCGTGGGAGCAGGCAAGCAGCAGGAGCGCGGCGGAGGCAACCAGCGCGGGCACGGGACGCCAGCTGTGCATTGCGCACCTCGGATGGAGATGGGGGAGGAGACGCACTGCGCCCGCACCGGTGCACAGCGCCGTGGCTTCCGCCGGAAAGCGGGTTGGCGTATATAAAAGGTCGCGGGACCGGCCAGGCAGTCCGGGACGGTGCCTGGCATCGATCAGTGAACCTGAACGTTATCCTTGCGGCGGCATGGCGCCAGATCTCTCCTGACAGCGAGGCTCGAATGTTCAAGGACTTCAAGGCCTTCATCATGCGCGGGAATGTGCTGGACATGGCCATCGGCATCATCATCGGCGGCGCGTTCGGCACTATCGTGAAGTCGCTGGTGGATGACGTGCTCATGCCGCCGATCGGCATGGCGCTGGGGCATGTCGACTTCACAGACCGGTTCATCCTGCTCAAGGAGGGCACCACGGCGCTTCCGCCGGGGGCCACGCTCGAGCAGGCCAAGGCGGCCGGCGCCGTGACGGTCAATTATGGCATGTTCATCAATGCGGTCATCGCCTTTCTGATCATTGCCTTCTGCGTATACCTTGTGGTCCGGGCCGCGAACCGGCTGCAGGGGCCGGCCGAGGCCGCCCCGCCCACCACCAAGGATTGTCCCTATTGCGCCACCGCCATCCCGCTCGCCGCGAAGAAGTGCCCCAACTGCACCAGCGCGCTGTGAGCGCGGGGGGCGGGTTGGGGGTTGCGCTTTCTTTACGGTGTAAAGTAGTTTATGGTGTCGCCGTCTCGCCGGCCTGACCCGCCGGCGGCCCTGCATGACCGGGCCATGGACAACCTCTCCTACATCCGCTCCGCCATGGAGCGGGCGGGCACCTTCACCGCGGTGCCCGGCTGGGGAGGCGTGGCAATGGGCGTCTCCGCCCTGCTCGCGTCACCGGTGGCGGCGAGCCGGGCCACTCGGCACGACTGGCTCATGGTCTGGCTGGCCGAGGCGGTCCTCGGGACGCTGATCGGCGCCATCGCCATGAGCCGCAAGGCCCGGCGCATCGGCGCAGCGATGCTCGGGCACCAGGGCCGGCGATTCTTCCTGAGCTACGCGCCGCCCATCATGGTGGGCGCGGTGCTCACGGTGGTGCTCTACCGGGCGGGGCTCGGGGCGGCGCTTCCCGGCATGTGGATGCTCTGCTACGGCACGGGCGTGGTGACGGGAGGCGCGTTCTCGGTTCGCGTCGTTCCCGTCATGGGACTCTGCTTCATGGCGCTCGGGATCGCCGCGCTGGCACTGCCGGCGTCGTGGGGTGACTGGATGCTCGCGGCCGGCTTCGGCGGGCTGCACATGCTGTTTGGACTCGTGATTGCACGGAGGTACGGTGGCTAAGAGCAGCGCGGCACGGAAGCAGGAGACGACCACCGGCCGTCGCCCGCTGACCGGGGAGCGGGGCGGCCAGGAGGGGCAGGCGCTGGCGCTCGATCGTGTCATTCATGAGCGCATGCGGCTCGCCATCGTGAGCGCGCTGGCGGTCAATCCGTCGCTCTCATTCACGGAGCTCAAGGCGCTGCTCAAGACCACCGACGGCAACCTCAGCGTGCATGCCCGCAAGCTCGAGGACGCCGGCTACATCGCCTGCAGCAAGAGCTTCGAGGGCCGCCTGCCGCGCACCGACTACCGGCTCACGACGGCCGGCCGCCGCGCCCTGGAGCACTACCTGGCGCACATGGAAGCGCTGATCGAGGCGACGCGGAATGGATAGGTCGCAGGTCGCAGATCGCAGGTCGTGAGTCGCGACCCGCGACCACAACCCAGCACCACTCTCTTTTTTGGGAGTTAAACTTTGTGACGCAAATCACTTTTCCCGGGCGACTGCACGTGGCGATCATCATGGACGGCAACGGCCGCTGGGCCACCGACCAGGGGCTGCCCCGCGCCGCCGGTCACCGCGAGGGCGTCGAGGCCGTCCGGCGGGTGGTCGAGGCGGCGCCCGCCGCCGGGATCGGTACGCTCACCCTCTATGCCTTTTCCTCCGACAATTGGCAGCGGCCTGCCCGCGAAGTGCAATGGCTGATGCGGCTCTTCCGAGAATACCTGCGGAGTCAAACGGCGCGCTGCCGGGCGACCGGCACGCGGCTCAGCGTCATCGGGCGCCGGGACCGGATTGCCGCCTCCGTGCGGCGGGAGATCGAACGGGCGGAAGCAGGGACCGCGACAGGGCAGCGGTTGCACCTCCGGATCGCGGTAGACTACTCCTCGCGCGATGCGATCCTCCGGGCGGCGCAATGCGTGGGCGACCGCGAGGAGCTGACCCGCGAACGGTTCGGGCGGCTGCTGGCCATCGCCGATCACGGCGACACCAGGACGCCCGACGTGGACCTGCTCATCCGGACGGGCGGCGAACAGCGACTGAGCGACTTCCTCCTCTGGGAGTGCGCCTACGCCGAACTGCTTTTCCTGCCGGTCCGCTTTCCCGACTTCGCCGAGGCCGACCTGACGGCCGCGTTGCATGCGTTCCACGCGCGGCAGCGCCGCTTCGGCGGCCTGACGCAGGCAGCGCCTCCAGCCGGCCCATCTCGGCGGAAGATCTCGTGACCACGCCGCCGGTGTGGCATGACTCACACCACTCGCCGCCCTGACCGGCTAATTTGCGGGGTGAAGCGCCGTGGCATCGGGTGACGTGGCGGCGTGACGGGAGACACCAACACTTGCGCAGGCATGGCTTCGGGAGGCGGAACATCCAACCGGCACTGGCGCGTCAACGCATTGGCACGGATTATAGAGGGGAAGCATTGCCCGTCCTGTTGCCGCACGGCCGGAGAGTCCCGGTCAGCGTTCGCCCCGGAGGCCGGTTCATCATGCGTGTGCTGTTTCTCCTCCTCGCCCTGGCCGCCGGGGTAGGAATAGGGGTCTACAATTTCACCACCGGTGACGCCCGCATGACCGCGG
>DASSTP010000206.1:0-2841 GCA_035707845.1 Gemmatimonadales bacterium | reverse complement strand
TTGTACTGCCGGCCGTCATGCTGGATCGCGCGGAAGCAGGACGCGAGGCGCGTGGCACCGGCCAGCGCTACGTGGAAGTGGCGGCGCGGATACGGCCGGCGATGGCGTCCGCCATCATCACCAACAACGTGCGGGTGGCGCTCTACTGCTTTGCCGGCGGCATCTTCCTGGGCATCGGCTCGCTGGTGCTGCTGGCGCTCAACGGGCTCCAGCTTGGCGCCTCGTTCGGGCACTACGTGAACGTGGGGCTGGGCGCCTACCTCGCCGAGTTCATCATCGGCCACGGCGTGCTGGAACTCACCGCCATCTGGATCGCTGGCGGCGCTGGCTTCCTGCTGGGCAGGACGCTCATTGCACCGGGAGATCTTGCCCGTGGCGACGCGCTGGTGCTGGCCGGCCGGCGCGCCGTACGAATGCTCGGTGCCTGCGTCGCCTGCCTGCTGGTGGCGGGGTTGATCGAGGGACTGGTGTCGGCGAGCGCGGCGTCGTGGACGGGACGGTTGATTGCGACAGGAGCGAGTCTGGTGTTTCTGGGAGGGTACTTGATCAACGGCGTGAGGCGTGGGGCGTGGGGCATGGGAGGTCGCGGGTCATGAGTCACGAGTCTCGCGTAGCCCCATGCTTCATGCCCTATGCCCCAAGCCCCAAGCCCCAAGCCCTATGCCCTATGCCCTTCTTCCTCCCCCACGCTCTCCCGCAGAATCCCCCGCATCCGAATGGCGAGCTTCTCGATCTCGCGGAGGCTGGCGGTTGTGTCTTCATCGAGCGCGGCCTCGTTCAGGAGAAGCAGCTGGGTCTCGGCGAGCAGTGCGGCAAGCGGATTGGCCAGGTCGTGCCGGAGGCGGGAAATGCGGCTCTGGTCATTCATTCAGGCCAGCGACCGGTAAAGATCTCGGATATGGTGCTCGCGCAGGCCTTGCAGGGAGTGCCACAGGTCATCCTCCAGGGCGCCACAGAAAATCTCCGCCGTGGTTCGCTCTTCGCCGTTGTCGGCGTCGGTGAACTGGAGGCGGCCACGCCAGGTGCCGTCCTCACCACGGCGCACCAGCAGCGCCATGGCGACCTGCCGCCCATCCAGCCGCAGCAGCTCCAGCTCGTACTGGCGAATCTCGCGGGGATCCCGGGATGCCGAGCGGGCGTTGAGCAGGCTCATCGCACCTCCTCATGAATCCGGCGTGGGACGTCCGGCGGCACTGTCATGACACCCGCCGGTACCCGCAAAGATGATATGGGGCAATGAGATGCGCAATGTGGTAAGGGCGGGTTTCAGACCCGCCCCTCCGATGGCCGTGAGCGGTCTCGCCCATGCGACGGAGGGGCGGGTCTGAGACGCGCCCCAACTAGATCACAAACGGCACCGGCACAAACGTCACCACGAACACGACGATGCAGGCCCAGCCGATCCAGCGGCGACCGGGCGGTACCGGCCGCTCCGGGGCGAGGACACTGGGGTGGGTCCAGCGTCCGCCCCCGATCAGGAGAGCCAGGATGGCCCAGACCCACCAGCTCGGTGACGAGCGTCCCAGCAACAGCAGCCCGATGAGCGCCGCAGCACCGATGGTCGTCTGCCGGCGGCCGAACATGGCATAGAGCACGTGACCGCCATCGAGCTGGCTCAGCGGCACGAGATTCAGCGCGGTGACGAACGCACCCACCCAGCCGGCAAAGGCCATGGGACTGAGCGCCACCGCCGCCGCGTGGGGAAAGAAGTGCTGCCGCAGTGCCAGGGTCAGCAGGGAATCACCCAGGTGGATTTCGCGTCCGGCATAGGTGACGAAATCACCCGCTGCCTGGGCGGACACCGTGAGCGCCTCGCTGTGCGCGTAGCCCAGCCAGAGCACCACCAGCGTCACCACGAAGCCCGCAAGCGGGCCCGCGGCGCCGACGTCCAGCAGCTGGCGGCGATCGAGCACCGGCGAGCGCATGCGGATGAAGGCGCCGAGACTGCCGATGGGCGAGAGTGAGGGGGGCACCGGCAGGAAGAAGGGCGGCGACGTGTCGATGCCGTAGCGGCGGGCGGTGAAATAGTGTCCCAGCTCGTGCACCAGCAGGATGGCCAGGAGCGGGAAGGCAAAGCTGGCGCCGGGCAGGATGTCGCGCCACGCGCCCTGGAGCACGTCGCCGAAGAAGTGAAAGCCGCTGAGGATGGCGCCACCCAGCGCGCCGTAGCGGGTGAGTTCCACGCTCGGCGTCCACACTCCGGCCAGCGTGGCGCCGGCACCGAGGGCGCAGATGATCGTGAGCAGGCCGAGGGCGAGGTGGAGCCACCAGCGTTCGCCGCGCTCACCCGCCACCGGACGGACCAGCACCAGGCCCGTGCGGGTGCGGTCCGTCCAGTAGTGCGCACCGGGCCAGCGCTTGAGTGCGACGGCGAGCTCACGGGAGGGCCCCCGGTGGCCCGGCGCAATGACGGCATCCACGTATTCGCGCCCACCGAGCCGAACCACGCGCCACGCCTCGAAGGTCCGGCTCAGGTCCTCAAAGCCGGGGGTCGTCACCGGACCTCTTGACGGGGCGAGCGGCAGCGCGTACGTTCCGGCATTGTACTCCAGACCCTGCGCGGCCATTTATCCCCAAGCCAGTCTGATTACGCACGCCGGGCTCCCCCGGAACGAAGATCCGCATATATCCGAGCCAATTCTCCTGTCACTATTCTGTCTGCCGGGTGCCCTGACGCCCGGCGCTCCTTGCCGGAGTCCCTTCCGTGGATATCGCTGAACTGAAGCAGAAGTCGGTCGCCGAGCTGCATGCCCTGGCCGAAGAACTCAAC
Organism: Gemmatimonadales bacterium; assembly: GCA_035707845.1. Taxonomy (GTDB): domain Bacteria; phylum Gemmatimonadota; class Gemmatimonadetes; order Gemmatimonadales; family GWC2-71-9; genus CAMLHP01. The sequence continues at coordinate 71 of DASSTP010000206.1, read as the reverse complement.
ATCACCAACTACTCAGGCCTCCGCAAGCAGGATCTCATCTTCAAGATCGAGCAGTCGCTGCTGGACCGGGA
>DASSTP010000205.1:0-6908 GCA_035707845.1 Gemmatimonadales bacterium | reverse complement strand
GACGCGACAGCCAGGTGCTCACGCTCGTCACCCGGCGCGCCGATGACTTCGTCACGACAGCGCTGTCCGAGGCACGTTTCGTCCCGTTGATCGGCCAGCACGGCTGGAACTGATCGCCACTTTCTTCCGACCAAATCATGGATTTCCTGCGGCAGCTCATAGACGTCTTCCTGCATCTCGACCACCATCTGGCGCAGGTCATCGAGCAATTCGGGGCGGGGTCGTACCTCATCCTGTTCGCCATCGTCTTCGCCGAGACCGGGCTCGTGGTCACGCCCTTCCTGCCGGGCGACTCGCTGCTCTTTGCGGCCGGCACTTTCGCGGCACTCGGCTCGTTCGACCTGGTCCTGCTGCTGGTGCTGCTGATCGCCGCCGCGGCGATCGGCGACACCGTGAACTACTGGATCGGGGCGCGTATCGGCGAGCGCGCTTTCAGCGGGCGCGTGCGATTCCTGAAGACCGAGCATCTCGAGCGGACCCGCGCCTTCTACGCGCGTCATGGCGGCAAGACGATCGTCTTGGCGCGGTTCATCCCCATCATCCGGACGTTCGCGCCGTTCGTGGCAGGGGTGGGACGGATGCACTACCCACGCTTCCTGGCGTACAACCTGGCAGGGGCGGTGCTCTGGGTCTCGCTGTTCGTCCTGGGCGGGTATTTCTTCGGCAACATCCCTGCGGTGCGTTCCAATTTCACCCTTGTCATCCTCGCCATCATCGCGCTGTCGGTGGTGCCCGTCTTCGTGGAGCTGCTCCGGGGCCGCCGTCGCGAGGCCGCGTGACGACCCGGCGCTACGTTGTGTCCGGCCGGGTGCAGGGCGTCGGCTTTCGCTGGTTTGTGCTGCAGCAGGCTCGCCGGCTGGGCCTCGGCGGCTTTACGCGCAATTGTGCGGATGGGACGGTCGAGGTCGTGGCGAGCGGGGAGGACGCGACGCTCGTTCGCCTGGAAGAATTGCTCAGGTCGGGCCCTGATCTCGCCGATGTGACCGGCGTCATCTCGGAGGCGATCCCACGTGGCCAGCCATTCAGTAGCTTTGAGGTGCGGCGGGGATAAGTGGAGACCTGACCGCGTAGCGGCTACGTGTTCGTCCGCCGGCGCAAGTCGGCAACCAGCGCCTCCTGCGCCTCCGTAGCCACGCGCATCCGCCGCGCAAGCTCCGTGAGTTCGCTCAAGACGTCCTGGGCCTGACTAGCGGCTTCTCGAGCCTCCTCGGCTGCCGCTCGGAGGGTTTCCTTGGCCACTCGTGCACTCTCGGCAACTTCGCGGGCAGCCTCCTGGGCGTCCCGCATCCGCTCACGATCGCTCCGGTCGAGCTCTTCCTCTTTCCGGAATTCCTCACCTCGAACCCGCAAGCGCTCAGCTATTTTGCGCCCTTCCTCGGCCTGCCGGCGGAACACTTCGGCGTCTTCCCGTCGCCGCTCGGCGGCGTCCCGGAAGCTTTCCCTGTCGTCCGGCATGATGACTCCGTCCTGAGGCCAAACTCCCAGAAATAAATTGTGGAATCCGGAGTCCGGAAGAGGGCTGAATATCAGGCCGGGTTCGCCGGTCACCGGATCACGGCCAAGACTCATGGCCGCATTGACTTTACGCGTTCCCGGCGGGTAGTTTTGCAAGCTTTGCCCCCGTAGCTCAGATGGATAGAGCAGCGGTTTCCTAAACCGTTGGCCGGGCGTTCGAGTCGCCCCGGGGGCATCGGGGCGGCCACCATCATTTCCTTCAGTGAGCAGGCATGACGACCAGCGAGCAGCAGAAGTCCACACCAGCGCAGGATGCCGCGGCAGCGGCGCATACCGCACCGCTCCCGCGTCCGGCGTCGGGGCACAAGGTGAACCAGAAGGCGATGATCATCCTCGGCGTGGCGCTGGCGCTGGTGGCCCTCGTGGTCTGGATGTTCATCACCAGCGCGAGGCGGAAAGAGGCCTTCGCCAACCGTGAGCTGATCCGGGCCCGGGCGGCCGCCGAGCAGGGCAACCTCCCGCTGGCGGCGTCCGAGCTGCAGAAGCTGATCGACACGTACGGGGGCACCGACGCGGCCGTCAATGCGGAGATCTCGCTCAACCAGGTCCGGCTCATCAACGGCCAGACTGACCTGGCGGTGGTGAGCCTGCGTGAGTTCCTGGCCAAGAACCCGCCGCCCAAATTCGTGACGCCGGCCCAGGGCATGCTGGCGTCGGGGCTCGAAATGGCGGGCCAGCCTGCCGAAGCCGCCGACGCGTATGAGAAGGCTGCCGCCGCCACCGACATCAAGTACCTGAAGGCGGAATACCTGGTGGATGCCGGCCGGGCGTACCGGAACGCCGGCAAGCTGGACGAGGCCCGGAAGGCGTACGCCACGGTGCTGTCCGACTACGCCGAGACCCCGAGCAAGACCGAGGCGACGGTGCGACTGGCGGAGCTGACGAAGGGCCAGATGGCCGCGCCCGGGGCGAAGCCCGGCAGCTGATCCGTCTCAAGTAATCCCTGAGGCAGTCTCGAAACTGCTTGAAGCCCGCTGGAGCTGTGCGCTCCGGCGGGCTTTTGGTATCACGAAGGCCACAAAAGCACGAAAGACACGAAAACACGAAAGGGAGCGCCGCACGGGGTCCTGGGGAATTGTTGCAGGCTGGCTGCCAGGGATTCGCGGGGTCGGCAGGCCCAGGCCGTCCCGAGTCCATTGGCCGGGGCGAGAGCGCTCGACGTTTCGGGCGTGAGCCGCCACTTTCCAGCTCAGAGGGCACGGGAGGACAGCCAAAGGGCACGCGGGACAGCCCAATGGATCGAGCGGGAGCGTCTCAAGTCGCCACACCGTCGTGACGCTGCGCATTCTGCCATATGTCGTATAAGAGATGTTATGTTAAGTCAGCGTGGGGATAACTGTGGGAAACCCGGGATTCCGGGCTCCCCGCCACGCTCACGGTCGGTGCTTCTGATGGCTGAGGGGCTGGCCGAGCCTTGTGATCGGCGCTGGTTTATCGAGGCTGGTTTGCGCAGCGGCCGCGAGGGGCCTGGATCCGGCGCGTCGGCCGGATGGTGCGGATACGACCGGGACCTGCCAGGTTCTGAGGGGTCTCGAGCTGTAACGGCTGCTCAAAGCTCACGTGGGTCGCCGGCGTGCCCCGACCCTGCTTCCCGGATTCGGCCCCAACGGTTGCCAGCCAGCCCAAGGCGACACTGTCGCCATGCGACGTTGCACGCCTCAAGTGAAAGGTGAGCCGCCCGAATCTCAGTTGATCAAATACCACGGCAGCCAGAGCACCCTTCGTGCTTTCGCCTTTTCGGGTGAGCCGCAGTCCTTCGTGCTTTCGTGAGTTGAAGTGGTTTCGAGATGGCGGCGGGACGCCCGGGCGGCGCCGGGCGCGAGTGGCGGGATGGTTCGGGAACTCAGGCCTCGCGCCAGGTCCCCTCGAATACGAGACGGCCCTGGCCGGTAAGCCACAGATTGCTGGCCTCACCCTCCGGGCTCAGGTCGGCCGCCACGGCGAGCGGCGCCCCGCCCCGGCTCACGAACGGCACCGGGAGCGTGGCCTCGCCATGGACGGCCAGCGCCAGCGCGGAAGCCGCAGTCCCGGTTCCGCACGCCAGCGTCTCGCCCTCGACACCCCGCTCGAAGGTCCGGATGCGCCACGGCCCGTCCGGGGTGCGAGGCGGGCTCACGAAGTTGGCGTTCGCGCCCGCCGGGCCCAGCCGAGGATGCCGGCGCAGCTCGGCCCCGCGGCGGTTCAGGTCCACCTCGTCCACCTCGCGGACCCGGATCACGAGGTGCGGCACGCCGACCCTGGCAGAGCCCATCCAGAGCTCGCCCGGCTCCAGCGGGATGTCATCCACCGTGGCCGGCCGGACGCCGTCAGGAAGCCGGATCTCCGCCATGTCGCCTGGGCCGATGCAGCGGGTGTGCAAGGCCCCCGCATCGGTCAGGAGCTGCATCTGCTCGGGCCTCGCCAGTCCCAGCCGAGCCGCCAGCCGCGTGCTGCAGAGGGCGGCATTGCCACACATGTCCGCCCGCCCCCCATCCGCATTGAAGAAGTGCATGCGAACATCACCGGCGCCCTCGGGAGCCAGGATCGCGAGGCCGTCGGCGCCGATCCCGGTCCGGCGGTCACACGCGGCCACGATGCGCGAGCCGGACCAGGCGGCCGGCTGCTCGGTGCGCCCGTCGAGGAAGACGAAGTCATTCCCTGACCCGGTCATCTTGAAGAACGCCACGCCGGAACCATTGGCCGAAGCCATCAGAGCCGCCCCACCATGGAGCGCAGCCGCAGCGACCAGACCATCCAGATTGCCTCGCGCACGATCTTCCGGCTCATCTTGCTCTGGCCCTCCACCCGGTCGGTGAAGACGATGGGAATCTCCTTGATGCGGAATCCCTTCTTCCAGGCACGAAAGCTCATCTCGATCTGGAAGGCATAGCCGTTGGAGCGGACCCGCGAAAAATCGATGGCCTCGAGCACGGCCCGCCGGAAGCACTTGAAGCCGCCGGTGAGATCATCCACCCGGAGCCCGGTGACAAACTTGGCATACTGATTGGCGCCGAGGGAAAGCAGGAGCCGGGACATGGGCCAGTTGATGACGTTGACGCCCTGATTGTAGCGCGAGCCGATGACGAGGTCGGTCTCCCGGATCGCATCAATGAACGCCGGCAGGAACTTGGGATCGTGGGAAAAATCGGCATCCATCTCGAAGATGTAGTCGTATCCCTCCGCCAGCGCCCAGGCGAATCCGGCGAGATAGGCCCGCCCCAGTCCCTCCTTGGCGGTGCGATGCAGCACATGCACCCGCGGATCCGACGCGGCCATGCGGTCGGCGAGCTCGCCGGTGCCATCGGGTGAATTGTCGTCCACCACCAGCACCTCGAGCCGGGCATCCTGCTGCAGGATGGCCGGCACGATCTGCGGGAGATTGTCACGTTCGTTGTAGGTCGGGACGCAGACGAGATAGCGCTCGGACACGGGCTCGGTAGCTGGGCCCGCCGGACGCGTCGCGATGACGGCGCGCCGGCCAGGCGTGTCAGACTGCGGCGGAAAGATAATGGCCCGGGGGCCCGGGCTATACCGCGGCCCTTCGCCGGCGGGCCACGGGCAGGACGATCAGCACGAGCGCGAGGAGGGTGGAAATGGCGGTTACCATCTTCCCCGCCCCGTAGCCCCGGCCAACAAACTTGAGCGACACCTCCCGTGCGCCCGGCGGCAGCTCCAGGGTGAGCTGCGCCCCGTTGCCCGGATAGACAGGCGCCGCCTTCCCGTCCACGGTCGCGCGCCAGTCGGGGAAATAGGTCTCGGCGATCACCAGCCACAGCGGTCTCGTATCGGTCGAGTCGAGCCGGATCGTCATCGCCCCCGCGGTCCAGTCGGTGACGGTGGCGCTCACCGGCGACGGCGCCGGCAGCTGTCGCCCGAGCGGCACCGGTATGGCCTCGGCCGAGTCGTTCAGCACCACCACACTCTGGTAGGGAAACTTGGGATCCAGCACCGTGGGAACGATGCGGTCCCCCGGCAGCTTGATGGCGCCAGGCACGACCCGGGCGTAGGTCGAGGCGCTGTCCCGCTGGTAAAGCACGCCAAGACTGCCCGGCGTGGTCTGGACCGGCCCCATCACCTTGTGATAGCCGGGCACGTCCAGTTCCTGGCTGAAGAGCACGTACTCGACGTCCCACAACGCCCAGAGCGTGGGCGACACCATGTGCTGGTAGATGTTCTTGCCGCCCCAGAGCTCGTCATACATGAACTCTTCGTTGCCGTGATAGCCGAAGACCGTCTGGACCTGCTGCGCCATCAGGTAGTCGCCGGGATAGACTGACCCGACCTGAAAGGCGCTCTCCACCGGCGCATCGAAGACCCGGAATGGCTTCGGCTGTTGCGCCAGGTATGAGGTGATGGAATCCTGGGCGAAGAGCACCGGCGTGGGCTCGCTGAACACGACGTATTGCCGGTCCACCGAATAGAGATCGCCCGTCACCACGATGCCGAGCGCAAGCGCGGCAAGTGAGCCCGTGGCCTTGCCGGTGGCGACCCACCACGCGGCGAGGCCTCCCAGCACGCCCACCAGCAGCAGGCGCAGTCCGCCGGCCACGAGCTCCGGTGCATTGGCCTGCGCGACGTTGAGCCGCTGCGGCACCGCGAGCGCCTCGGCGAAGGGCTGCAGTGCTCCGATGGCGCCTAGCAGGCCGAACGCCGCCAGCGCGCCGAAGATGATCGCCACCGTTCGCACCGACACGCGCCGGGCGAGCAGCTCCTCCGCGCCAGCCCCAGCCCAGACGGCAACCGGCAGGGCGACCAGGAAGAAGGCCATGCCCGGGGCGCGGACCTTCTTGATGTACGGCACGATTTCGTACCACAGGCGGTAGAACGGCGTGTGGCCGCCCAGTGAGACGAGCAGGAACAGCACGGCGATCACGGCGAGGGCCAGCATGGCGCGATCGCGACGGCGGGCGACCAGGCCCAGGAGCGCGAGTGCAACCACGATGGCGCCGAGATACTCGCTGTGCAGCTTGAAGAAGTTGTCGCCCCAGTAAAAGGAACCGATCCCGTTGAACTGCGGCAGGACGGTGCCGATTAGCTCGGCCGGCGGGAGCGCGTATGCCGTGGCGTATTCATAGCTGCTGGCCGAGTGGCCGACGGCGCGGGTGGAGAACGGCAGGTAGTGGTACACCGGCAGGATCTGGATTGCCGCGATGCCGGCGCCCAGCAGCACGGCACCGAGGGCGTAGGCGAGCACCGTGGTCTGGGACCGCGACCGGTCGCGCTCGGGATCGAAGAACGTCAGATAGAGCGTGAAGATGCCGGCGGCGATGAGTGCATACAGCGTCATCGGCGGGTGCGGCGTGAGGATCGTGAGCCCCACGATGATGGCGATGGCGCCATAGGCCCATCCCCTGCCGTAACGGATGGCGCGCACCAGCGCCCAGAGCAGCAGCGGCGTCAACGCGGAGACAAAC
>DASSTP010000204.1:0-9804 GCA_035707845.1 Gemmatimonadales bacterium | reverse complement strand
CGTCGCCAATTTCCGCGATGGCAGCGGGCACGGCCGGCTGGTCCAGTGGCGGAACACGCTGCGCATGGCCAAGGATCATCCGGTGCTGGGCGTCGGTCCCGGCAACTGGCAGGTCTACTATCCGCTCTACACCACGCCGGGCGATCCGGCGTACGATCACGGCGATCCGATTCCCACCAACCCCTGGCCCTCGAGCGACTGGATGGCCTTCCTGTCGGAGCGCGGGATCCTCGCAAGCGCGCTGCTCGCCGCGGCCGTCGGCGGGCTCATGTTCGTGGGATGGCGGCGGTCGCGCCGGCACGGTGCGGGGCCGGAGGGCCTGGCAGGGCTCGCCATGGTGGCGGTGCTGCTCGTGGCGGTGGTGGCAGGGGCGTTCGATGCGGTCATGCTGCTCGCCGCGCCAACCTATATCGTCTGGACGGCGGTCGGCGCCTTACGTCCCCCGCCAAGGCGGCTGGTGACGCTGCCGCTCGGCGCGGCGCAGGGCATGATGTGGGGCGCCGCCGGGCTGGGCACCGTGTTCGCCGCGCGGAGCGCGCTGACGGCGCTCGCCATTCTCGTGGCGGGCAGCGGCACCAGCCGCTCAGCGCTGGTCTGGGCCAGCCGGCTCGATCCCGGCGAGTATCGCCTCCACATGCTGCTGGCGAGGAAACCGGGAAGCGCGGGTGCCTGTGCGGCAGTGCGGGAACACGCCACCGACGCGCGGGAGCTGTTCCCCTATCATGAGGCGCCGAAGCGGGCGCTGAGGGTGTGCGGGATAAGGTGGTAAGTTGGACAGATGGACAGATGGACAGATGGACAGTTGAAAAGTGATGATTCGAGATGCGCGACCTGGTGTCACCCTGAGCGCAGCGAAGGGGCCGAAACTCGCCACCAGCTCCGGCCCCTTCGGTCGCTACGCTCCCTCAGGGAGACACGACGACTGACGAGCACTGTCCGTCTGTCCAACTGTCCAACTGTCACTCCACCGGTAGCTCCCCCCTCGCCCCCCACTCACTCCACGACCCGTCATACACTGCCGTCTGATCGTTGCCCAGCAGATGCAGCGCGTGGACCAGCGCGCAGGCAGTGACGCCGGAGCCGCAGGAGGATGCGGTCGGCTGGGTGGGGTCGATCCCGGCTTCGGTGAATAACGCACGGAGCTCGGGCAGCGGTTTCATGGTGCCATCGGGATGGAGCAGCGATGTGAAGGGAACATTGTGGGCGCCGGGGATGTGACCCGGGCGCAGGCCGGGCCTCGGCTCCGGAGCAGATCCCTCGAAGCGGGCGGCGGAGCGCGCATCGACCATCTGCTCGCGAGGCCGGGAAATGTTGGCGAGCATGTCGGCCGCGCTGCGCACCCGCGACCGGTCCAGCGTGGCGGAAAGGTCTCCGTCGCGCGCCGGCGGCTCGCCCGACTCCACGGGACGCCCTTCCCGTTTCCATTTCTGGAAACCGCCATCCAGCAGCGTCACGCGCTCGTGGCCGAAGACCCGGAACATCCACCACACCCGCGGCGCACTCAGGTTCACGCCGGACGCATCGTAGACGATGATCGTGTCGCTGTCACGGAGGCCGAGCGCGCGCATGCCGGCGGCGAACTGCGGCGGCGAGGGAAGCATGTGAGGCAAGGAGGAAGCAGCGTCGGAGTGCGCCTCGAGATCGAAATAACGCGCGCCGGGAATGTGCTCCGCGAGGAACTCGGCGTGGGCGTCGCGATGAGCGGAGGGGAGATACCAGGAACAATCGAGAGGCACGACGCCCGGCTCCGGGAGCCGGGCCGCCAGCCATTCAGTCGAAACCAGCCCTTCAACCGCCATCGTCAGCGCTGCTGCTTCTCGAATTCCTTCATGTAGCTGACCAGCGCCTCGACGCCGGCGCGCGGCATCGCATTGTAGATGCTGGCCCGCATGCCGCCCACGGACCGGTGCCCCTTGAGCCCACTGAGCTTCCGCTTGCCGGCGCCCTCCAGGAACGCCGCATCCTGCTCCGCGCTGGGCGTCCGGAAGCAGACGTTCATGAGCGAGCGGCTGTCCTTTTCGGCGGTGCCCTTGTAGAACCTGCTGCCGTCAAGGAGGTCATACAGCAGCGCGGCCTTGGCGCTGTTGTGGTCGGCCATGGCTTCGAGCCCGCCGCCATCCTTGATCCACTTGAACACCTCGCCCATCACGTAGATCCCGAAGGTGGGCGGCGTGTTGTAGAGCGACTTGGCCTTGGCGGCCGTGCGATACTGGAGCATGGTGGGCAGGTCGGTGGCGCCGGCCTCCACCAGGTCCTTCCGGATGATGACCAGCACCACGCCCGACGGGCCGAGGTTCTTCTGCGCGCCGGCGTAGATCATCCCGTACTTGCTGACATCGATCGGGCGGCTGAAGATGTCGCTCGAGGCGTCGCAGATGAGCGGCACGCTGGCAGGTGGCGCCGGCTCCCGCTGCCACTGCGTACCATAGATGGTGTTGTTCGAGGTGAAGTGCACGTACGCCGGCTGCTGGGAGTAGCGGATGGCGTCGGCCCCGGGGATATAGCCATGCTGCCGGTCGGCGCTTGACGCGGCCTCGTGCACGGTGCCCAGCTGCCTCGCTTCCACGACCGCCTTCTCGGACCAGACGCCGGTGACCAGATAGTCGGCGGTGCCGCCCTTCGGCAGGAAGTTCATCGGCACCATGGCGAACTGGAGCGACGCGCCGCCCTGCAGGAAGAGCACGTGGTAATCATCGGGGATGCCGGCCAGCTCCCGGCAGTTCGCTTCCGCCTCGGCGATGATGGCGTCGAACACCTTGCCGCGATGGCTGTGTTCCATGATGCCGATGCCGCTGTCGCGCACGTTCCAGATGTCGCGCTGCGCGCTCTTGAGCACGCTTTCCGGCAGCACCGCCGGCCCCGCACTGAAATTGAAGATCCGATCGCTCATTCGACTGGTCCCGTTGTCACGCGCCGTCGTCCAGGCGCGACAGGTCCACTTTGATCACGTCCGCGTTGCCGCTGGCAATGGCGTCCATGGCCGCCTGGTCCGGCGCAGTGTCCAGGTGGATGCGCGCCAGCGTGGCCTGCGCTCCATGATAGATGATGTTCTCGACCTCTTCCACGTTGATCCCGCGATTGGCCAGCACATCGAAGACGTGCGCCAGCACGCCCGGCCGGTTCTTGTGCCGCACCGAGAGCACGTGCGTGGCGCTGCTCCGGGCCTGCCGGTTGACGCAGTGCGCCACGCTGCCGTTCTCGATGAACCCCGCCACGATGCGGATCACTTCATGTGCGATGGCCACCTGGGCCTGCTCGGTGGAGGCGCCCACATGGTGGGTGACGTAGATGCCCGGCTCCTTCACCAGCGGATTGTCCGCGGTGCCGGTGCTGCCGGCCGGCTCCTGCTGAAAGACGTCGAGGCCGGCGCGGATGCCGCGCGTGCGCACGGCGTCGAGCAGCGCCGCTTCGTCCACCACCGACCCGCGCGAGGTGTTGATGAAGTACGAACCCTCGTGCATGGCGGCAAAGAAGTCGGCGTTGATCATGCCCTTGGTGTCCGCCGTGGCCGCCACATTGACGCTGATGGCGTCGCTGAGCCGCGCGACCTCGATGGGTGACGCGCAGTAGGTCACGCCGAGATCCTCGGCCAGTTCCACGGTGAGGTTCCGCGACCACGCCGCCACCGTCATGCCGAACGACTGCGCCCGCCTGGCCACCTCCCGCCCGATCTGCCCCAGCCCCACGATGCCGAGGGTGCGGCCGAAGAGCCCGCGCGCCCTGGAATATTCGCCCTTCTTCCAGGCGCCCTGGCGGATATCCCCCACCTGGTCGGGGATGCGGCGGTCGCAGCTGAGCAGGAGTCCGAGGACCAGCTCCGCCACGGCCACCGAATTCCTGCCTGGGCAATTGGCCACGAAGACGCCGTGCGCGGACGCCGCGGCGACATCGATGGTGTCGATGCCGGCACCAGCGCGGATGATGAGCCCCAGGCTCTTCCCTGCCTTGATTGCGTCGGCGGACACCTTGGTGCCGCGCACGATCAGGACGGCAGGATCGACCTCGGCCATCGCGGCGGGAATCTGTTCCGCGGTGAGATCGGGCTGGTGGACAATGGAGCAGCCCAGTTCCTTGAGGCCATCCACGCCTACCCGTTCGAATTTGTCGGCGATGAGGAGTTTCATTAAGGGCGTAGGGCGTAGGGCTTGGGGCATGGGGAAAAGCAGGGCGGTCCAAAGATAATCGGGCTTCGCTCCTCACGCCCCACGCCCCACGCCCTACTCCAGTTCATGAACAAACAACCCACTCCGCAATTTCGGCTCGAACCAGGTGCTCTTGGGCGGCATGACTTCGCCGGCGTCGGACACGGCGATCAGCTGCTGCATGCTGGTGGGATGGAGCAGGAAGCCGGCGGCAAAGCGACCACTGCTCACGCGCCGCTCCAGTTCCTCCGTGCCGCGGCCGCCGCCCACGAAATCCACCCGCGGATCGGTACGGGGATCGCCAATATCCAGCAGGGGCCCGAGCACCCGTTCATGGAGGAGGCTCACGTCCAGCGACGCGATGGGGTCCGTGGCATCGATGGACCCCGGCGGGAATCGGAGCAGGTACCAGCGATTGCCCACGAAGACACCCAATGATCCCGCTGCCGGCGACGGCGCCGCATCCAGCGGCTGCACATCGCCGACCCCGTGCAGGCGCTCCACGAACTCCCCGGCGGAGAGGCCGTGGAGATCGGCCACGACCCGGTTATAGGGCAGGATCTCGAGCTGGTCCGCGGGAAAGAGCACGGCCAGGAACCAGTTGTACTCCTCGGCGCCGTGGTGCGCCACATTGCCGGCCCGGCGCTCCCGCCCCGCTCGCCAGGCGCTGGCCGAGCGGTGATGACCGTCGGCCACGTAGGCCACGGGAATGGTACCGAAGAGCGATACCCACGGATGGGTGTCCTCGATCCGCCAGACGATATGGCGCACGCCATCATCGGCGGTGAAATCATACAGTGGCGCGTCCCGGGTCACTTGCTCCGCCAGCCGCTCGAACTCCTCCCGCGCCGGAAAGGCGAGAAACACCGGCTCGGCGTTGGCGCCCAGGGTCAGCACGTGGCGGGTGCGGTCGTCCTCCTTGTCCTTCCGGGTCTTCTCGTGCTTGCGGATCACGTCGTGCTCGTAGTCGTCCACGTGAACGCAGCCCACGAGGCCCGTCTGGGGGCGGCCGTTCCGGATCAGGCGGTAGAGATAGAGCGACGGGTCCGCCTCGCGCACCAGCGTGCCGTCGGCGAGGAAACGATCGAGCGCGGCGCGGGCGCCGTCGTACACCCGCTCATCATGCGGATCGGTGTCGGGCGGAAGGTCGATATCGGAGCGGCCCACGTGCAGGAAGCTCCGGGGCTTGCCCTCCGCGAGCCGGGCCGCTTCCTCACGGTCCACTACGTCGTACGGCACGGCGGCCACTTCGCTGACAAAACGGGGATCGGGCCGAAGTGCCCGGAAAGGATTCAGTCGCATGGGAGGGAGCGTAGTCAGGGCGAGCAGGGCGAGCAAGGCGAGCAGGGCGAGCAGGGAAAGCGCGAGCCCCAGGCTCATGACCTGCCACCACCTGCTCGCCCTGCTCGCCTTGTATTATCCTACCTTCACCCCAGCACTGGCCCCGTCCCGTGTACCTGATCCGGCTCGCCTCGGGCGAGGAACGCACATTTGCCACGATTGACGATCTCGCCGCGGCGGTACAGCGCGGCGAGGTGCAACATGACGCGACCATCTTCCACCGCCGGACCAGGCAGTGGCTGCCGCTCGAGCACCATCCGTATTTCGCCTTCGCCACCGGCGAGTACAAGTCGCCGTCCGCGCCCGAGCCACCGGCTCGGGAGCCCGAACGGCCGCCCGCGCGCGACGCCGACCCAACCGGAACCGGCTCGCTCCTCCAGGAAGAGGAGCGACTGCATGGGACGCCGTCGAACGTCACTCCGCTCCGACCCGAGCCGCCTGCCAAGCCCGCCACCCCGGCGCAACCTGAGCCGCCGAGCCCGTCACCCCTGCGAAAGCAGGGGCGAGCCGCCGAGGCGCCGCCACCTCCCGCACAGCGCTACGAGCCGGTCGCTCCGACGCCGTTGCAGGCTCCCAGGCCGATAGCCGCCAGTGAAGTCGAGAGTCGAGCGTCGAGGGTCGAGCGTCACCAGCCAAGCCGCCGAGCCACCGAGCCGCCGAGCAGCGAACGTCGCTCGGCCCTCGACTCCCGACCCTCGACCGCCCCACCCTCCCGCCGCCGCACCGGCCTCGTCATCGCGGTCATCGTCATCCTGGGATCGGCCATCGGCATCCTGGTTGGCCTGAAGCTGCGCAATGCAAGTCCGGACCTGGCGGCGGAGGGCGGTGCGACGTTCCGCCCGGCGCCGCCGCCGTCTGCGCTGCTGGATGACACCGCGGCGCAGCAGGGCAGCGTGCACAGGAACCAGCCGGCAGCTTCCCCGGCGGCCGCCCGGGTGGACCCGACTGCGCCGGCCACGGCCGAGCAACTGATGCAGCGCCGCCACCAGTCATACCTCAACGTGCAGGCACAGCTTGGGCGCGACCTCGCTGCGGTCGACTTCAACGGCATCTTCGGCGTTCGTGCCCTCAGCACTCCCGATGGCGCCCGGGCCGCACGTCGGGTCGTGGCCTCGGCGCTCAACGTCCTCGGGCAGTTCCATCGGCGCGAGGTGATGACCGACCGCGCCTACGAGGACACGGCCTCCTTCCAGGCCACGCAGGCGGGCTGGACCCGCGACCAGATCGCGGCCTGGGACCACCGCGCCACGCTCAAGGAGCCATACCAGTCGGCCGACCTGGCGGAGTCGTTGCTGGCGGATGCGGACAGCCTGCTGAATATCCTGGGCTCGAGCGCGCAGTGGAGCGTGGAGGGCGATAGCCTGCGGTTTCCCGACAGCAGCCGGGCTGCGGCCTACCAGGCGCAGCGTGCCCGCCTGGTCGAGCGCGCCGGCCCGCCAGTCACTGATACCGTGGCGCGCCCGGCGCTGGCGTATGTGCGGGGAGCGGTGAATCCGGAACTGCTTCCGAAATAGGGGCTTGGGGCGTGGGGCGTGGGGCTTGGAAGGACGCCAGGCCCGTGACGCGTGACTCGCGACCCTCACGCCCCACGCCTCACGCCCTACGCCCCTCATCAATCACCACCCTTACCAGTTCCCGCCTCAACCGGTGCCGGACGCGCAGGGCCAACAGCAATCCGACCGCGGCGAGCCCGGCCACCAGCCCCCACCACAGTCCCTGGGGGCCCAGGCCCAGGGAGAACGCCAGCCAGAGACTGATCGGCAGCCCCACGACCCAGAATCCCAGCAGCCCGATCACCATGGGATAGCGGGTATCGGCCAGGCCACGGAGTACGCCGGATGACACGACCTGCAGCCCGTCGAAGACCTGAAAGACACCCGCGATTGGAATGAGGCTGGCGGCCAGCGCCACCACCGCCGTGTCACGGGAATACACCAGGGCAAAGAGCTTGGGCACGGCGATGAAAATGATCGCGGTGCAGCACATGAATGCCACGCCCACGACCAGCGCCGCGCGCGCCGCGGCCCGCACGTTCTCGGGCTGGCCTTGCCCCACCGCGCGCCCCACCAGTACGGTCGCTGCCGCGGAGACGCCAAGCGGCACCATGAACGTGAGCGAGGCAAGGTTGAGCGCAATCTGGTGCGCCGCCACGGCATCGGTGCCCAGCCGTCCCATCAGCAGCCCTACCGCGCCGAACACGCCAAACTCCAGCTGCATGTGCACGCCGATCGGCGCGCCGATCGCGATCATCCTCCGGAGCGGCGCGGTGCGGAAGACGTCGGGATGCACGGCGCGCAGGTGGCCATGCAGTTCGGGCCACGCCACCGCCACCAGCCCGATCACCATGGCCCAGCGCGAAATCGTGGTGGCCCAGGCAGCGCCATTGGCGCCCAGCGCCGGCATCCCGAAATGCCCGTATACCAGGCTCCAGTCGAGCCAGGTATTCAGCAGGTTCGCGAGGATGGTGAGCCAGACGATGGGCGCCAGGCGGCCCATCGCCTGGAGAGTCTGGCGGAAGACAATGAACGCAAAGAATGGAAAGACGCTCGGCACGACACGCAGCGTGTACGAATGCGCAATCGGCACGGCATCCGCCGGCTGGCCCAGCAGGGCAAGCACCGGTCCCGCAAAGCAGAGCGCAATCGAAACCGGGATGGTGAGCAGCCCCGACAGCAGCAGCCCGCGCTGCACTGCCCGCGCGATGGCGGGCTCGTCGGCGGCGCCCACGGCCTGGGAAACCACCGGATCCAGCGCCATCACCACGCCAGTGCCGAAAATGGCAATGGCAAAGAAGTAGACGTTGCCCAGCGCCACGCCGGCCAGCGCGGCCGCCGACACCCGGCCCACCATGATCGAGTCCACCACGCCCATCAACATCAGGCCTACCTGCACCACCACTACCGGGAACGCCAGCTTGAGCAGCTCTCGAAAGGCGGCGCGTGGGGGCAGGGCGGCGAGCAGGGCGGGGCGTGACATGGCGGCGGAATCTAGCAGGTGCAGAACCCTGCAATCGCGCCGCCTTCAGGTGGCATGGAATTTGGAATTGTCCGACGTGTCCCCGGATTCCCCCCGGTTTCGCCGGTTTCACGTCGGTGAAACGCGACGCGGATGGAGTTTCTGCAACATCCTCCAGCTCTCAAGGAACACGACCCGTGACTGCAGCTCTTGAGCCCGATCTCTCGGCCGAGCCGCCGAGCCGCCGAGACGCCGAGTTGTCAGCCCCGCGCGGCAAGACCTGGCGGCCGGCCCGCCAGATTGCGGTTGACCTGGGAACGGCGAATACCCTGGTGCTGGTCCGCGGCGAGGGGGTGGTGCTGGATGAGCCGTCGGTCGCCGCGATGGACATTGCCACCGGCAAGATCCTGAGCGTCGGGCACGAAGCCAAGCGGATGCTGGGCCGGACGCCTGACGGCATCCGCGCCGTGCGCCCGATGCAGGACGGCGTCATTGCCGACTTCAGCGTCGCCGAGCAGATGCTGCGGATGTTCCTCCGGAAAGTGCTCGACCGCCACCTGCTGCGCGTCAAGCCCACCGTTCTGGTCTGCGTTCCATCCAGCATCACGGAGGTGGAACGGCGAGCCGTGCGGGATTCGGCGGAGGGCGCCGGCGCCAAGCGCATGTTCATGATCTCGGAACCGATGGCCGCGGCCATTGGCGCCGGCCTCCCGGTGGATGCACCCACCGGCTGCATGATCGTGGACATCGGCGGCGGGACCACCGATATCGCCGTGATCGCGCTCAATGGCATCGTCTGCGACGCCAGCGTGCGCACCGCGGGCGATGAGCTGGACCAGTCCATCGTGCAGTACATGCGGAAGACCTACAACGTGCTGATCGGCGAGCCCACGGCTGAGCTCATCAAGATGCGCATCGGCAGCGCCATGCCGCTCGAAGACGAGCTGTCCATGGGCGTCAAGGGACGCGATCTCGTGTCCGGCCTGCCCCGCACCGTCGTGGTGGATTCGGCCGGCATCCGCGATGCCATGCAGGAATCGCTGCAGAAGATCGTGAACGGCATCCGGCAGGCGCTGGAAGTCACCCCGCCGGAGCTGGCAAGTGACATTCTCGACCGCGGCATCACGCTCACGGGCGGCGGCGCCCACATCCGCCGCATGGCGGAGCTCATCACCTTCGAGACCGGCCTCCCGGTGCACATGGACGCCAACCCGCTCACCTGCGTGGTCCGCGGCACCGGCCTGGTGCTGGATGACCTGGTCCGGTGGAGGAGTGTGCTGGCGGTCTAGGCGGGAAGGCGGGAAGATCGTGTCACCCTGAGGGAGCGTAGCGAGCGAAGGGGCCAGAGCTGCGGGTGAGCTTCGGC
>DASSTP010000203.1:0-4270 GCA_035707845.1 Gemmatimonadales bacterium | reverse complement strand
CCGACTACGTGATCCTGCTCTACCACCCGGTCACCACGGAGCCCCACACGCTGCGCGCCCGCACCCGGTCCCTGCTCGCCGGGGTGCGCACCTCGGGTCGCAACGTGGTGGCGCTCTATCCGAACAATGACACCGGTGCGGAGCAGATCATCGAGGAACTGCACCTGTTCGCGCGGCAGCCACAGGTCCGGCTCCTGCCCTCGATGCGATTCGAGTATTTCCTCTCGCTGCTTCGCCACGCGGACGCCATCATCGGGAATTCGAGCGCCGGCATTCGCGAAGCACCGGTCTACGGCGTCCCGACCGTGAATGTCGGCAGCCGGCAGACCGATCGATTCGTCGGCCCCTCGATCGTGAACATTCCGGAGGAGCCGGGGGCGGTGGCGCGGGCGCTGCACCATCTTCCGCCGCGCACGCCACCGTCATACCACTTCGGCCGCGGCAACAGTGCCGAACTCTTCCTCACCGCATTGACCGGAGATGCACTCTGGGCGAGATCGCCGCAGAAGCATTTCCGCGATCTCCCCGCCCAGTTGCCGGCGGGCGTCGCCGGGCTGGAGGCATGACCGTGCCCGTCCGGTCTGGCAGCACGCTCCCGGTGCGCGCGCACGGCGCGCGGCCCCAGCATGCGGCGGCTCCCCCATTCCAGCCCCACGTGGCGTTCGTGGTGGATCATCCGGCGCGAGACCTGGGCGGGCTCGTGCTCACCGCTGCGACGCTGGCCCAGGCCGGCGTCGTCTGCCACCTGGTTCCGCTGAACCTGGTCCAGGGGCAGCTCTGGGCGCTGGCCCCCGATCTCGTGGTGCTCAACTACGCCCGGCCTGGCAATGCCCCCCTGGCTCGGGCGCTGCTCGACGCCGGAATCCGGATCGCGGTGCTCGACACCGAAGGCGCGGCGTGGGAAGACTGCGACGCGTACGGCGAGCTGCTCTGGACAGATCCGGCGCTGCTGGGGGCCTTGTCCGTCGCGTGCATGTGGGGTCCGACGCTGGCCCGACACCTGGTGACAAGGGGGCTGCTGACCGAGGGCCAGGTCGCGGTCACCGGCTGTCCCCGGTTCGACTTCTATCACCCTCGCTGGCGCCGGGTGGCAACGGAGGGCCGCAACGGCACGCGGCCCTGCCTGCTCATCAACACCAATTTCTCCTTCAGCAACCCGCGGTTCGCGTCGGCCGCACGCAACTGGGAGCAGATGGAACGCGAGCTCGGCTTGAGCGCCGACCGGCTCACTGCCCTGCGTGACGCGGAAACCCAGGCCCTGCATGGCATGATATCGCTGGCGCGGAACCTGGCGCGCGATTTTCCGGACTGCGATGTGGTCCTGCGGCCGCACCCGTTTGAGGATCCCGCACCGTATGTGGCCGGGTGCCCGGATGGCCAGGGGGTCACGGTGGACGGCAGCGGCCCCATTCAAGCCCGGCTGCTGCAGGCACGCGCGGTAATCCAGCGCAGCTGCTCCACGGCAGCCGAGGCGGCCATGGCAGGCGTGCCCACCCTTTCACCGCAGTGGCTGCCGGCTCCACTCCTCATTCCCTTTGCGGAAGCGGTCAGCACTCCCTGCGGGACGTACGACGGACTTCGAGGGGTGCTGCAGCAAATCGTCTCGGGCAGCTTCGATCCGGCCGCGCAGGCAGGGGCGGCCGAGCGCGTCCTGCCAGACTGGTTCGGGCCGCTCGACGGCCAGGCGCACCAACGGGTGGCGGACGCGATTCGTGCGCACCTGCCCGGCAAGCGGCTGGTGGACATGCGGCGCTGCGCCACGCACCTCTACCAGCTGGACGGCCAGCCTCGCGCCACCGGCGCGCGCCTCGCCGCTCACGTGCGCTATGCCTTGCGGCTCTCCCCCGCCTGGTCGTTTCGCCGCTGGCAAGTGGCCGACGCGAAAGACTGGCGCACTTCCAGCAAGGGATTCGGCACGACAGAGGTCGAGCGGCACTGGCACGCGATACGTGCGGAGCTCCTCGACGCCGGACAGCAGCCGGGCGACCTCCGCATTACGCCCTCGGTCGGACGCTATGCACGTGCCGCGGGTGCGCCGGCCCACTCGGTCACCATGCTGAGGCCCGCATGAGGCAGGCACCGCTGGCCCAGGGATCGAGGTACAGGATATCGGTCCTGTGTTCGACCGCGTGGGGCATCCGCAACTTCGTGCTCTCCGGAGTGCTCGATGAGCTGCGCAGGGATTGCGAGGTGCAGCTGCTGTCCGCGACGACCGCGAACAACGCGCTGGCCGAGCCCTGCGATGCCGGCGCAAGCTTGCCCCTGCTCCAGGCGACCGCACCGCGTCACGATCCGCTCGGGGCGATCACGGATGCTGCATTCATGCATCGCGCGCACCTTCAGTCGTCCCGCCTCTTCGCGCAGTTCAGCGCCCGTGAGCAGCCCGTATCCCGGTGGCTCAGGCAATCGGTGCTGGCCGGTGCAGGCGCGATCGTCGCGCGAAGCCCGATGTTCGAGTGGACTTCCGCCCTGGAACGCAGGCGCGCGCTCCGGCGGCCCGGCATGGACGAGATCCGTCGCCAATTGCGATCGCTGGCGCCTGACCTCGTGATCTCGACCGCCTGCGTCGTACCGGATGAGGCCGCATACGTCCGGGTGGCGAATGAACTCGGCCTTCCCACGCTCGGAAGCATCCTGAGCTTTGACAACCTCACGAGCCGGGGGCGACTGCCCGCTTTCCAGCACTACGCAGTCTGGAGCCGGCGCATGCGGGACGAAGTACTGCGGCTCTATCCGCAATGCCGGGCCGACCAGGTTCACGTCACCGGGACGCCGCAGTTCGACCTCCATCGCCGGCCGGAGCTGCACTGGAGCCGGCCGCAGACGTTGGCTCATCTCGGCCTGGCGCCGAATACGCGTTATCTCCTGTATGCCGCCAACTGTGCTGCCTTCACGCCCACCGAGCCGCTGCTGGTGCAGGAATTCGTCCGCCGGCTGGCCGCGGTGCCGACCTTGCGCCAGCATGCCGTCGTCGTGCGGCTGCACCCGGCGGATGATCCTGCCCGGTGGCGAGGACTCGGTGCCGACGCGCCACTGGTCCTGAGCCATCCGCGAGACGACAACGGCCGCTTCGGGACGCCGCATGCCCAGCTCAAGCTGGTCAGCAGCGTGGCCCATGCCGATGTCTGCATCAACATGGCGTCCACCGTGAGCCTGGATGCAGCAGTGCTGGACCGCCCGGTCGCCTGTGTCGGCTTTGCATTGCCCCCTGGCTCGCCGGAAGACGCCTTTGCCGCTGCCTGTCACGCCACCGCGCACTACAGGCCCGTTGTCGAGTCAGGCGGCGTGCGGCTGGCGCGTTCGGTCGAGGATCTCCTGAGCATCTGTGCCCTGTACGTCGTGGAGCCGGCGCTGGATGCCGCTGCCCGCCGAAGCCTGGTGGCCGACGTGTGTGGACCCGTGGATGGATTGGCAGGAGCGCGAGTCGGTAGCCTCATTCGCGAGCTGGTTGCCGCACAGCGGGCGGCGACCATCCCGAGCCCGGCGCGACAGCAGCGCGGCAAGCAGCTCCAGGAGGCCGTATGAACACGCGGCCGGCGCAGCCATCCTTGCGCGTGCTCCACGAAGCCCACTTCGGCTGCTGCGATCGGGTTCACTCACCATCCGCTCCTCCCGAACTGCAGGCGGGGTGCGCCGTAGTCGTCTGCACGCGTGACCGCCCAGACCTGCTGGCTGGTTTCCTCGATTCACTCGCGGTGCAGGAACTCCACCCCGAGCAGCTGGTGATCGTGGATGCCAGCGCCGATGGGCGCTCGGCGGACGTCCTGGCGCATCATCCCGCCCGTGACACGATGGCCCGCTGCATCCGGTACTGCCGGGTGGATCCCGCAGCGGCAAGCCTGACCCGGCAGCGATCCCTCGCCCTGACCATGGTTGCGACCGAACGGCTGGCATCGTTTGACGATGATATCGTGCTGCTGCCGGGCTGCCTCGCCGCCATGAATTTCGCGCTGGCAGGCCGCGCCGATGTCGTGGGTGTCGCAGCCAGCATGGACAATGCGCCGAGCACGGTGCCGTGGCGCTGGCGGCTGCGTCGCCTCCTCCTGGTCGTGCCCAACCTGGAGCCGGGCCGCTATTTCGCGTCCGGCGTCTCAACACCGTGGCGTTACACGCCGCCCGGCGATGCACTGGACCGGGGAGACTGGCTCCCCGGAGGCGCGGTCATCTGGCGTACGGAGATCGTTCGTGCCGTCGGGTATCCGGAGCACTTCGATGGATACGGCAGCGGCGAGGATCTCGCATTCAGCCTGTGCATGCGCCGCTTTGGCCA
>DASSTP010000202.1:0-4422 GCA_035707845.1 Gemmatimonadales bacterium | reverse complement strand
CCACTGTCCATCTGTCCATCTGTCCATCTGTCCAACTGTCCAACTGTCCAACTGTCCAACTATCTCCCCTTCCCCCCTTCCAACGGATGGAACCCCGCCCATCGGTCAACGTAGGGCCGAATCATGAGGTCGAGAAAGCGTTCCACCGCCACGGGAAAGGGAAACCGGCTCCGGAATTCCGAGGAGGTGATCCCCAGCATGGTACGGAGGTGGCGCCCGAAGCTCTGGGGCGAGGAATATTCCAGGCGGTATGAAACGTCTGCGACGGAATAGCCGGTGGTCCCGAAGAGCCAGGCGGCATGCAGCAGGCGGATGGCCGCGAGATAGTTCTTGGGGCTGGGAAGCTGGGAGCGCTGGAAGCGGCTCATGAGGGTGCTGGGGCAGACCCGGAGCACCTCGGCCAGCCGGCGGACGGTCACGGTGTGGGGCGCGAGCCGGATCATTGTCTCGAAGAAGAGACGGGTGTCAGGCGTGGCTTCGGGCAGCGCGCCCAGCACCGCGCCCTGGATCCGCGCCGCCGCACGGGAGGCGGGACGCGCCACGGCCTGGCGCAACTGCGACCACCCGGTGGGGCTGGAGACATCCACCACTTCGCGCACTCCGGACGCACCCAGCCGGAGCAGCGCCTCGGGTGAGGCGGGATCGGGACCGGACACCAGGGCCACGGTGGGCACGCCGGGAAAGTGCCGGACCAGCTGGCTCACCGCATCGGCATGATCGGGGGTGCAGCGATGCACCGACACGAGTACAGCATCCACCGCACGCTCGCGCACGACGCGCATCGCCTCGCGCACCGAATCGCGGTGCACCACGGAAAAAAGTCCATTGCCCGCGGCATCCACTCGCTGCCGCTCACTCTGGGTGAGCACGGCAGCGACGGTCAGCGGGTCGGTGTCTTCGGACATGCAGGCCACGACCTGTTGTATTGTCACCGGAGAGCGTACAATCTCCCTCTCAACAGGTGCACAACTGCGGGGCGGCACCCGCGTGCGCACCGACGCACCGGTGGCGCAACCTTCAGCCGCCGGGAAGCATCTCAGACACGAACCGGCCATCCGCCCACCCGCGCCGGCACCGGAGCGCTTCCGTGACTGACACCCCGTCCGACCTCGCACAGCGCGTCGCTGACGCCCTCGGGCCGCAATACCGGCTCGAGCGCGAGCTCGGCCGAGGGGGGATGGGTGTGGTCTTCCTGGCGCGCGACACCTCGCTGGACCGGCTGGTGGCCGTGAAGGTGGTCCACCCCGAGCTGGCCGGCCACGAGAGCATCGCCCGCCGCTTCCTCGACGAAGCCCGTACCATCGCCCGGCTGCGCCACCCCAACATCGTGGCCGTCCACTCCTCCGGGGCCAGCGGCGAGCTCCTCTGGTATGTGATGGACCAGGTTCCGGGTGAAACGCTGCGTGCCCGGCTGGACCGCGACGGCCGACTCCCGCCCGACGAGGTCACCCGCATCACCGCCGACCTGGCCGGCGCCCTCGACGCCGCCGGCGCCGCCGGTGTGGTGCACCGCGACGTCAAGCCGGAGAACATCCTGCTCGAGGCCGACACGGGACGGCCACTGCTGGCCGATTTCGGTATTGCGCGCGCCATGGAGGCCAACCAGACCGATCCGCGCACCGCCCTCGGCGTGGCCGTTGGCACGCCCACCTACATGAGCCCGGAGCAGGCCGCCGGCGACATGGTGGACAGCCGCAGTGACCTCTACGCCCTGGGCGTGGTGGCGTACGAGATGCTGACCGGCAAGCCGCCCTTCCAGGGACCCCAGCGCCTGGTCGTCTCGCAGCATCTCTCCCAGCGGCCCACCCCGGTCCGGAAGAGCCGGCCCGAGGCCTCACCCGTCCTGGCCGACGCCATCATGCGGGCGCTGGAAAAGAATCCGGCCGAACGGTGGCAGACGGGGGCGGAGCTGAGGGCGGCTCTACTCGGCGGCTCGACGGCTCGGCGGCTGGGGGGTCGCGGGTCACGAGTCTCGAGTCCTCGCGTCCGAAGGCTGGCGGTCGGTATTGGAGCCGTGCTCCTGCTCGGTCTCGGCGCTGTGGCGCTGCTGGGCCGGAGAAACGGCCCGCCGGCCGGCGTGAATCCCCGGCTTTCGCTGCTGGTGCTGCCGTTCAACAACCTGCGCAACAACAGCGCGCTCGACTGGCTGCGCGAGGGCAGCGTGAGCATGCTCGCGCTGAACCTGTCGCAGTGGAATGACCTGCAGGTGATCGGGTCGGAACGGCTGCACGACCTGCTGGACCGGCATGACATCGCCGACGGCCAGACGATCGGCCTCGAGATGGCACGGCGGCTCGCCCGTGACGCCGGCGTCTGGACCGTGGTCATGGGCGACTATTACCAGGTGGGCGACTCGCTCCATCTCTCCGCCCGGGTCTACGACGTCTACAGCGGCCGAAAGGTGGAATCGGCCGAGGTGGCGGCCACCCCCGGCGAGGACGTGCGCCCGGTCTTTGACCAGCTTGCCGCCGAGCTGCTCGACCTCTCCGGCGCGCCGGCCGACACCCGCACTGCCCTCTGGGAAGCGACCACGTCGTCGCTCGAAGCGTTCCGGGCCTACCTGCAGGGCGTGGAGGCGCTCAACAACTGGGACCTGGCCACCGCGGAAACGTCCCTCAAGCGCGCCACCGACATGGACAGCACGTTCGGGCTGGCCTACTACAAGTACGCCCTGACGCGCGGCTGGCTGGTGGGCGCCAACGATTCCCTGAGCACCGATGCCATGGCCCGCGCCGTGGCTCACTCGGCGGCGTTGCCCCAGCGCCAGCGCACCATCATCAGCGCCTACAGCGCCTTCATCGACGGTGAATACGCCGATGCGCGCGGCCTCTACGGCAGTCTCATCGCCCGCGACAGCAACGACACCGACGCCTGGTATGGCCTGGGCGACGCCTGGTACCACGACATGATGGCGCAGGAAGGCCATGCGACCGCCATGACCGAGTCGCTCCGGGCGTTCCGGAGAGCGCTGGCGCTGGATCCGAGTTACGTGCTGGCCTACGAACACGTCGAGGAGATGCTGACCAGCACCAGCCGGCGCGGCAGCCCGATCGCACTGATGCCCAGCGATTCGTTCGTGCCGGCGTACGACTCGCTCCAGCGGCCGCTGCTCGACAGCACGGCCGCCGCCGCCGCGGCGCGGCGGGCGCAGGATGCGGTGATGACGCTGGCGCGGAACTGGGTCGCGACCCAGCCGGCCGCCCTCCGCTCGCACAGCGCGCTGGTGGATGCCTTCATCGCAGCAGGCGACTATCCCTCGGCCCTCACCGAGCTGGGCCGGCTCCGCGCCCTGTCATCGAATCATCCCGAGATCGCTTTCATGGAAGCGCGGGTGCGCTTCCTCTCCGGCAACGTGGACGAAGCCTCCCGGCTGCTGCGGCAGGCGCTCGACTCGAGCGCCCCGGGAGATTTTGCCGGATTCCGCAGCACGCCATCGGTGTTCCAGGACGTGGCCGCCGCCGCCAATGTCTTTGCCTACCAGGGTGACGTCGCCAATGCCACACGTGCCATCGAGTTTGCCGACCAGGTGCGCGCGGCAATTTTTGGCAGCGAAGGAATGGGTGGAAGCGATTGGTGGCGACGCAACGCGCTGGCCCAGCTGTTCAATTCGCTGGGTGCGCCGGAATCGGCGCTCAGGAGCCTGTGGCACGCGACGGCCGAAGACGCGCGGGTGGCGCCGGCCGGGAAGAAGCAGGCCATCCTCGCCGCCGGTGCTCCAGCCGCCATCGGCCTCTTCACCGGGCTCGCCGGCGATTCAACGGGCCTGACCGAGCTCCGCGCCCTCTCGGGCGAGGCACCGCCCGCGGTCCTGCAAGCGTGGCTGGCGCTGGCCCGGGGCGACTCCGCCGAGGCCCGGGTGCTGGTACAGGCGCCCGACAGTGCCGCGTCGCGCAAGTTCGACCAGCTCTCCCGGCGCGCCATCGCCGCGATCATCTATGCCGACCTGGGCGACACCCAGCACGCGCTCAACCTGCTGCGCACGTTCGAGCCGGCCCAGCTTTCATCCCGCGGCTTCGACCCGCGCTGGGCATCGATCGGCCGGGTGCGGCTGCTCCGCGCCTCGCTCGAGGCCCGGCTGGGCCACACCGCCGCTGCCCGCCAGCAGTATGAGCTGGCACTGGCCCAGTGGAAAAACGCCGATCCCAGCATGGCGGAGTACGTGAAGATGGCGAGGGTGGGGCTGGCAGCTTTACAGGACGGATAGGGCGAGCAGGGCGAGCAAGGCGAGCAGGAGGACACCTGCTCGCCTTGCTCGCCCTGCTCGCCCTGCCCATCTTGTTTCCGGGCCGGGCGCGATGGTCGCGGGTGCGGAAACGTGCTCGAGGAAAGTCCGAGCTCCATTGGGCAGACTGCCAGGTAACGCCTGGGCGCCGAGAGGCGACGGACAGGGCCACAGAAAACAGACCGCCACGTGCGCAAGCA
>DASSTP010000201.1:0-9132 GCA_035707845.1 Gemmatimonadales bacterium | reverse complement strand
CATGATCGCGCTCGGCTGGACCGTATTTTTCTTCGTGCTGACCGCCCGGCTGCCAGGACTGCGGACGCTGGTGTCCACCACGCGGGGACGGATCGTCGCCGGACTGGCATGGGGCCCGATCATCTGGTTGCTGATGGACTTGGTGGTGCTGCCACTGAGCCGAGCCCATGCCACGCCCACGTCGTCCCCGACGTTCTACGTCAACCTGGTGCAGCACGCGCTCATGATCGGGCTGCCGATGGCGTTGTTGCTGGGGGGAGAGCGGTAGGAGCTACGAGCTACGAGCTGCGAGCTACGAGCTGCGAGCTACGAGCTACGAGCTACGAGCTACGAGCTACGAGCTACGAGCTATGAGCTATGAGCGGTATCTTCGCTCAGCTCACAGCTCACAGCTCACAGCTCACAGCTCACAGCTCACAGCTCACAGCGCACAGCGCTCAGCGTCTATTCCCCGGCCCGCACACCGCGTCATCCTCCTCGAACCCCTGGGGCCGGAACAGCAGGTCAAAGGCCAGGAAAACCGTCTTGGAAAACGGGTAGAAGACCGCAGGCAGCAGCAGCATCAGGACGGCGCCGCCCCATTGCAGCACTCCCCACGGCGGCGTGGGCCATGTCCAGACCATGACGCCCAGCAGCAGCGCAGCGAACACCAGCTCCGACGCCACGATGTTGAACATGTAGGCCCCCACGATGTAGCCATGCTCACCCCGCTCCAGGTGAATCCCGCAGGTGGGACACACCTCGCGCATCCGGAACCAGTTGAGCCAGAGCCCGCCCCCGCCACAGTTGGGGCAGCGAAGCCGCAACGCGCGCCAGAAGCAGCGGGCTGCGCGCCGCGGCAGGCCGGCCGATTGATTCAGGTTGCTCGTCATGGGGCGAAAGGTGGCCTGCCAAAGGCTGCACGCAAGGATGCGGCGCCCTGTCGGCCCTCCCGAAGCCCAAGGGTTGCTGAATCCATCCCACTCTGCCCAGATTCGGATACACACCCCTGATTGCTACTGCGTGATGTACCGCGGGTCCGTTGGTTCCGGGCCCTGCGTTTCTCGACACCTGTGACGGAAGCCATGCCTCAGCCGGCGCCACGGCTCTCCCTGAATGTCCGCCTGCCGCTCCTGATCGGGAGCGTGCTGCTCGTCGTGATCGTGATCTTTGGCGCGCTCAGCTATCGCGTGGCGTCGCACGCCGCCTACACGGCGGCGTCCGATCGGCTCGCCAGCGCCGCCAACCAGCTGGCCACCGCCATTTCACAGCAGCTCGCCGCGGCCAAGCTCCAGATGGCGAGCAAGGCCCAGAGCGCGGCCATGCAGCGGTTCGTGAAGGGCGATACCACGGCGGCGCAGGCCGTGCGCGAGGAGCTGGCCACCTTCGGGCGCGACTCCACGCCCGGTAATGCGGTCGAAATCCGTGATGCCGCCGGGGTGGTACACCTCAGCCTGCTGCCCACGACCAGAACTGACGTGGCCGCCGCAGCGCTGGCGCCACCCCTCCCCGATTCGGCCGCACTGAGCCCGATTTTTTCCGATGGGCGGCTGGCGTACTACGAAATGAGCGCGCCCATACCGCGCCGGTCGGGGCCGCCGTGGTACCTGGTGGTTCGCCGTGTGATTGACGCCGGCAGCGGCGCCCGGGCCATCGCGGCCATGCTGGGCAGCGACGCCCGGATCTATGTCGGGAACGCCGATGGCTCCTTGTGGGCCGACATGAGTGCGCCGGCGGAGTCGGCACTGATCCGCGATACCATCCGCAACGGGACCTATCGCCGGGCCGGGGCGCTGCGGCTGGGCGCCGTGGCCCGGGCCGCCAACGCGCCGTGGCTCATGGGCACCGAGTTTTCCAATGCCGAAGTGATGAGCGGCTCGCGGCCGCTGATGCGCGAGATGATGGGGATCGCCGCGCTGGTCCTGCTGGCGGGCACTGCCCTCGGCTGGGTCATGAGCCGGCAGTTGACCCGGCCGCTCCTGCATCTCACCGAGGAGGCCGAGCAGGTGGCCCGCAGCGAGGGCGAGGCGGAGCCCACCGAGCGGACCGGCGACGAACTTGCCCGGCTCTCGGACGCCTTCCGGACCATGGTCGAGCGCGTGAGGGACGGCCAGGAGCGGCTGCGGCTCTCCGAGAAGCAGTATCGCATGCTGTTCGACCTCAACCCCAACCCCATGTGGGTCTTCGACCGCAAGACGCTCCATTTCCTTGCGGTCAACGCCGCCGCGGTCACCAAGTACGGTTATTCCCACGATGAATTCACCGGCATGACCATCCGGGATATCCGCCCGCCCCAGGATCTCGACGCCCTCGAGCAGGCGGTCCAGACCGAGTTCGGTGCGAGGCAGGATGTGTCCCACTGGCGGCACATCACCCGCGACGGCAACGTGTTCGACGTCGAGATCCGTGGACGTCCCGTAACCTTCCTCGGCGTTGACGCGGAACTGGTGCTCGTCACCGATGTGAGCGAGCGGAACCGGCTCGAGGAACGCCTGCGGCAAGCGCAGAAGATGGAGGCGGTCGGGCGGCTCGCCGGTGGTATCGCCCATGACTTCAACAACATTCTGTCCGCCGTGCTGGGATACTCGAACCTCGTGCTCGAGGACCTCCCGGAGGACGACCCGCGCCGGGCCGACATCGAGGAGGTCCGTGACGCGGGTGTGCGTGGCGCCGCGCTCACCCGCCAGCTGCTCATGTTCAGCCGGCCGCAGGTCTCCGAGCGGCAGGTCCTGGACATCAACGGCGTCATCGCCGGCGTCCGCAAGATGCTCGAGCGCATCATCGGCGAGGACATCGTGATCGAGACCCGCCTCAACCCCGACATTGGCCGGGTCCGCATGGATCCGGGTCACCTGGAACAGATCGTCATGAACCTCGCGGTGAACGCCCGCGACGCCATGCCGGACGGCGGACGGCTCACGATCGAAACGTCGGAAGTGGAGCTCGACGAACTGCATCATGGCGGGAACAAGCTGCTGCCGGCCGGACGCTATGTCATGCTCGCGGTGAGCGACGTCGGCATCGGCATTCCCAAGGAGCAGCAGGCGCGCATCTTCGAGCCGTTCTACACCACCAAGCAGCCGGGCGAGGGCACCGGCCTCGGCCTCTCCACCGTCTACGGCATCGTGCAGCAGAACGGGGGCTCGGTGCTGGTGTACAGCGAGCCGGGCCATGGCGCCACCTTCAAGGTGTACCTGCCGAGGGTGGATGCGGCCGCGACGGCCGCTGAGCCCGTGGCAGCGGCGCCGGCACGGGGCAGCGCGCGCGAGAGCATCCTCTTCGTGGAGGACGAGCCCTCCCTGCTCAAGGTCGGTTGCCAGATCCTGACGCGCGCCGGGTACACCGTCATCGGCATGCCCGGGCCGCAGGAGGCAATCGCCTATGCAACGGAACATCCGGGGAAAATCGACTTGATCGCGACTGACATGGTGATGCCCGGCCTCAGCGGCCGGGAAATGGTGGGCCGCATCCGGCTGAACCGCCCCGACGTGCGCGTCCTGTTCATGTCCGGATACACCGACGATGCCATCATGCAGCGCGGCGCCACCGAGCCGGGCACCGGCTTCCTGCAGAAGCCGTTCAGCGGCGAGGGCCTCGCGCGGAAAGTCCGGGCCGTACTCGATGGCGACTCGCATGGCTGAGCGCCGTACGCTGTGCGCTGAGCGCTTGGCGCTGCGCGCTCACCGTCATCTGTTGCGCGCCGTGGTCGGCGTGCTGCTCCTCATCCCCTCTGCGGCGGGAGCCCAATCGGTGCCTGCCCCGAGCGTGGACCCTGCCTCGACGGTCGAGAGTGGGCGACCCCTTCCCGGTCCGCTGATCGAGACCGCCGAGTTCACCCGGGCGGTGGCGCGCGGCACGCGCACCCGGACCGGCATGCCGGGCGCCAGCAACTGGGTGCAGCACGCCCGATATCACATCACGGCCTCGCTCGACGTTGCCGCGCATCGGATACAGGGCCGGGAGCAGGTCACCTACCTGAATCACTCGCCCGATTCCTTGCGCCGCATTGCCGTGCACCTCCGGCAGAATGTCTTTGCGCCCGGCGTTCCCCGCCGTGATCCGGCGCCTGTCACCGGTGGCGTGAGCCTCGGCGCCATGACCATCGATGGGCAAGCTGTTACGATGCGCAGCCGCCGCGGGCGGCAGGACCCGACGCCCACGGGGCCGCAATATCAGGTGAACGGCACGGTAATGTGGATGCTCCTCGCCCATCCGCTGGCACCCGGTGACAGCCTCACTTTCGACTGCGCCTGGTCATATGAAGTGCCGGAATCTCCCTCCGACGGGCGCGAGGGCAGGGAGGGCGACGTCTACTTCATGGGCTACTGGTATCCCCAGGTTGCCGTGTATGACGACGTCAACGGCTGGGTGGCCGACCCCTACCTGCTGGAAGCCGAGTTCTACATGGACCCGGCCGACTACGATGTGAGCCTCACGGTGCCGCGCGGCTGGGTAGTCGGCGCCACCGGGACCTTGCGCAATGCAAGCGAGGTGTTGACCAGGAGCGCTCGCGACAGCCTGCGCGCGGCGCGGCGGAGCGGCCGGGTCATCCGGATGCTGACACCCGGGCAGCAGGTGGAGCGCGTGCTCGCCGGCCGCGACAGCATGGTGACGTGGCACTACACGGCCAACGATGTGCGCGACTTCGCCTGGGGCACCAGTGACGAATACGCATGGGACGTCACTCGTGCGCTGGTGCCTGTGGCGGGCAAGAGCACGCCCGACACCGTGGACATCAGCAGCTACTTCCGGCTGCACCAGCCGGCGGCAGCATGGGCCGCGGGCGGGGCACGCTTCACCCGCGATGCCATCGAGCAGATGTCGGCATGGCTCTGGCCTTATCCCTGGCCGCAGATGAGTTCCATGGAAGGCGTGCTCACGGGTGGCGGCATGGAGTACCCGATGATGACGCTGATGCAGCCGTGGGCCGACACCCTGTCCCTCGCCGGCGACCTGATGCACGAGACGGGACACATGTGGTTCCCGATGCAGGTGGGCTCCAACGAGACTCGGCATCCCTGGATGGACGAGGGCCTCACCCAGTTCGACGTGGCGCAGGCAATGCGCGTGCTCTATGGCGCGCTGAGGGCTGGTGGGCGGCCCAATGATTCGGAGGAGGGTCAGCGCCGGTCATACCTCGAGGCGGCGCAAGCCGGTCACGACATGCCGCTCTCGCTGCCGGGTGATGAATTTCCGGAAGACCTCTATCTGGTCATGTATTACAACAAGACGGCCCAGGTCCTCGCGGCGCTGCGCGGCGTGATGGGCGCGGAGCGTTTTCATCAGGCGCTGGTGGAATACGGCCGGCACTGGATCGGCCGGCACCCCGAGCCCTTCGACTTCTTCAATGCCATGAGCCAGGGCGCGGGCCGCGACCTCTCGTGGTTCTGGAACAGCTGGTTCCAGCACGGCTGGCCACTGGACCAGGCCATCGATTCGGTGACCACCGCGGGCGACTCGGTGCGGATCGCCGTCAGCGACCGCGGCCTCGCCATCATGCCGGTGCACCTGGTGGTGACGCGGGCAGACAGCAGCGTGCAGAGGCTTGACCTGCCGCCGTCGGTCTGGCTCGACGGGGCTCGTCGCACTTCGGCCACCCTCGCCGCGCGTCCTCGCGTGGTGCGGGTCGTGATCGATCCGGATGAATGGTTCCCGGATGCGAATCGGGAGAACAATGCGTGGAGCGCAGGGCGCTAAGAGCTGAGAGCTGAGAGCCGCGAGTAACGCCTCGCGGCCACGCCCCAGGCCTCACGCCCCATCTCCAATCTCCGTAGCATCCCGCTGCCAGTCCTTGCACCGCTGGCGCAATCCGCCGGAAAACCGTATGCTGCAGGGAGCCCAGCCAGGGAGCCCCCGTGCCCGCTGCAGGCCGTTCCCGATTCCTCATTGTCGAAGATGAGCCCGACGTTCGCCGGGTGCTCGCCCGATTCGTGCGCCTTCTCGGCGCCGATCCGATCGTCGCGGAGGACGGCGAGGCGGGCTGGGAACTGGCTCGGCTCGCCGATCCCCCCTTTGATCTCGTGGTCACCGACAGCCGCATGCCCCGGATGACGGGGCGGGTGCTGATCAGCAAGCTGCGAGAGCTGTATCCCGGGCTCCCCATCCTTCGCGTCTCCGGCAGTGATGGCCTGACCGGCGATCCCCCGATGCCGGAGATCGTCACCCTGCGCAAGCCGTTCACGCTGGATGAATTCGTGGCGGGCGTGCGGGAGGCCCTGGAGCGCTGAGCGCTCGACGCCTCGACCGACTATCCCGTCCGAAAATGGCTAGTTTCCCCGGGCCCATCCGCTAGATTGGGCCCATGACGAACGACGCCCAGCTCTACAACGCCTACGCCTCCCGTGATCCCCGCTTCGACGGGGTCTTTTTCATTGGCGTGACCTCGACCGGCATCTACTGCCGGCCGGTGTGCACTGCCCGCACCCCCAAGCTCGCCAACTGCCGGTTCTTCGAGAGCGCCGAAGCAGCGGAGAAGGCGCGGTTTCGTCCCTGCCTGCGCTGCCGTCCGGAGCTTGCACCGGGCCACGCGCCGGTGGACGGCGCGCAGCGCATCGCCGGCATGATTGTCCAGCGCATTGGCGAGGGAATGCTCGATGGCGGCGCCGGCCTGGAGCGAATCGCCGAGCAGTTTGGCTGGAGCTCGCGGCAGATTCGGCGCATCCTGCAGCAGGAGCTGGGGGTGTCGCCCATCGAACTGCTGCAGACGCGGCGGCTGCTGCTGGCCAAGCAGCTGCTGACGGAAACCGCGCTCCCGGTGACTGAAGTGGCCTTTGCCAGCGGGTTCGCCAGTCTGCGCCGTTTCAACGACGCCTTTGGCCGCCGCTACGGCATGCCGCCGACTCACCTGCGCAAGGCGGCCCAGGGCACGGCGGCGTCTGCGGCCGCGGCACCCATTACGCTGCAGCTCAGTTATCGGCCGCCGTTCGATTGGGCGGGGCTGCTCGATTTTCTCCGCGCGCGGGCGCTCAAGGGCGTCGAGCGCGTCGATGGCGACGCGTATCTCCGTACGGTCCGTCTCGGCGATCATACGGGATGGGTGCGAGTGCGGCACGCCCCGAAGCAGCGGGCGCTGCTGGTGGAGTTCCCCCACGCGCTCACGCCGGTGCTGCCGGTGCTGCTGGGTCGGCTCCGGTACCTGTTCGATCTCAGCGCGCGGCCCGATGTCATCGCCGCCCACCTGAAGCGCGATGCACGGCTGTCGAACCTGGTGAAGCGGCACCCGGGACTTCGTGTGCCCGGCGCATTCGAGGGATTCGAGCTGGCCGTGCGCGCCGTGCTGGGCCAGCAGGTGACCGTGAAGGCCGCGACCACGATCG
The DNA here is from genome assembly GCA_035707845.1 of Gemmatimonadales bacterium. GTDB lineage: Bacteria > Gemmatimonadota > Gemmatimonadetes > Gemmatimonadales > GWC2-71-9 > CAMLHP01. Next base: position 1,837 of record DASSTP010000201.1, on the reverse strand, counting down.
CCGGGCGGTTGGTGCAGGCGTTTGGGGAGCCAATTGAGACACCGCATGAAGGGCTCACCCACCTCACGCCTCCGCCGGCGCGGGTCTCGGCCGCTTCGGTGGAGGAAATTGCGTCGCTTGGAATCGTGCGGTCGCGGGCGCAGAGCATCCTTGCGCTGGCCCAGGCAGCCGAGGCGGGCACGCTCCTGCTGGATCCCGGCGCCTCACCCGAGGCTGCGCTTGCGGCACTGGTCGCGCTGCCCGGCATCGGCGCGTGGACGGCGCATTACATCGCCATGCGCGCGTTGCGCTGGCCCGACGCGTTCCCGAAGGAAGACCTCGTGGTGCGGAAGCGGCTCGGTGGCGTGACGGCGGCACGCGCGGAGGCGATGGCGGAAGCGTGGCGGCCGTGGCGGAGCTATGCGGCGTTGTACTTGTGGAGAGCTGAGAGCTGAGCGCTTGGCGCTCGGCTCTCAGCGGCAGAACTCAGGCCGGCTCGCGGCGACCGCGCCACGCCACCCCCGCCAGGCCCGCCAGACCGGATGCAAGCAGGATGATCGTGGCAGGTTCAGGCACGATGCCCACGGCTGCCCTGATCGTCACCGTGGCCGAGTCGGACGTGACGTAGGGATTGGTAAAGTGGTCGAAGATCACGCCGGTGTAGGTGAATGGGTTGGGAGGCGGCGCCACCTTGACCTGGATGTAGGTGTGGCGATCCTCGCAGCAATTGGCTTGCACGGACGTCGGGGTTGGGGCGCGGAACTTTCCATCCCACGTGCCGTGGCCACTGATCGGGTCTGTCGTGGTCAGGTCAATGTAGAAGGCAAAGAGCTGGGCATTCGGGTTCATCACCGCGGGGAAGATGAAGTCTCCCGTGCCGGTGTAGGACGTCGAGATGACGCCGATGTCCATGGGAGACCGGATGGCACTCACGGTGGTCGTGCCGGTGAGGCCGAGAAAGGTCAGCGTCAGCGATTCGCCGCCGTTGGTGAGCGTGATGCTGTTGCCGCTTGCGAGGCACGAACCAATGCTGCTCGTGGTGAGGCAGGTGAAGTGGCCGGTGAAGGCGTAATTCATGACATAGCCGGGCTCACCATTGGGAAGGGTGACCCAGCCCTGGGCCGCGGCGCGGCCTGGCGTCAGCAGGGTGGCAGCCATTGCCACGATGCCGGTGAGGCGGAGTGGTGGGTTCTGCATCGGTGGGCTCCCATGATCTATCGCGCACGAGGGAGTGGCCGCCGAGGTGGCGGCGCGACCCTTGGGTAAGGCCAATATATGGCTTGGGCGGGACCTGCCTAGAGGGGAGCCGAGCGCCGACAGCTGGGCGCCGAGCCTTCAGGCTTCCGAGGGCTCCCGTAACCGATAGCCGACGCCTGGTTCGGTAAGCAGGAGCCTCGGCCGGGTGGGATCGGATTCCAGCTTGTGGCGCAGTTGGGTCATGTACACCCGCAAGTAATGTGTCTGGGCCGCGTAGTTGGCCCCCCAGACCTGCTCCAGCAACTGGCGATGCGTCAGGACCCGCCCTGCGTGACGTAACAATGTGATCAGGAGCCGGTATTCGGTCGGGGTCAGGTGCACCTCAGCGCCCTCACGGAGCACCTGCCGCCGGAGCGGATCAACCGTCACATCGCCCGCGAGGACGATAGGCTCCTCCAGGCTGGTGAGCGGCCGGGTTGCGTGCCGCAGTGCCACGCGGATCCTGGCGAGCAGCTCGGCGACGCCAAAGGGTTTGGTGAGGTAGTCGTCAGCGCCGAGGTCCAGCAACTGCACCTTGTCGTGCTCCTGGCCCCGGGCTGAAATCACGATAATGGGAGCTGTCGTCATCCGCCGCAGCGCCCGGGTAACGTCCCTGCCATCC
>DASSTP010000200.1:0-2294 GCA_035707845.1 Gemmatimonadales bacterium | reverse complement strand
ATGAGGCATTTGCGCGGTTGAACGCGGCGGTGTCGGGGCCGTAGGGGCGCCCGCCCCTACGCCCCCAACACAAACGCCCCGGCGAGCGGCCGGGGCGTTTTTGCGGCTGGTACTGGACTCGACGCCGGTGTTACTGCGGTGTCGAGGTGTTGGGATTTGGCGGCGGCGGTGGAGCCGTCGTGGTGCTGTCCGTCGGATGGTTCGGATCCGAGGGAACCGCCGCTGAAGACGGCGTCGCCGGCTGCGCGGTGTTGTCACCCGTGGTCACGGGCGGGGCCGCCGGGGTCGCAGGCGAAACCGACGTCATGCCTGGAGAAGCTTCCTGGACCGACGCAGTGGAATCCTTGTCGGGCTTGGCCGAGTCAGGATACTTGTCCTTGTTCTGCTTTTCGATCTGCTTCTGGAAGTCCGGATTGGCCGCGTTCACGCTGTCGCACAGCGTGCGAATGGAATCGCTCACGGCCGGGGCCGGGGCAGCCATGTTGGAGTTGTCCCGAGCGCTGTCACGCTGGGCGAGAGAAAGACACTGTTTCTGCAGCGCCTTCTCGTTGGGCTGGGTCGTATCCTGCGCCCGTGCCGTGCCAGCACCCATCGCCAGCAGGCCCAGAACCAGTCCAGTGGAAAGTAGTGGAATACGGTGTCTCATAACGTTACGCCTCTCTTGCGGTAGAGCGCTTGAGCTGGCCCGGAGTCACTCGGCGCCAGTCGTGAGCGAACATTTTAGCAGACATGGCGCAGTGGCTCTGTGAGTCTGCTCACCTCCAGATGTTTCGACGCGCCACGTCAGCGGTTCGTCCCTGCTGTGGATGCCGTTACCTTCGATGGTTGGCTTCCGATCACTTCCACCACCGAGCAACGTGTCATGACCAGGGACCTGGGCGGCGGCGACCAGCAGCAGATGGTGCGGGAACTCTCGGACTTTCTCTCCATCCCCAGCATCAGCACCCTTCCATCCCACGCGGCGGACTGCCGGCGCGCGGCAGGCTGGTTGCAGGAGCAGTTCCGGCGGCTGGGTTGTCCGGTGGTGGAGCTGCTGGAGGGACGGGGCCACCCGGTCGTCTGGGCCGAAGGGCCGGCGGCGCCCGGGCGGCCCACGTTGCTGGTCTACGGCCATTACGACGTCCAGCCCCCCGATCCGCTCGATGAATGGCGCACCCCGCCGTTCGAGCCCACGGTGCGTGACGGCAAGCTGTTCGCGCGCGGTGCCGCCGACGACAAGGGCCAGGTCTACTGCCTGCTGAAGGCGTGGGAAGCTGCCAGTGCGGGTGGCCGCACGCCGCCCCTCAACGTGCGCTTCATCATCGAGGGCGAGGAGGAGTGCGGCGGCGACGTGATCGCGTCAGTGCTCGAGCGGGATCCCTGGCGGGTCGAGGCCGACGCGGTGCTGGTGTGCGACATGAGCTACTACGCGCCGGGATGGCCGGCGGTCTACACCGCGCTGCGGGGGATCTGCTACACCGAAATCCAGCTGCGGACGCTGCAGCGCGACCTGCACTCCGGCACCTATGGCGGCGTCGCGCCCAATGCGCTGGAAGCGCTCACGCGCGTGCTCGCGGCGCTCAAGTCGGCGGACGGCACCATCAACATCCCCGGGCTGTACGAGCAGGTGATTCCGCCAACCGACGCCGAGCTCTCGGCATGGAAGCAACTGCCCTTCGACAGCGACCGGTACCTGGCGCACGAGATCACCGGCAAGGCGCTGACCGGGCTTGCGGGCCGCTCCGTCATGGAGCGGACGTGGGCGCTCCCCACCCTCGAGATCCATGGCATTCGCGGCGGCTTCGTCGGCGAAGGCGCCAAGACGGTGATCCCGGCTGCCGCGGCGGCCAAGGTCAGCCTGCGCCTGGTGCCCGGACTCACCTTTGCGGGCGTGCGCGACGCCCTCGCCGGCACGGTCGCGGCGCTCGCCCCTGCCTGGGCGGACGTCACGGTGACCGCCATCCACGGCGCCGATCCGGTGCAGGTGGATGTGTCCAATCCGGTCTTCAAGCTGCTGGATCAGGCCTTCGAGGAGGTCGCGGGCCGCCCCGCCATCGCCGTCCGGGCTGGCGGGTCCATTCCTGTCGTGGCGACGCTGGGGAAGCGTGGGGCGCCGGTCATTCTTACCGGCATTGGCCTGCCTGACGATGGGCTGCATTCACCCAACGAGAAGCTCGACCTGCAGCAGTTGTGGGATGGGGTGCGGGTGTTCGGGCGGTTCTTCGAATTGATGGGGGGCATGTAGGGGCAAAGCCATGGCTTTGCCCCTACATGCCCCCCATCAATTCGAAGAACCGCCCGAACACCCGCACCCC
>DASSTP010000199.1:0-2580 GCA_035707845.1 Gemmatimonadales bacterium | reverse complement strand
ACATCCCCCGATACATCCCCCGATACATCCCCCGATACATCCCCCGATACATCCCCCGTTGTCCCGCTGGTTCCCGCTGAGGTACAGCAGGATGCGCACAGGCCGCCTTGGCCGACCGTCGCCGGGACAGACACCGGCTGGCGCCCCCTCTACCGGCTGGGTGGCATCGCCGCCCTGTTCGCGCTGGCGCTCATCCCGCTCGCGGCGGCCGCCTACTTCCTGTGGCCGCCGCCCAGCACCGTCGCCGGGCATTTGACACTGCTGCGCGAGCAGCCGCTGCTCGGCCTGCTGGGCTTGGACCTGCCCATGCTGCTCAGCACCATCGCCTTGCTGCCGGTCTACTTGGCGCTCTATGCCGCGCTGCGGCGCGTCAGCCCCTCGTTCATGATGATGGCGCTCGTGCTGGGGCTGGTGAGCCTCACGACGTACCTCACCACGAACCCGGCGTTTGGGCTGTTGACACTGAGCGAGCCGTACGCGACGGCGACCACCGACGCGCAACGACAGGTGGTGCTGGGCGCGGGCCAAGCCATCTACGCCATCTCGGTCGGCACCGCCTTTGACGTGAGCTACGTGCTGGCCGGGGTGGCCGCGCTGGTGATTGGAACGGTGATGTTGCGCCGTGGTAGCGCCATCTTTGGCCGGGCGACGGCCTACGCGGGGCTGACGATGGGTGCGTTCGGCTTGGTGCCGGCCACCGCTGGGACTGTGGGTCTTGTGTGCGCATTTGTCTCGCTGCTGCCGACGGTGGCCTGGCTCGCCCTCGTCGCACGTGACCTGTGGTGGCTGGGCAGCGGACCGCGCTAAGACGCGCCATCCGCGCCCGCCATCCGCGCCAGCGCCTGCTATATCTTGCGGGGGAGAAGCCATACAGACAGGGAGTGCCAGACAGATGTGCGCCGTGACCTCGCGGGCAACGGGATCGCGGGCTGCCGTTGTCGCTCGCCTGGCATGGCAACACGACCAAGCTCCAGGAGTGGAACGGCCTCAGCGAGCGGGCCGGGGCAGAGTGAGAATGGAGAAGCACATCATGCGAATCTCACGTGCGCAAGGGCAGGAGTGGCGGCGCTCGTATCCGTCGTATCCGTCAAGCCCCCATTCCCTGCTCCTGGCCGTGCTCGGCCTGATGGACGGTGTGACGATAGGCATGGTGGTGGGCGTCACCGTGGGCGCCACCGGCCTGGGTATCGCGGTCGGCGCGGGCATTGGGTGGGTCGTGGGTGGAACGGTGGGGATCGCACTCAATACAGCGGCCGATCGTAAACACAGGCGGCGTGAGGCGTGACCACTGCGTCATGCCGGTCGCCGGTCGCGGCACCGTGCGGCCAGCCTTAAAGATGCCCGCCTGCCCGCCGCTCTCGGGACGATGCAATAGCGGCATAGCGCGTTCTGGGCCGTGCCGATACATACTAGTCGAAAGAGCAGGGCGCCCGGCAGGCAGAATCGGCGCATCATGCGATACTATCTATTGGGAAGCGTGAAGCGGAGCAGCGCATGTCGCGCTCCGTCGCGCATCAACACGACCAAAAACAATCACACGAGCAATCAGGAGCGATCAGGAGAAACCATGAGCGGACCGCACAACTATAATCAGACCGTCATCGAGAGATTTCGCGCCAACGGCGGCAACGTCTCCGGGCCGAATCGCTTGCTGCTGCTCACGACCACCGGCCGCAAAAGCGGCCAGCCGCGCACGACCCCGGTGGCATACTCGACCGACGGCGACCGCTTCGTCATCGCCGCCTCCAAAGGCGGAGCGCCCACCAACCCCGATTGGTACTTCAACCTGCTTGCCAACCCCATCGTCACCGTCGAGCTGGGCGCCGAGCGCTTCCAGGCCCGTGCCAGCGTCGCGGAAGGGCTGGAGCGGGATCGGCTGTACACCCGCCACGCCGAGCTGATGCCGGGCTTCGCTGAATATCCCAAGAAGACCACGCGGCAGATCCCCGTCGTGCTCCTGGAGCGATTCGGCTGAAGTCACGCCTTGCTGGTCGGCCGCCGCGCGCCGCGCGAGCAATCGCGGATTCACGTCCTGTCCCACCTGCCCGACGAGGGCAAAAATTGAGCGACCCCGGAGACGTTCTCCGGGGTCGCTCAGCCTTCCGACAAGCGGGGCAATCACGTGGGAGCCACCTGCGGCCTCCCCGTTCCCACCCCAACTGCCCGGCCCGTTCGACCGGCGCCTGTCTCCGCGTCTAATCGTCTAGTCCTCGCCGGACACGCTGCCGATCCACGTGCCCCAGTTCGTGCGGAAACCGCTGCCGTTCGCGTACTGCCCGGCGAAGAAGACATCGTTGGCGCGCACGCCGTCGTACGATGTCGCCGAGTAGTCGCCCCAGCGGCAGACGGGAATGTTGACGCCGCAGCGTGTCGGCCGGTACGGCGCCTCGCCCGCCTTGATCAACAGCCCCGGCGCGGAGAAGCTATTCCCCTGGCGCATCGTGAGCCGCACCTCCGGATTGGTCGTGTGGCCCATGCGGTCGAAGACCATGAACAGGTTGCCCTCGTTATCCGGCATCAGCGCCGGATAAACGGCCGCGTCATCGCCGCCGAAATTGAAGTAATCGCCGCGCACCTGCC
>DASSTP010000198.1:0-4994 GCA_035707845.1 Gemmatimonadales bacterium | reverse complement strand
AGTCATACGTCGTACGTCATACGACATACGTCACGAGGCGTATGATGCGTTCGGAAGATTCGGTTTGCGTATTCCGGATGCCTTTCGCCTGGAGGGCTTCTCCCATATTCCAGGATGGGCGACTACCGTGACCTCAAGGCGTGGAACGCGAGCCGGGAGCTTGCTCTCGTCACGTACCATGTGACCGAGAATTTTCCGGCAGCCGAACGGTTCGGGCTGGTGGCGCAGATGCGCCGAGCAGCCGTATCGGTCATGTCCAATATCGCGGAAGGCGCTGGTCGAGCGTCCGATCGTCAATTTGCGCCATTCCTGCGGATCGCCAGCGGTTCCCTGCGAGAGCTTGAGAGCCAGGCCATACTCTCATTGGACCTCGGCTATTGTCCTGCCACCGCCCATGATGAACTGAATCAGGCCAGCCTGACCGCCGGCCGCCTCCTCTTTGGACTGCTCAGGTCCGTTGAAGAGCGGATAGCGCGTGATATGAGTCATAGGTCATAAGTCACACGTCATGTGCCGTACGGCATATGACGCATGACATACGACTGTCTCAATCACTCCACGCCCAGATCCCTGCCATCGCCGCCGCCCCCACCACCGCGGCGGCCGCCGGTACGAGGGTGCTGCGGCCATGCGGGAGCTCAAGCACCGAATCAATGGCGCCGAGCGGCAGCACGACCCGGCAACTGTCGCAGGAAGCGGGCTGCCACACGGGCACGCCGCTCAGGGTGCTGTCGCTCACCTGCACACCATGGAGCGTATCCACCTGCACGCCCTGCCAGAGGGCGAGCCGCTGCTCCGGTTCCACCGCAGCACCGGGCTGCAGGGAGACGCGGGCTGCTGCGGGCGCACAGGCAACCGCGAGGACCAGGAGTGCCACCGGGAGCTTCATTCGATACCGCATGGCATCAGGATCAGCCGCACGTCGCATGTGCATCCGCCTGGGTGCATCGTTTCATCCAAATCGCCCGCCGGCCACCCGGACAAGGAATCCGCCTTCATCGTCGTCAATTCCCCAGCGGGCGATTTCGGAAATGGCGCCGGAACGGAGAAGGGACCGGACCACCGGCTTGAGCACTGCGGCGCCCGGCGAATTCTTGCCCTTGCCGGTAATGATATGGACCAGCTGTCCTGCCATCTGCCGCCTGGCGCCGGCGAAATACTGTTCGACCCGAGCGCGTGCCTCGGCGGCCGTAAGGCCGTGGAGGTCGAGGGTGTCGTCTACCCGGCCTTCAAGCGGGTCGAACGGGTCATGGCCAAACGTCGATGCTGCGCTGCGCCGGGTCATGGAACGGTAAATCCCATGTTCATCCCATGCAGGTCATGGGTCAGGCTGTCGGTTGCTGCCCTCACCCGGCACGTGACGCTGTAGTTCCCCGGCGTGAAATCTATTCGTGCCAGGATGGTGTCGCCCGGGGCGATGTCGGTGACCCCGCCAGAGGGCGTCACTGGCGCCGGCCCGTCCTGTTTATTGATCCACTTGACGAAGTCCCCGGCCGTCTTTCCGGGATCCAGCTTGGACAGTATCAACTCGTGGGTGTCCGTGCCCCTGTTGATGATGGCCACGGTTTGCGGACCGGCCACCGGCGTGCGGGAGAAGTTGAAGGCGTAGTCGGTCAGCGTGACCGTGAGATCTGCTGGCGGCATGGACGCCCGCGCTCCAGCCGTTGGAACGATGGTCACATCCTTCATCATTCCCTTGGCCAGGTGCAGGACATGGTCCCGGCTCGGGATGTGACAGAACGCCATGTAGTGGCCCGGCGCGAGGGATACGGTGGCCCACGAATCGCTGCCCGGCGCCGGGGCATTCGGCCCGCCTACCGGCTGCATCCATGCCGGCAACGGACCACCGGTCTTGAGCTCGGCAAAGCCGTCGCTCATCGTCTTGCCGTCCTCGAGCCGGTAGAGCATCAGGTGATGTGGCTCGGTGCCCTCGTTGATCAGATGAAACGTGGTAAGGCCGCTGGCGATCGTGTCGGGCATCTGGTAGGCGTAGTTGCGCGTGATCACGGTGACCTCCCGGGCACCGGCGACACTATCCGCTGCGGCGGATGCGGCGGCCCGCTCTGGCGCCCTCGCGGTGTCACACGCGGCAACCATCACGGTTCCCATGAGCACCGCTCTCGCACATCGCCGCATGTTGTCCCTCTTTCGTGCGTTCGTGGTTGTCGCGTGCGTCCTTGCGGAGCCCAATCGCGCACGGAGGATCGGGCGGCTCTGAGAGCCGCCCTACCGTGGCGACGTCCCGATGTCCGATATCGACATCTCGTACTTCTCTTCCACGACGTCCCGGCCCCACGGCTGGCCCGGATGCTCCTCGACCTTCCGGAATCCCGCCATCCGGTAGAGCCGGGCGGCATCGGTCAGTGCACTAACCGTCCAGAGAATGATCTTCCCGTAACCGGCATCTCGGCTGAACGCGATGGCCTGGTGGAGCAGCCTCCCGCCGAGTCCATTGCCTCGCGCCTCTGGCGCCACGAGGAACCAGCGGAGCTGCGCCGTGCCGGGACTCTCCTCCACGATCGCGATCGTCCCCACCAGTTCGTCCTCATGCTCCACCAGCCAGATCCGCTCCCGCTCCGTGAGCCCCCGCCGTACCGCCCTGCCCAGTGGCTCGGCGACGTGCGCCTCGAACCTCACGTCAAATCCGTACTCGCGGTCGTAGAGCACGCCGTGCAGGCGAATGATTGCCGCGAGGTCGCCCGGGCGGAGCGCGGTCCTGACGGTCTCGCCCATGCTCAGGCGGGACGGCGCTCGGGCTGGCGGATGGGCCGAAGCACCAGTTCGCCACCACAGTTGGGGCAGACCTCGTTCATCTCGTCTGCGCAATCAGCGCAGAAGGTGCACTCGTAGCTGCAGATGAACGCGGTGTCGTCACCCGCCAGGGGCGCGTGGCATCGCTCGCACTCACTGCGCATCTCAAGCGCCATCTCACTTCTCCTTGCTCATGGTACGATGGTCCGGTGTGGCCTTGCGGCGCGCGATGGCGAGCCAGAAAAGGCACACGACGAGGAAGACGGCACCCAGGACCTGGAACACTGTCGCCGCGGGGCCGTGACCGCGCAGGACCAGGCCGGCCGCGAGAAAGCCGAGGGCGGCGACTCCGAAAAGAAGTGACGTCACGTAGGCCAGCGACATTACCGTGCTCCCTCAGGGAAATACTTCCGCAGGAGCTTTCGCGACAGCGCCAGGGCATTGCCGGCCGGCTTGGACGGAAACGTGTCTGTCTGGCGGGACCAGGCCTGCTCCCACTGGCACATGCGGTCGGCAAAGGGCGCCCGGTCAAGGGAGGTGCCCTTGTCCAGCGACTGGTTCAGTTCGCGGAAGAATTCCTGCCAGCGTGGAAGGTAGTAGCCCGAAAACATCCCCTGCCACTGCTTATAGGCATAGAGGTTCAGGTCGTCGTTCTGGCCCTCGGTGCACTTGGTGCCCCAGAGCGTGATGAGGTTGCGGGCGTTCCACTCGTACAGGCGCCGTTCGTCGTCGGTCGTGCCCCAGCGCTTCGCCTCTTCCAGCCATGCGCCCAGCAGGAACTCCTTGCGCGTGCCCACCAGTGCGTCGAGATCGGTGAGGAGGCCGACGACATCCCGCTCGGCCCTGGCAAGCGCCGGCCGATCCTTCTGCATGAACGCCTGCTCGAGCGCATTGACCATGGGGAGCCCGAGGGAGCCCAGCACCTGCCTCGTAAGATTCACCACGTCGTACTGGTAGGCATCGCTCCGGCCCAGGCGGGGTTCGGCCTCAAGCAGGAGCCCGAGCGCGCGCACCAGCTCGCTCACATCATATGGCGCGACGGGTGATGTGCGATACGCCATGCCCTTGCGATAGAACTGGGGCCGCTCGGCCAGAAAGGTCCCGGTCTGCGGCGCGGAGCTGTAGGCCGTGGCAAGGAGGATCTTCCACGCGCTCCATGCGGATGAATCGGCCTGGCCGTATCGCCGGATCACGTAGTCATGGACCCACTGCTCCACGCCGGGCACGCTGTCATGCCAGGTCATGCCCAGCACAAAGTCGGGGATGACGGGATTGTAACCCAGCCCTTCCATGGTCATGCCGAGGCCTTCCATGCGGCCGTGATCGGGACTGGCGAGGGCAGCCTGGAGATTCTTTGCCATGGATGGCAGGTCGCCGCTCACGCTCACCTGGCCGCCGAAGTTGTAGAGCACGTTCCAGATCCAGGGCTTGCCGTAGAAGGCGTCGCGTTCGCTCCAGACCGGATGCCGGTCGCCGTAGAGGTCGAGCACCAGCATGCGGTCGTCGGGGACGGCGCCCATCAGCGCGCGTGCCTCGGTTTCCTTCCAGAAGCTGGCCTGGTAATAAAGGAACCAGCCCTGCAGCACCCAGACGGCGAGTGAGTCGGCGTCATGCATGGGCTGGTAGATGGCGTGGCCCATGCCGGCAAGGAAGGTGGAGTCGTGGGTGGGCGGATTGATCTCGTTGAACGGATCGGCGGCGTAGACGTGATCAGTGCCGAACAGCTCCCGCTGCCGCTTGATAAAATCTCGGCCGATCTTCTGGAACAGGGTATCCTGCGGATCGAGGAACCAGGTTCCGGAGAAGCCGGCGGACCAGTCGCCGGTCTGGTGGATCTTCGCCGAGGGGATCACGTCGGTAATGGACCTGGGCACATGTCCGGTGAACCCCTGCAGCACCGGCGTCATGCCAAGTGCGCGCTCGCGCGCGAGGATCTGCCGTTCGAGCGTGATGTGGCTGTCAATCCAGCTCTGTGGCAGCGGCCCGCCCAGGCCGTCGATGTTACCCATCCATCCCCAGGGGAAGTATGCCGGACCCACGAGGAAGTCGCCGATCCTTGCGTCACTGAAGCCCATGTCGCGGAGCACCAATTGCCAGACCGCTTCCTGGCCGGTGACGGCGAGCGGCAGGTTGACGCCCTTGAGCGCCATCCAGTCGATCATCTTCTCCCACTGGGACCAGTCCCACCACGCCATCGAGTAGGAGAAGGTGCAGTAGTTGAAGAAGTAGCGATACCGGTACGG
>DASSTP010000197.1:0-3004 GCA_035707845.1 Gemmatimonadales bacterium | reverse complement strand
CGTGACACCGATTCTCCGCCACGCCTCCTGCAGCGCCTCGGCGATACGCCGGCGGGAGGGGCTGGTGGAGGGGACCAGGATATCGAACGATGGGCGCTGAGCGCTGAGCGCTGAGCGCTGAGCGCCAGGCGCCGTGTCTGTGGCGATGGTTTCGATCCCCGCCTCCCCCACCCACGCCAGCGCCGACATCGGACCGGCGGGCGCGTGCGCGTCGGGCCCGAAGGCATTCTGCGCGATGGCATTCCCGTCCACCGCGGCAGCCAATGCCCGACGCACGCCGCGATTGCGAAGCGCCGGGTTCTTCCCAGCCAGGTTGAACGCGATGAACCCGTATACCGCCGAGGGATAGCGTTCCACCCGGAAGGCCGAGTCAGCCTCGACCCGCGCGATGCGGTCGGGCGTCATCAGCACTTCCAGGAGATCCGCCTCGTGCGACAGGAGCAGGTTGAGCGCGGCATCGGGATCCTGGGCAAAGCGGAAGACGACGGTGTCGATGCGCGGCTCGGCGGCGTAGCTTGCCCCGAGCGCAGCGAGGGGGCGGCTCGGCGGCTCGGCGCGCAACCCTCGTCCCTCGTCTCTCGCCTCTCGTCCCAACATCAGCGCCTCCCCATGCCTCCACGACACCACCCGGAAGGGCCCGCTGCCGACGAGGTGCGCCACCGCGGTGTCAGCGCCCCAGGCATCTCGACCGATGCCGCTCCAGACGTGCTCGGGAATGATCCGCACATGATATGTGGCGTCGTACAGTTGCTCGGGCGAGGGACGGGGAAAGCGGATCAGCACGGTGGCGGAGTCGGTGGCGCTCACCTGCAGTGGGGCCACCGCCATGCGCCCGATCGCATCGATGCTGCTGTCGGCATACGCGCCAAAGGAAAAGACCACATCACGTGCGGTGACCGGCACGCCGTCCTGCCATCGGGCGCCCGGCCGGAGATGAAACCGCCAGGTCAGCGAATCCACCCGCTCCCACCGCTCCGCCAGCGCCGGGCGGTAGGCGGTGGTGTCGATGCTTGCGCCATGGGGCGCGAGCGTGGCCAGCCGCTCCCAGACCAGGTCGCCCACGTCACGACCAACCGACTCATAGGTGAGCGGCGGCAGCACCGACGGCGGCTCCCCGACCGCTGCCACCACGACTGTGCGTGAGGCCTGCCGCTCGCCCCGCGCGCACGCCGCCGCGCCCAGCAGCAGCAGCAATGCGGCCCGCGCCCGGGGAACGCTCATCCCGCCTTCGCCGACGGCCGGAGAGCTGCGATGATCCGCTCGGCGCGTTCCACCAGCATCCCCACTTCCTTGTGAGAGGTGCGCAGCTTGCCCGCGGTGATGTCCGCCTGCAGGGAATCGAGGATTTCCGTGGCCCGCCGCAGGCGGAACCGCTCGAGCGTGCTCGCGGGATCGGGATTGTTGGAGGCGGAGAGGATGGCCCAGAGCCGGAGCCGCAGCTCGTCCACACCCGACTTGAGATCCTGGACGCCCGACATGGGAACCGACTTGGCCTGCAGCCGCTGCTCGATGGCCTGCAGGGCGGCACGCATCTTCTGGAGCTCTTCGCTCAAGTCTTCCGGGGCCATGCGACCTTCTATGTGGGGGATGCCCGAAGCTAGTCGAGCTACCAGCAGCATCAAGGGGGCGGGAACCTCAGTCGCCTACCATCCCCATCAATTGGCCAAAGGCGGCGAAGACATCCGGCCGCCACCAGTGGCGGGTTTCTTCCATGCGGGCGAGCGCCTCGGCATTGGCCATGGCGGGCCGGTAACTGCGGGTAGTGGTGAGGGCGTCGTACACGTCGACAATGCAGATCACCTGCGCAGCCAGCGGGATTTCATCGCCCACCAGCCGGTCGGGATAGCCGCTGCCGTCGTACTTCTCGTGATGCCAGCGGATGATGGGCTTGATGTCCCAGGGGAAGTCTACCGTCGCCAGCAGCTCGATACCCCACTCGGGATGGCGACGGATCACGTCAAACTCCTCCTCGGTGAGCCGCCCAGGCTTGTTGAGGATCTCGTGGGGGACGCGGACCTTGCCGAGATCGTGGAGATAGGCGCCTAGACGCAGCGCCGTGAGCGCGTCGTCATCCATCCCCAGCGCGGTGCCCAGGCGGACGCCAAGCTCGGCGACCCGCTCGCAATGGCCGAAGGTGTAGCTGTCGGCGGATTCGATCGACTGACCCCAGTCGCGCACCACGGCCAGGTAGGTGTCTTCCAGCCGGGTCACCCGGCCGCTGATGTCCACCAGCTCCCGCCGCGCGTCGAGACGGCGGAAGAGGCGGTGCGCGGTGTTCAGCGACCGGAGCGCTTCCTGGTTGCGCCCGGTGACCTGGTACAGAATGGCGAGTTCGCGGGTCGTTTCCGCCTCGCTGAGTACCGACCCGGTGGCGATGGCCAGTTCGACCGCGGTGCGAAGCCGCGACTCCGCCAGCTGGATGCGGCCGGTTTCCCGGTAGATGCGCCCGATGATCTGGTAGGCATCGGCCTTGTCCAGCTTCGAGTCCATCTCGTTGAAGATGGCCAGCGCCTGCTCCGCGCTGGGCATCGCCTGCTCGTAACGCTGGCGCATGGCGAGCACGTCGGCGCGGTTGAGCAGCACCAGCCCACGCAGGTGCACGTTGCCCAGCTCTTCCGACAGCTCGAGGCTGCGCACGTAATGCGCGTCGGCCTGCTCATACTCGCCCAGGTCAGCGTGCAGCATGCCGAGGTTGTGCTCCGCCTCGGCGCGGCCGCGAGGGTCACCCACGGCGGCGAACGCCTCGAGAGCGCGCTCGAAGTGCGCGAGCGCTCCGGTGTGGTCGCCCTGGATGTTGGCGAGAATGCCGAGGTTCTGCTCCACCTTGCCCCGGACGGCGTCATGCGCCCCGCCGAGGGTGAGCGCGCGCTGGAACCGACGGCGGGCCGAGTCCATCGAGCCCTGCTCGAAGTCAAAGCCGGCGAGGGCGTTGAGGGCCTGGGCCGCGCGCAGGTCATCGCCCAGCTCAGTGGCGAGCCCAAGGCTCCGCTGGGCCAGTTCCTGG
>DASSTP010000196.1:0-2374 GCA_035707845.1 Gemmatimonadales bacterium | reverse complement strand
CGCCGCTTCGGGCGAGAGCTTGCTCGTCGCCCTGAGCACCCCAGACACCTGCGCACCCTGCCGGAACAGGGTCGCGCCATGCTGCTGGGTGGCCAGCGCCAGGCCGATGGCATCCTGCGCCACGGCGATGGGTGAGATGCCGACGTAACCATCCAGGGACAGGCTGCGGATGTGCAGCATGTCATCCTGGTGCAGCGTCACGGCGTCGCCGACTGCCGGATGGTGGACCATGTAGTAGAGCAGCCCGTTCGGGGCGAGCAGCAGGCTCACCCGGTCGGGCGAGACCGGAATCAGTTCGATCGGCTCGCCGCCGCGGCCGCGCTTGATCACCGCGTAGCCATTGCCCCGCAGGCACAGCGCCGTGACGATGTAGGCCACGAAGTCGAAGCCGGTCATCCAGCGGTTCGGCCGCTGGAACAGGGCGTTCAGCGCGTGCCGCGGCTCGGGCACGGAGCCGCCGTCCGACAGCTTGCGCCGCACCCCGAGCGGCAGCTTGGCCAGATCCTCCGACAGGCAGCGCACGCAGCTATAGACGGCTGCCGACTGCAGCGCCGTCAACGGCGTGACCGGCAGCCCGGAGGCGGAAGACAGCGCGCCGAGAGCGCCCATGAGCCAGGGTTGCGGCGAGGCGAGGCCGGACTCGGCGGCGCGCCGGACCGGTGCCGGAGCGGCCAGCGTCGGCTCCCGCCTGGTGCCAAGAAGGGTGCCGCGCATCAGCCCAGCACCAGCAGCCCGCGCGATTCATAAACCGACGAGCCGCCGGCCTCAGCGCCGGACAGGCCCACCGCCATCGCGTTCAGCAGGGCGACATAGTCGTCGATCTTCTCCATGCTGTCCTTCTTCGATGGCGCGAGGTTGTCGTTGTGGTCCTTCCGGGCCACCACGTTGGAGGAGCACCAGGCCAGCACCTCGTCGCCGCCGTGATCCAGCAGACCGCCGAGATACAGCCGGTCCAGCTCCTTCATCGGGCCGCCCAGCGTCGGAATACCCTGGCGCACCTCGACCATGGGCGCGCCGTCCGCAGTCAGCCGGTTCACCAGGTCCTGGGCGTTCCAGGGGTCGTAGCCGATCGCCTGGACCTGGAAGGTCGAGAGCGCCCAACGGATGTCCCTCTCGACGGCCGCATAGTCGGTCACGTCGCCTTCGGTCACCGTCAGGTAGGGCCGGCCCAGGAACTCCTGCCGGGTCCAGCGCTCATAAGGCACGCTGTTCCTGCTGGTCCGCGGCTCGACCGCCGCCTCAGGCAGGTAGCGCGTGCCCCAGGTCTTCAGCCGCCCGTCCACCCACCAGATCAGCCGCAGGGAGGTCAGGTCCGATACGGAGGCCAGATCCAGGCCGCCCCAGCACGGGACGCTACGGAGCGCTTCGAGATCCACCGGGCCGCCACAGCGCTTCCAGGCGATCGGGTCGATATGGCCCCGCTTGGCCGAGGTCCAGACGTTCAATCGCTTGGTCAGGAACTCGCCGAGCTTCCCGGGCTGGGCCCTCGCCTCCTTGGCGGCGGCCTCCATGTTCCGGAGCTCGACGGATACGCCAAGGTTCGGATTGGCCTTCACCCAGACGCGGGGATCGAACTCGCCCTTGGTGGCCCGCTCCACCTCGTCATCATCCAGGGTGAAGATGATGCCGAAGTAGTGGTCCGCCTCGAGCACCCCCTCGAGCACCTTGGCCACGAACTGCCGCTGCTCATAGCAGATGCCGTTCGTGTCGAACCCGGCCGTGGTGATGATCCAGAGGAGCGGATTCTTCCGGGCGCCGAAGGCGCTGTCGATGACGTCGTAGAGGGCCCGGTCCTTGTGGGCGTGCAGCTCGTCCAGGACGCCCAGGTGCGGGTTGTGGCCGTCCTGGGTGCTGCCCTTGCTATTGATGGTCTGGACGTAGCCGCCGCCGGGCTCCGTGATGCTCTTGGCCCAGACCTGCAGCCCGAAGGCCTCGCGCAGCGCCTCCGTCTTCAGCGCCATCATGCGCGCCGGGTGAAACACCTTCAGCGCCTGGGCGCCCGTGGTGGCGCCGATCAGGACATAGGGCGCCGGCTCCCCCTCGCAGCAGAAGCAGTACAGCGTGACGATGGCCGCGATGGTGGACTTCGCGTTCTTGCGGGCGACCTCCCAATAGACCTTGCTGAACCGCCGGCCGCCGTCCGCACGGCGGCGCCAGCCGAAGATCACCGCGAGGCAAAAGACCTGCCAGGGTTCGAGGGTGATGGTGGGGGTTTCCCAGCGCCCCTCGATGTGGGGAAGTAGCTCAGCGAACCTGCAAACGTCGCTCGCGTGATGCTCATCAAAATAAAACGGCCAAGATTTGTCTTTCTTGGAGCGCTTTAAGTCTTCCTCATGCCTCCGGCACGCCAGCTTCACCCACTTGCAGGCGATCA
>DASSTP010000195.1:0-4389 GCA_035707845.1 Gemmatimonadales bacterium | reverse complement strand
GATGGGCGGGATGGGCGGGATGGGCAGGTCGTGTGGGCTTGGCGCCAACCCGCCCATCCTGCCTCCGTCGAGGCCACCCGGCCCAGCGGACAGATCGAAGTGCCTCGCAAGGTTACGCATTGCAACTTTCTCACAAGAAGCTCCGTCCAACTACACATGCGCCAGAACATCCCGGTCATTCCAGTCATCCTCGCCATGTGCTCGGCGTCGCTCAGTTGCCGAAGCGATGACGCCGGCAATGATGCGAGAGCTCCCACCACCCCGTTCGCCACGGTCGCCCTTGCCGATTCGCTGGCCACCCATGACCTCTGGCCCGGCTTCAAGCCGCGCTCGACACCCGTCGCCATCTTCGACGGCGCCCGCACCCTGCTCTTCCGTCACCCCGCCCCGCCTACCGCGTTCACGCCGCTGGCAGGGTACGACAGCGTCTGGGTCCATCCGGGACGGGACTCCAGCGTCTCGGCCAATACCAGCACCGAGCTGGGTGGCGTGACGACTGCCACGCTCATGCCGGCGTCGGATTCCGCGCCGGCGCTTCGCCGAGCCGGGATCCTGGTCCACGAAGCATTCCATGTCTTCCAGCGCGCCCACCATCCCTCCTGGGCCGCCAATGAGGCCGACCTCTTCACCTACCCGGTGAGCGACGCCGCGGTCCTCGCCCAGCGCCGGCTTGAGTCTGAAGCATTGCGCCGAGCGCTCCTGGCCAGGGCCAAGCCGGAGGAACGATGCTGGGCAAGCGCTGCCATCAACCTCCGGCGTGAACGCTTCGCACGCATGCCCGCCGCCGCCGCTGCCTATGAGCGCGGCACGGAGCTGAACGAAGGGCTCGCCACCTATGTGGAGTGGCGTGCCACCGATGCGCCTGACAGCAATGTGATGCCATCCCATGAATTCGCACCGGAAAGGATTCGCGATCGCGGCTATCGCAGTGGTGTCGCCCTGGCTCGGCTCCTCGATCGCCTTTCGCCGGAATGGCGCGCTGAACTGGAGGCGCACGATTCCATTCCGCTCGATTCGATGCTCTCGGCGGCAATTGCGACACACCCTGGCGAGCCGTGCGCGTTTACCAATGCGGAACGTGACAGCATAGGCCGAGTCGCGACCTCTGATGCGGCGGCGCTCACGGACCGGCTGGCCGAGGATCGGCGTACGTTCCTCGACCGGCCAGGATGGCGGTTGATCATCAAGGCGGCGAGCCCCCTCTTCCCGCAGGGCTTCGATCCGCTCAACGTGAATGTGGTGGCGCCCGGCGAGGTGCTGCATTCCCGGCTGGTCAAGCTCGGCAACGACGCGGGCAGCGTGGAGGTGATTGGGCGGCCGGCGCTGAGCGAAGCCGCCGGCAAGCACCCGCTCTTCAACGGGGTGCGAACGCTTACGGTGACGGGGCTGGATACAGCGCCGCGCGTGCGCCTCGCCGGCCGCAGCCTCACCATATCGGCCGATGGAATCAGCGGTATGTTTCGTGGCGCCACAGCGGATACCGCCGGCATGGTGATGACACTTCACCTGCCCTGAGGTGTACGGCAACGGTTGGGGTGAGCATGCGTCAGAAAGTCATGCAGGTTGGTGTCACCGCGCTGTCTCTCGCCTGCGGCGGATGCGGCGGCGAAGCCGGGCCGTCTGACATAACCGGCGTTTATACCCTCGTGTCAGAGAATGGCCAGGCGCTCCCCTCCGATCCCAGCGCGCCATTCGGCTGCTGCCTCACGCTCAGCGGCTCCATCACCCTTACGGTGACCACATACGACCTGCGCACGTCGCACCGAAACAAGAACAACGGCCTCGAATTCGACAACGCCGAACAGGGGACGTATACTCGCGAGGGGCATACGCTGCATTTCACGCGAACGGGTGGCAGCAGCGATGGATTTCCCTACCTGCTCGCGCCCGGGCAGCTGAGCGATGGCGGCGGGACGCTCACTCTGCTCTACGGCGATGAGGGCCCGGGTTCCGACCAGACCGAGGCGGTCTTCACGAAGGACGATTGAGGGGAATCCGGATGGCCAGTTCACCTTCACCTGAAGTCAGGACGTTCCTGGCCGCGCAGCCGCAGGAGCGCCGTCGGGAACTCGAGCGCGTCCGGGACTGCATCGTCCAGAACCTGCCGCGCGGCTACGAGGAATCCCTCGCCGGGAAGATCCTGGCATATCAGGTGCCGCTCGCCGACTACCCCGACACGTACAACGGGCAGCCGCTCTGGTATGTGGGGCTCGCCGCGCAGAAGCACTACCTCTCGCTCTACCTGATGTGCGCGTACGGCTCGCCCGATCACGCTCGCCGGTTGAAGGAAGGGTTCGCGGCCGCCGGCAAGAAGCTGAACATGGGCAAGTCGTGCATCCGCTTTCGTACGGCGGACGACCTGGCGCTCGATGTGATCGGAGAGCTGGTGGCAAGCATGCCGATGAAGCGGTGGATTGAGGTAGCGAAGGAGAGTCGCAGGTCGTAAGTCATGAGTCGTACGCCAGGCGCCGGGCATCACTCACAGCTCGCAACTCTCAGCTCTCAGCTCTTGGCTCTCAGCTCATATGCACACCCCATCCGACACCTTGCAACTCCGCCCCATCGGCCGGGTGCACTCCACGCTCACCCGCCGGAAGGATGCGCCGAGGCAGCCGTGGGAGGGCGCACCGGAGGCGTGGATCGACATCGATCCGGAATATCTCTCGGCACTTCACCTGCTCGCCGAGGGTGACGAGATCTGGGTGCTCACGTGGCTGCATGAGAGCCGGCGCGACACCCTGCAGGTGCACCCGGGGCGCGATCCGGATGCGCCGCTCACCGGCGTCTTCGCCACCCGCTCGCCTGATCGCCCCAACCCGATCGGGCTGCACCGCACCCGGCTCCTGCATATCGAGGATGGCACCCGGCTCCACGTCGAGGCCCTCGAGGCAATTGACGGGACGCCGGTGGTGGATGTGAAGCCGGTGCTGGGCGCGGAGGGGTAGGGCGGCTCGAAAAAAGGTCGCAGGTCACAGGTCGCAGGTCGCAAACTTCACGACCCATGACGCATGACCCACGACCCACGACCCATGACCCATGACGCATGACCCACGACCCATGACCCATGACCCGCCACCCGCCACCCGCGACTCGTCTACATCCCTGCCACAATCTTCTCCAGAACCTGCCGAGCCAGGTCCTTGTCCCAGGTCACGGCCGATTTCCGCGCCACGACCTCGACATGCGCGCCGGTGCCCTCGGACTTGATCGTCACGGTGATATCGCGATCGGCGGTGCTGCCCTGGAGTTCGCGGGTCTCCACCTCACCGTCATGCTCGCTGCTGCTCTTCCCCTCGGTAATGTCCATATCCCGGAATGCCCGCTGGGTGGCGGCGTAGGCCTGGTCCACCGAACCGGTCACTACCGACTCGGCGCCACGATCGCTCAAGTGAATTGCGGCCCCTGCCCCCGCGCCTGCTGCTGCCACCAGACACCCGGTTGCGACGACTGGAAGCAACGTGAGAGAAGCCAGTAGCCGGATATGATTGAATCGTCCTCGAATTCGCACGTGAACCTCCTCTGCCGTGGTCAACACGACTGCCCTTGGAACGTACTTGGCGCCCGGGCGGGCGGGCAACGCGGAGAGGGTATGGGGCATGAGGCATGGGGCATGGGAGGGCCCGCAACCCGCGACTCGCCACCCCTCAAGCCCCACGCCCCATGCCCCACGCCCCTCAACTCATGTCGATTCCCCATTCCCCTGTTCGACGTATTCTTGAAACCCGGGACGAGCCCGGGCCCAACGCCTCACAGGGGGATACGACAATGCGGGTCATGGTGATCGTCAAGGCCGACAAGGACTCCGAAGCCGGCGTGATGCCGAGCCGGGAGCTGCTGACCGACATGGGGAAGTACAACGAGGAGCTGGTCAAGGCCGGCATCATGCTGGCGGGCGAGGGGTTGCATCCCAGTTCCAAGGGGAAGCGTGTCCGCTTTGAGGGCTCGAAGCGCACCGTAACCGACGGGCCCTTCGCCGAGTCCAAGGAGCTGATCGCCGGCTTCTGGCTCTGGCAGGTCAAGTCCATGGACGAGGCCGTCGAGTGGCTCAAGCGCGCCCCCTTCGACGGCGGCACCGAGATTGAAATCCGGCCGGTGTTCGAGGAGGAGGATTTCGGCGAGGAGTTCACCCCGGAACTGCGGCAGCAGGAGGCGAGGATCCGGGAGGAGATTGCGGCGAGGAAGTGAGGGTCGAGGAGGTCGAGGTAGTCTAGGGGTCGAGGTAGTCTAGGGGTCGAGGTAGTCGAGGGGTCGGAGGGCCTCGACTTCTCGACCCCTCGGCCCCTCGACTACCTTGACCCTCATGGCCCCCGACATCCATCGTGCCATCGAGACGGTCTGGCGGATCGAGTCCGCCAAGCTCATCGCGGGATTGACGCGCATGGTGGGCGA
>DASSTP010000194.1:0-19132 GCA_035707845.1 Gemmatimonadales bacterium | reverse complement strand
ACATCCCGGGACCGGGGACGACTGCGGACTATCAGGAGCATTTTGCCTATCTGACCACGACCACGGCGGGCGAGATGCGGGTCGTCAGGCAGGTCACCCGGCTCACCCGGCCGGGCGAGCACATTTTTGTCTTCCGGTTTCCGTCCATCTACTTTCTCGCCGACCGGCCGGCGGCCAGCCGGTTTGCGGTGGAAGCGGCCATCGGCGCCAGTGCGCCGCCCGACTACCTTCGCGCCGACCTGGATGAGTTGCACCATGCGCTGGTGGCGGCGCCACCGGCGCTGATCATCATGCCCGATCCGGGCACCAGTCCAGATAGCTGCTTCGGATGTTTCGAACCATTGACGCGCATGCCGAAAACCGTTCAGGCGCTGGCGCCAAGGTACCGCTTGGCGAGCCGTGCGGACGGATTCGCCATCTTCGCGGCGGACAGCGGCGCGCACACTACTTCAGCCGCACGCTGAGCGCCACATGGCACTGAGGACCTGAATGCGGCGAGTGCCCGGTATCCTGCTCGGTGCCGGCATCGGGGGGCTCGCTGCCATCGCCCTCCTCTGGGCTGCAGCCTCCCTGAGCTGGCCATTCGGATTCGACCAGGGCGCATTCGCGTGGGTTGGCGACGTCATCCTGCGCGGAGGAGTTCCCTACCTCGATGCGTTCGATGTGAAGGGACCCATGTCGTTCCTTCCGTCCGCGGCCGTGATGGCGGTGGCCGGGCGAAACTGGTGGGGTATCAGGGTGTTCGACCTCATGCTCGTGGGCGGCGTGGCGATCACCATTGTCCAGTTGGGACGGCGCTACTCGAGCCGGGCCATTGCAGTGGCCGCCGCAGTACTCTGGGTGTTGAGTTACGCCAACGCTGGTTACCAGTTCACGGCGCAACCCGATGGCTGGATGCTGTGGCTGCTGCTCTTCGCGCTCGCGCCGCTCTGCGCTGGTCAGGCGCCCCTGCGGCGGCGGTATCTCGTGCTGGCGGGTGTCGCCGCAGGACTGGCGGCCATGCTCAAGCCGTTCTACGCCGTCTTCCTGGTTATACCGCTCGTCCTGAGCTGGAGAAGCGGGCGAGAGACTGGCCACCGCTTGGCACCTGCTGGCCTGGTGCTGGCAGCAGCGCTCGCTCCGATCGCCGCCCTGCTGGGCTGGCTGGCGCTCCACCACGCCGTGCCGGCTTTCTGGGAGGCGTACATCCGTTTCAACCTCGCGAAGAACGCGCAGGCGCTGTCTGGAGCCGCGTCCGAGGCCCTTTCATATGGCCTAGTCAGGGAGGCCTTCGTCCTGCTGTTCCTGCCATTGGCCGTGGCCGGCGTGGCAGCGCTCCGCACCCAGCATCCTCGCGCCGCGCTCGTGTGGGGCCTCTGGCTGGCCTTCGCCCTGCCGCTCGTGCTAGTCCAGCGACCCTACTACCCCTATCGCCTGCTGATCCTGTCGCCAGTGCTCGCGATCCTGGCAACGGCGGCATTCGGCGCCATGGCTGCATCCGCCAAAGCCGCGCCCTCCTTCCGCGCGGTGGGCACGGTCTTCGGACTTGCACTGCTGTCGCTGAGCGGGATCGTGCTGGCCAGGTTTCCGCTGGGCGAGGGAATGCGCTGGGTGAAGCTCGTCAGTGGAAGGCTGTCGTCGGACGACTACTATGCCCGTTACCACCAGCTGAGCGGTACGGCGCTCGACGAGCGCCTGGTCTCGCGCCAGCTGGCGGCGGTCTCCTCACCCGGCGACATGGTCCTCGCCTGGAACTACCCCGCGGTGGCAGTCCTCGCGAATCGACGGCTCCTGCCCAGGCTGTCCATAGACACACCGACCGAACCGACGCTGCCCGATCAAGTGCGCGAGCCCTACCTGGATGAGCTCCGTGCGACCCTGGACAGGACTCCTCCCGACTTCGTGATCGTCGAGGACCGGCTGGGCCGCGACGGGGCCTGCCTCTCCTGCCTCCCGCCATTTTCACAGTTGGGCGCGAGCGGTGAGGCCCTGGCGGCACCATACAAGCGTGTCTTTCGAAGCGGAGCCCTGGTGATGTACCGGCGAGAGTGACCCGCGGCGTACCTTTGGGACAACTGCCCTTGGTCCTATCTTCCAGCCTGCCCTCTTTCCCTAACCTGAAGCCCGATGCGCGCACTCGTCAAGATTGCTCCCGGACCCGGAATGGAACTGCGTGACGTCCCGGTGCCGCAATGCGGCCCGAGCGACGTACTGATCCGGGTCCATTATGCCGGTGTCTGTGGTACCGACCTTCACATCTGGGAATGGGATGCGTGGGCGTCTGCGCGGCTCAAGCCCCCTGTCGTCATCGGTCATGAGTTCGCGGGCGAGGTCGCCCAGCTGGGGCGCGAGGCGGAAGCCGCCGGCCTGCTCCAGGTTGGGGACCTGGTCACCGCCGAGGGCCACGTTGTCTGCGGCCACTGCCTGCAGTGCCGGATCGGTGAGAGCCATCTCTGCCGCCGGACCTCCATCATCGGCGTGGACCGCGACGGCGCCTTCGCCGAGTACATCGTGATGCCCGCGTCCAACGTGATGAAGCTCGATGGCATCCCGCCCGAGGTCGGCGCCATCATGGATCCCACCGGCAACGCGGTCCACACCGTGCTGGAGGGTGGGATGGCCACCGGCGGCCGGGTGCTGGTCATCGGCTGCGGCCCGATCGGCTGCTTCGCGGTGGGCGTGGCGCGCGCCGCCGGCGCCTCACTCGTGATCGCGAGCGACCTCAACCCGAAGCGGCTGGAGCTGGCGCGCGCGATGGGCGCGCATGTCACGCTCGACGCTCGCAGTGAGGACGTGCCCGCGCGGGTGCACGAGCTTACCGCCGACGATGGGGCCGACCTGGTCTGCGAGATGAGCGGCCACCCCGCCGGCCACGCCACCGCGTTTGCTTCGGCCCGCCTGGGCGGGCGCATCAACCTGCTCGGCACTCCCAGCCGCAGCACCGAGGTGAATTTCGCCCGCGATGTCATCTTCAAGGGACTCACGCTCTATGGCGTGACCGGCCGCCGCATGTACGACACGTGGGACGTGATGCGCCGCTTCATCGGCTCCGGCCAGCTCGATCCGCGCCCCGTCATCACCCACCGTTTCCCGCTCGACCGAATGGCGGAGGCCATCCAGGTGATCAAGGATGGCCAGGCGGGCAAGGTCATCCTGGAGATCGGTGGATGACCGTGCCGTCGCGCCCCGTCCGCCTCGGCTTGCTGACGGATGGTGACGACGTGCCGTACTGGATGGCTTCCGCGCTGCGTGAGCTCCAGCAGCGCGACCTCGCGACGGTGGTGCTCATCGTGCAGCGAGCCTCTGCCGCGCCTGAGGCGCCACAGGGCTCGCGGCTCGGCCGCTGGTGGAAGAACCGGCGGCTGCTGGCCTTTGCGCTGGCGGAGCGGATGGACCGGCGCCGAGTGCCGGCCGGCCCTCCCCCCGAGTCGCTGCGCGACATCGCGCCGGAAGCGGCGCGCCTGCAGGTGTCTCCCATCCTGGGTCGCTTTACCGACACATTCAGCGACGAGGACGTGGCCGCGGTGCAGCGGCATGACCTCGACCTGCTGGTCCGCACCGGCTTTCGCATCCTCAAGGGTGCGATCCTCGGCTCGGCGCGGAACGGGGTGTGGTCATTTCACCATGGCGACAACCGCACCAACCGAGGTGGACCGCCGGGTGTGTGGGAAGTACTCGAGGATCGGCCGGAGACGGGCGTGACGCTGCAGCGCCTGAGCAGTGACCTCGACGGCGGCGAAGTCCTGGCCCGGGGTGTGGGCCGCACCGAACGCTTCTCCTTTGCGAGGAATGTGGCGGCGCTGTATCCCCGTTCGAGCCGAATGCTGGTGCGGTCGGTGGAGCGACTCGCGCAGGGCAAGCCCGCGCGCCAGGCCAGCGCCAGCGATGACGGCTGGGGTGCCTACCAGCATCGCCTCTACCGCAGGCCCACCACCGGAGAGGTGCTTCGGGCCGGTGCACGACTGGGCGTGCGCTATGCCCGCCAGCGGGCCCGCTGGCGCGGTCGGCGCCTGACCTGGTCGGTCGCGTGGCATCTGGCCCAGGGGAAGCGGGGTGCGGTGCCGCATGACGCGCTGTACCAGTATCGCGAACTTCGCCCGCCGGCCGACCGGTTCTGGGCCGACCCGTTCGTGGTGCGGGATGACGACCGCTGGTGGATGTTTTTTGAAGAACTGGTTTTCTCGAATCCCGTCGGCCGGATTGCCGCGTGGGAGATGGGGCCCCAAGGGCCGATCGGCGAGGCAGCGATCGTGCTCGATCCGCCGTACCACCTGTCCTATCCCTTTGTCTTTCACTGGGAGGGCGAGTGGTACATGCTTCCGGAATCGCAGGCGTCGCTGCGGCTGGAACTCTATCGCGCCACCGAGTTCCCCCTGAAGTGGGAACTCGACCGGGTGCTTCTTGACCCCTTCGATGGCGTTGACGCCACCCTGCACCGGCACACCGATGGGCGCTGGTACCTGTTTGCCAGCATCGCTGATGTCGGGATCACCTACGACGAAGAGCTGCACCTGTTCGTGGCCGACACGCCGTTCGGCCCCTTCACGCCGCACCCGGAGAACCCGCTGGTGGCCGACGTGCGGCGGGCCCGCATGGCGGGCCGGCTGTTTCAGCACGGCAGCCAGCTGATCCGGCCCGCCCAGTGCTGCGCCCCGCTCTACGGCTCCGGCATTACCCTGCATGTGATCGATGAACTCTCCCCCACGACGTACCGCGAACGGCCGATCCAGCGACTCGGACCCACGTGGGATCCGCGCTTCCTGGGCCTGCACACCATCAATGCCCAGGACGGCCTCTCGGTGATCGACCTGCTCCGGCTCGACCGGATCTCCCGCTGAGCCATGGAACCCATCATGCCAACCCACTCGACCGCCCCTTCGCTGACCTCGCGCCTCGAGGCCGATCTCGCCCAGTTCCGTGCCGATGGCGTCTACAAGCAACTCAATTACCTCACCAGCCCGCAGGGGCCGCGCGTCCAGATGGAGGGGCGCGGCGAGGTCATCATCCTCTCCTCCAACAACTACCTCGGGCTGAGCAACGAGCCGGCCGTGGTGGCCGCGGGCAGGAAGGCACTGGAGCAGTACGGCGCGGGCACCGCGTCGGTGCGCTTCATCTGCGGCACCTTCGACATTCATCGCGAGCTGGAGACGGCGCTCGCCCGCCTGGTGGGAACCGAAGCCAGCCTCAGCTTCGTGAGCTGCTGGAACGCCAATGAAGCGCTGCCCGCCTCGGTGCTTGGCGAGGACGACATCGTCATCAGCGACCAGCTCAATCATGCGTCGATTATCGACGGCGTGCGGCTGGCCAAGTCGATCACCAAGTGCCAGTCCGCGGTCTATCGCCACGGCGACCTGGCGCACCTGAAGGAATTGCTCTCGGCAGCACGGGACCGTCGCACCCGGATGGTCATCACCGACGGCGTCTTCTCCATGGAAGGCGCCATCGCGCCGCTGCCCGACCTGATCGAGATCTGCCGCGCGCACGATGCGGTGCTGGTGGTGGATGACTCGCACGCGACCGGCGTGCTGGGCCCCAACGGCCGCGGAACCGCTGAGCATTTCGGCGTGCACGGGGAGGTGGACATCATCACGTCCACCCTGGGCAAGGCACTGGGCGGCGCCGCCGGCGGCTTCGTTGCCGCCCCGGAAGCCGTCTGCGACTACCTCACCCAGCGCGCCCGGCCGCAGCTCTTCTCCAATGCCCTCCCCTGCACCGTCGCCGGCAGCGCGCTGGCCAGCGTGCAGTTCCTCGAAGCCCACCCTGAACGGGTGCGTACGCTGCGGGAGAATGCCGCCTACTTCCGCGAGCAGCTGCTCGCGCTCGGCTTCAAGCCGCTTCCGGGCGAGACCCCGATCATCCCGGTCATTCTGGGCGAGACATCCGCCGCCATCCGGATGAGCGGCATGCTGCTCGACGAAGGCGTCTTTGTAACGGGCTTCGGCTATCCCGTCGTGCCGCAGGGCCAGGCCCGGGTACGCTGCCAGATCTCAGCCGCCCATTCCCGCAACGACCTGGACCAGGCCCTGACCGCCTTCAAGAAGGTTGGACGCCAGCTCGGCCTCATCTGAGGCGCTGGCCCCCTCCTTGCACCTCCCCGCCTGAACGCGGGGCGCATCCGTCGCCCCGCGGGTTCCCAAAGCCTTATCTCAGAACAAGTTAGTTCCCAGCGGGGCGCCTTCCGGAGCCCTCGCGATTTCCAACGGCCCCTGCGCAATTCCACGGCACGGGCGGCACTTTCGAGGGAGACTGGTGCGATGAGCCGGCTTAGCCGCAGCATTTCACTGCTCGCACTCCTGACGGCCATTGGCGCGACCAGCGCGGCCGCACAGAGCCTGGCGAGCGACAACTTCCGCTGGTACGTCGGCGGCCAGGCCGGCGCCTTCATCTTCCGCACGCCCAACCAGACCCGCGGAGCCATTCCGATGGCGGGCGGGCACTTCCTGATCAAGGCCAGGCGAGGCGGGCTCTACATCGGCGTGGATGAAGCGTTCAAGAAGAATCAGCTGAGCAGCTACACGACCACGTCCGGCTCGACCCAGAACGTCACCTTCACCGATGTCCGCCGGTTCACCTTTGCCCTCATGGCCTTCCCGGTGCGCGGCGCGGCGACGCCGTACTTCGGCGTGGGTGGCGGCATCATGAATGTGGTGAGTCCAAAGGCGGGTGGCTTCGATGATCCGGCCGCCGCGGATCTCGGCAGCAGCGGGTTCGCGACCTTCATGGCGGGACTGCAGTTCCGCGTTGGCGGCGTGAGTGCGTTTGGCCAGTACCAGATCCAGACCGTTCCTGGCTTCAAGGCCAATGAGTTCGGCTCGGGCCGCCTCATCAGCGGCACGGTCCACTCCCTCGCCGGCGGCGTTCGCGTCAGCCTTGGCGCAGCTCGCGAGGAGCTCTAGTCCGCGGTCCGGACGCCCAGGGCGAGCCAGTCTCCACAAAACGAAGCGGCCACTCAACGGCGCGCGTGATCCCCACGCGCGCCGTTGCCGTTACGGCCGCCGGCTGCTCCCCGTGATGCACCGTGATCGCTGACGTGCGCATCGCCGTCCCATCGAGAGCGCGCGTCATCCCGAGGGCCATGGTCAGCCGGCCGGGGCCCGACGCGAGCAGCCGATCCGGCACCCCACCACGCCGCAGCCGCATGACCTCGAGCCCTTCCAGCGGCTCAAGCGCCCGTAGCAGGACCGCGGCGGCAACTCCCTCCTCCAGGCAGACCAGGTTGGCACACCAGTGGATGCCGTAGGAGCGGTACACGTACCACGTGCCGGGCGCACCATAGATGGCATCATTCTGCACGTTCCGGCGTCCATTCCACGCATGCGACGCCGGGTCCTCCACGCCGAGATAGGCCTCGGTCTCCACGATGCGCGCCGCTGTCACCGTCGCATCGATCCGGGAGACCACCACACATCCGATCAGCTCACGCGCGACCACATCGGCTGGACGACGAAAAAAACGAACGGGCAGCGTCGCTGCCCGTCGGTTTCTCACGTCGCCACCTCGTCGCCGGCTGCGGGCTTGGCTGCCGCCTTCTTCCTGGCTCGCGTCCTCGGCTTCGTGGCCTTGCTCGCCTTGGCCGTCCCGCCCGCCTTGCCCGTCTCGTCCGCCTTGCTCGACTTGCTGGCCTTCTTCCCCCCGCTCGCCTTGGCCGTCTTGCTCGCCCTGCTCGTCTTGCTCGCCTTGTCCGTCTCGTCCTCGTCCGCCCTGTCCCCCAGCTTCACTGCCCCGATCAGCGGCACCTCGGCCGGTCGCGAGGGCGCCCGCGATCCGCGACGGAATCGCACCCCTCGGCGGGCTGACGACGGTGCGGGCTCAGGCGCCGGCTCTGGCGCCGCGGCGCCATTGTCCGGGCTCGCGGCGGGCGGCGCGGCTTCCGCACCCCGGTATGCAGGGCGGCGATGGAGGCTGATTTCGTACTCATTCTCGCCGGCGCTCCGCACATCGGCGACCTCGGCGTCATTGGCCTGGCGCAGCAACCGGGGAAACCGCTCCGGATCGAGCAGCTCGTCTTCCTTGCCCAGCATGGCCGCCATGCGGGAGCGCAGCTGTTCATGCGTGGCGGGCCCGCGGAACTCGGCGAGCGCTTCGGTCATGAGCTGGAATGCGCGCGCCAGCGTGAGTCCAGCAGCCGCGCGCGGAGCCGCCGCCTCGGCCGGCGCCGCCTCCGCTGCCGCACCTTCACGCTCGCGCTCCCTGCCCCGGCCTCGCCGCCCACGCCGCCGTGATCCGCCACGCTCCTCGCGTGCGGGCTCCGCCGGCTTTTCCGGCGCTGGGCCGCGCGGGGCCGGCCGCGCGGCCTTGGCCGGCGCGGCGCCCACCGCGCCGATCTCGAACTGGCCGTTGTCCAGCTTGGTGAGCTGGATAAGTCCGCGGTTGGCGGCTTCCGTCACGAACTTGCTGAAGCGGTTGAAGCCCGCGTTGCGCTCGTCGAAATTCGGATCGATCTGCTGCATGACCTGCTTCAGCCGGTCGCTGCGCATCACGTCGCCATGCTGGGCCATGCGGGCCACTGCGTCGCCTACCAGCTCCCACGGATCCCGCTGGATGGAAGGGGTTTCCCCCTCCTTGGTCAGCCCGGCCAGGTCGGTATAGGAGTAGTACTCGTCGCAGTTCTGGATCAGCAGGTCACTCGCCGACTCGCGGATGCCCACGCCCACCACGTACTTGCCGTACTCCTTCAGCTTGATCACCATCGCCGAGAAGTCGCTGTCGCCGGACATCACGATGAACGTCCCGATCTCCGGGCGCGTGAAGACCAGCTCCACGGCGTCAATGGCGAGGCGGATGTCGGTGGCGTTCTTCTTGGTGGTGCCGAAGGCGGGGGCGAAGATCAGGTCGATGGACGATTCCGAGAGCGGCACGATGTACTGCGGATAGCGCCGCCAGTCGGCATAGGCGCGCTGCACCGCCACCTTGCCCTTGATGATGTCGCTGTTGAGGAGGTTCTTCAGTTCCTTGGTGAGATCGGAGCGGATGCCGAGAGTAACGTTGTCGAAGTCGATGAGGAGGGCTGCATGCGGGGCATGCGGCGCGAGTTCGGCCGAGCGGCCGGGACGCAGGTGTGAATAATTCACGACGGTTGTGGGTCAGGGCCGGAGCCTTGCGGCAGCACCCGGGGTGCCGCCGTGCGACGCTCGGCGCGTGATTCTTGGCCGGCTCCGGCACGGTCACCCGGCGGCCTGTCGCATCGGCCTCGGAGCGCACCGATGCGCCCCGCCGCGACAGCACCGCCGCGGGACAACGCGGCGGACAACGGCGCCCACCGATTATCGGCGAGCCGCAGAAATGTAGGGAGGTGGCCGGGAATTGGACAGGGGCGTCGAGCGCCTAGCGCTCAGCCTCCCCACCCGCCACCGGAAGCGAGAGGGTGAACTGGAAGCTGGTGCCCTTGTCCTGCTCGGTGTCGACCTCGAGCCGGGAGCCCATGGCCTCGACCAGCTTGCGGCAGATGCTGAGTCCCAGCCCCGAGCCCGAGAAGGCGTACTCGCCTTCCCGCTGGCGCCGGCGGAAGGGCTCGAAGAGCGTCGCCATCCGCTGCGGTGGGATGCCGCGTCCCGTGTCGCGCACGGTGAACTCCACCGCGTCCGCATCGGCGTCCCGGCCGGTGACCTGGACGTACCCCTCGCTGGTGAACTTGAGCGCGTTGGTGGTCAGGTTGAGCAGCACACGGCTCAGCGCCACCGGATGCCCGATGCGGAAATCCCGCTGCGGACAGGAGAGCCGCACTTCCAGTCCCTTTTCCTCGGCGATGGGCAGTACGATGTCGCGCACCGAATCGAGAATGTCGACCACTGAGAAGGGAATAGGCTCCAGGTCCACCAGGCGATCGCCGCCGCGGGCCAGCTCGATGACATCACTGGCCATGGAAGAGAGGCCGAACGCCGCGCTGTAGATCAGGCCGAGCTGGCGTTCCTGCACTTCATTGACGGGGCCGCTGCGGGCACGCTGCAGTGTCTCGGCGAGGAAGAGAATCGAGGTCAGCGGCGAGCGGATGTCGTGGGCAACCTCGACCACCAGCTCCAGGCCGTCGGGCCCCGACAGCCGGTCGGAGAGATGCTGGGCCCAGTCGGGCTCGAGCGCCTCGCCCACCCGTTCCATGACGCCCAGCAGTCGCAGCAGCTGGGTCGGATCGGGAGGAGGCGAAAGCGCCGAGGCCTCCCGAATGAATTCGATCCGGACCAGGCGCAGCAGGCGGCGGGACAGCTGCGAGCTTGCGAGGGACGACGCATCGAGCTCGGCGCCCGTGACGCTGCCGCGGAGCACACCGGCGATGGCGTCGAGCTGCCGCATCGCCTCGTCCGGCGTGGCCGCATGTTCCACCACCTTTTCCCACTCGCCTCCCACCCGCTCAACCGCGCGCTGCAGCGCGTCCCACAGCGCGGAGGCGACGGCGTCGCCCGGTGGCCGGGAGCCGTCCCTGGTCACGTCCGCGTTGCCGGAGGTGGGCGGCGGAGCAGCTCGACGCCGCTCGCCGCTGGTAGGATGGGCGATATCCACGCTCACTCGTCTGCCATGGTCTCGGAACGCTGAAAGTCGTGCTTGTCCATCAGCCGGTACAGGGTGGTGCGATCTATGCTCGCGAGCCGCGCGGCCTTGGACATGTTGCCGCCGGCACGATTCACCAGACGCGCAAGATACTCCCGTTCGAATTGCGCGATCACCTTTTCCTTGGCGGGATGGTAGGCCTCATTCAGGAGCGCCGAGGGCGCGCTGACCGACTCGGTGGCGCCGTCGCCCGCATCATCGTAGATCGGAATTTCGTCCGGCTGGATGACCTGGTCGGGCTCGGCCAGCACCGCCACATGCTCAATGACGTTCTGGAGCTCGCGGACGTTGCCGCGCCACGGGCGCGAACGCAGGAACGCGATGCTCTCGTCACTCAGCCGGGGCATGCGGTCGCCCATCTGGCGATGCCGCTGCCAGAAGACGGTGAGGAAGTGGTTGGCCAGAAGGGGAATGTCTTCCAGCCGCCGGCGCAGCGGCGGGAGCTTGATGGGCACGACCCGGAGCCGGTAGAAGAGGTCGCTGCGCAGGACGCCCTGGTCCACCGCCTCCTGCGGATCACGGTTGGTGGCGGAAATGAACCGCACATCCACCACGGCATCCTGGGTCTCCGAGCCCACCCGCCGTACCACGCCGTCCTGGATGACGCGCAGCAGCTTGGCCTGAAGCGGCAGGGTCATCTCGGTCAGCTCGTCCAGGAACAGGGTGCCGCCATTGGCGGTCTCGAGCAGTCCGGGCTTGTCGCGGTCGGCACCGGTGAAGGCGCCCTTCCGGTGGCCAAACATCTCGCTCTCGAGCAGGGGCTCGGGCAGGGCGGCACAATTGATGGGCACGAGCGGCCGGCTGGCGCGGCGGCTGTTCTGCTGGATGAACTGGGCAATGACTTCCTTGCCGGTGCCGCTTTCGCCGCTGATGAAGACCGAGGCGTCGGTGGCGGCCACCTTGCGCGCCAGCTCCACCGCCTTCCGGAACGAGGGCGAGATGCCGATGAGGGCAATCTTGTCGCTGTGGCCGTGCTGCTTCTGGAGCTGGAGCCGGAGATCCTGCGCTTCCCGGCCCACCATGACAGCATGAGAGGCCCGTCCGATGAGAACCTGGAGATGGGTGGCCGAGAACGGCTTGGGGAGATAGTCCCAGGCGCCGGCACGCAGCGCCTCGATGCTGCTGGTTACGCTGGGATTGCCCGTCATCACGACGACGATCGTGTCCCGGTGCGCCTCCATCGCCGCCCGCAGGATCTCGAGTCCCGAGACCTGCGACATGTAGAGGTCCACCAGGATGATGTCGAACTTCCGCCGGCGGACCGTCTCCAGGGCTTCTTCTCCGCGGCCGATGATCGTCACGTTGAAGCCGTCCATCTGCAACACGCTGGCGCAGCTCTCCCTGAGCGTGCGCTCGTCATCCACCACCAGCACCCGGATGCTCGCCTTGACCTCCGGCGGGATCGAGAGCGGGTCGCGCGCCGGATCCGACGAATTGGCATTGTCGGCCTGCGGGGCACTGTAAGCCAGCGAGCTACTCATGGTCCTCTCCTCGAGCGGACTCCCTGCTGCAGGAGTCTCATGGAAACCACAACATTTGGAACCGGGCCAACGAAACTGTGCCGCAGGCGCCACACGACCATGTTGCGTCAACATCGCAATTATGTAGCTTCAGCGCAACGGCCGGCGCGGGTTGGCGACCGAGTCGCCTTCCGGGCGCATCACTCCTGCAAACCTAAGTCCACGACGGACGGCGTTACCGCAACGCCTTGCCGGAAGCCGGGTCGCGGTATTCACTTTGCGTGGGGAATCGGCGTCGCTGCCCGGCTATTCGGGCGGGGCAGCACCCAGGTTACCGTGGAGTCTTGCAATTATGGCTGGCAACATGCTTCCGCCGGGCTCGAACGAGGCACTGGTTCATCAGCAGCCAGCGGCGCTCCCGACCCCCTACGATCCGGCCGGCGCCTTGGGCGAGCCGGCCCCGGGCGGGGGGCTTTCCGTCGGCCGGATCTTCTCCGCCATCCGGCGCTTTCGCTGGCTGATCATCATCATTGTCCTGGCCGGCACCGGCATCGGCCTGGTCGCCACCCACTTCATCAAGCCGGTCTACAACGTCACTTCCACCATCTGGATCCGCAGCGCGGAAAACCAGCGCGAGCCCAATCAGGGCAAGGGCATCGTCGAGGGACAGAACTGGGTTGAATTGCTGACCACCAACGTGGTGCTCGATACCGTGGTGGTGAAGGAAAAGCTGTACCTGGAGCCCAGGAATGTGGAGGACACCACGCTCTTCAAGGGCTTTGAGGGTCAGTGGCCGTGGCGGCCAGGCGAGTACGTGCTGCAGCTGAGCCCGGACGGCTCAACCTACGCGCTGAAGGACAAGGCCGGGATCGCCCTGGAGAGCGGCCGCGCGGGACAACCGATCGGCGCCAAGATCGGCATGCGCTGGCAGCCATCGGCGCGGCTCCTTGGCCGCGATCGCAAGATTGAATTTTCGCTGGTCACGCCGCGCGACGCCTCGAAGGCGCTGGCCATGAACCTGGTGTCCAACCTGGCCCAGGACGGCAGCTTCCTGCGCATCAGCCTCTCCGGCAACGACCCGGCCCGGCTGACCCGGACGCTGAACCTGGTGGATACGCAGTTCGTCAAGGTGGCGGGCGACCTCAAGAACAAGGAAATCACCGCCCAGGCCAAGTCGCTCGAGGAACAGCTCGCCACGGTGGGCGATCAGCTGAAGGAGGCCGACGGCCGGCTCGAGAGCTACAAGGCCGCGACCATCACCAAGCCAAGCGAAGGAACCGCGGTCTCGCCCGCCACCGGCATCACCCAGAACACGGTGATGACCGACTATTTCCAGAAGCGGGTCTTGCTGGACCAGATCAAGGATGACCAGAAGCGCCTGGCTGACGCGCTGCAGAAGGCGCGCAACGGCGAGAAGATCACGGACGAACTGCAGACCATCCCATCCGTGCTCAATGCACCGGAACTCAACCGGTCGCTGGCGGCGCTCGGCACCGCCGAGCAGGAGCTGGAGGCGCTCAACTTCCGCTACACGCCCCAGTCGCCCAATGTGCAGGAAGCGCAGGCCAAGGTCGACACCCTGCGGCAGCAGGTTGTCCCGACGTACATCAACGCGTTGTCCAATGCGCTCAAGGCGCAGTCGATGGCGCTCAGCAACCAGATCAACCAGGCCAGCACCGAGATCCGCCAGATTCCCGGCCGGATGATCACGGAGCAGCAGCTCACGCGGGATCGTGACATCCTGGCGCAGATGTTCGCCAACATCCAGCTGCAGTACCAGAATGCCCGCCTGCTCGAGGCAAGCTCGACGCCGGACGTGCAGGTGCTCGATCCCGCGGTCCCGCCGCAGCGTCCCTCCAGCAACAGCGCCATCGTGCTGGTGCTCGCGGCCTTTGCCATCAGTCTCGGCCTGGCCCTCGGGCTCGCCGTCCTGCTCGACCGCCTGGACAAGCGGTTCCGTTACCCCGAGCAGGTCACCCGCGAGCTGGGGCTGAGCATCCTGGGTGCCGTGCCCGCCATCCGGCAGGTGCGGGGCGAGCAGTCCCCGGAAGAAGCGGCGCAGGTGGTCGAGGCCTTCCGCACCATCAGGATGAACATTGCCCACGCCTATGGTGCGGCGGGACCGGTGATGCTGACCGTGTCGAGCCCCAGCCCGGGCGACGGCAAGTCGCTGGTGTCGTCCAACCTGGCGCTGTCCTTTGCGGAAGCGGGCTATCGCACGCTCCTCATCGACGGCGACATCCGCCGTGGTGAACTGCACCGGATGTTCAGCATCGACCGGCGGCCCGGCCTCCTGGACCATCTCTCCGGCCAGGCCGGCCTCGACAACGTGCTGCGTCCTACCACGCACCAGAATCTGTCGGTGATTGCCTGCGGAACGCGCCATCACCATGGTCCCGAACTGCTGGGATCCGCTGCCATGCGCGACATGATGGCGGCGCTGAAGAGCCGCTTCAACGTGATCATCGTGGACAGCCCGCCGCTCGGCGCCGGCATCGATCCCTTTGTGCTCGGCACCGCCACCGGCAACATGCTGCTGGTGCTGCGCTCCGGTGAGACGGAACGGGAGATGGCCGAGAACCAGCTCAAGCTGATGGACCGGCTGCCCATCCGGCTGCTGGGCGCCGTGCTCAACAGCGTGAACACCTCGGACAACGCCTACAAGTACTACCGGTACGTGTACGGCTATACGGCGGATGAGGAGCCGGCGCAGCTGGGAAGTGCGTCGTAATAGGTCGCAAGTCGCAGGTCGCAGGTCGCAAACAAGGAGCCCCTCGGGATATTCCGAAGGGCTCCTTTCGTACGCGAATCTCGTGACCCGCGACCTGTGACCTGTGACCTGTGACCTGCGACTTGTGACCTGTGACCTGCGACCTGCGACCTGCGACTTGTGACCTGCGACCCGCGACCCGCGACTAGTTCTCCCCCGCATACCCCCGGGCCCGCTCCGCGCCGCCTTCCTCGCGGAGATCGCGCAGCGCCGTGGTGGCGCGGAGGAGCAGTTCGACGGCATCTGCATCTGACTGGGCAAAATCGTCCACCGCGCAGTAGCCGGCCTGCAGCCGGAGCCGGCGGGGTGCACCGCCCAGTTGCACCGAGGTGCCGTCGAAGGAGCTGCCGAGACGGTTGACCATCTGCAGCACGGCTTCGGGACCGGTGGCAGGCGCGATCACGCCGAATTCGTTGGCGCCCAGGCGGCCCACGGCGTCAGAGACCCGGCCGGCCTGGCGGAATACCTGCCCCACATGCTCGGCCAGCACTTCTTCGTCATCGTCCGAGAGATCGCCGGGAAGATCGGAGTCCGACGCGAAGACCACCGCCGCGAGCGGGTAGTGGCGTCGCTGCGCCTCGGAGCCGATTTCGCGGGCCCGCCGGGCGAGGCCTCGCATGTTGTAGAAGCCGGAGGCGCTATCGAGCAGGGATTCGTCCCGCAGCGCGTCAGTGGCCACCTTGGCCTGGATGAAGGTGCGCATCTTGAGCAGGAGCGCCTCCCCGTCCACTGGCTGGCCCAGAAATTCCCATGCACCGGCGCGGTAGGCCTCAAGCCGCTGCGCGCGGCCGGAGGGACCGGCCGTGGTGATCAGGATGGGAGTGCTGGGCCCGAAACGCGGATCATCGCGCAACATGCGGCAGACATCGAAGCCATGCATGTCGGGCATCTGCGCATCGAGAATGATGAGGTCGGGCGATTCCTGGCGGGCGCGTTCCATGGCCTGGCGCCCGGTATGCGCCCGGGTGACGGCGTAGCCGTTCGGGGCAAGGATGCTCTCCAGTGAACGCGCCGACCATTCCTGGTCGTTGGCAATAAGCACCAGCGGCAGCACCTCGGCGGGCTCACGTCGGGCCATGGTTCCTCGTGGGCAGGTACAAGTAGGCGGTCCGGAACGCCACGGCTCTGCCTGACGGCAGAAACGGCGGTTCCTCTACCGCAGGACTCGTGCGGGCTCGATCGTCCACAGCAACTTATTGTGCTACAATGATTTAAGATTATCGGAGCCGGAGGCGGTGCCCCACATAGCAGGAGCCGCGCAACAGTTGGCGCGCCACGCTCCCAGCTCGATTTCCATGACGGTGGGGTAAGAATGCTTCAGGTGTGGCCCTGAGTCAACGCCGCGACGCTCCATACGAGCGGTCGCCACTCCGTGGCCCGATGGCCAAACCGCTTGCCGGGCAAGCACTTATCCTCTTCTCTCATGGTGGTGTTGCATCGAGGCGCGTACCCGATCATTCCGGCGTCATCCTTGAAGTAGGTCGGGCGGGGCCACCTCTTTGCCGGTGACCCAAGGGAGACAGCCTAGGCATGAGCCATCAGGATTCTGCGGCAACACAACCGGGCAACGGGCCTGAGGCATCGGATCAGACCCCGCCTGAGACGGAGAAGCTGGACGAGGAGCTGTCACGCTTCGCCCACCGGCTGGCCGGCTTCGGGCTGGGTGAGGCCCTGGACGCCATGCTGGCGCGGCGCGCCCTCGACGATCCTGCGCTCCGGCCGGACCCCGACCCGGAGCCGTGCTGACCCGGCGCAAGCGCACCACTGCGTACCGTGAGGCGGCTCACGGGCCACCGCTCGCAGTTCGTTAGGTTTCACGGGCTGCACCTGCGGGACGCTGATTTCTCTTTCACGGGGATATGGACACCCATGCGCCTGACGATTCCCTGCCTGATCACTGCTCTGGTTGCCGCGGTCCTGCCGCCCCAACTGGCCGCGCAGGACTCCACGCAGGTGGAGCCGGGCGCACGGGCCATGGCTTCGCGCGCCGAGCTGCAGAGCATGCTGCAGGGTGCCTCGGGCGACCAGCGTGCAGCCATCCAGGGCCGCCTCGAGCGGGGGGACTTCAACGCCGGCGACCTCATCGCGCTCACCGTGGTGGAGGAAAGCACCCTCACCGACACCTTCACGGTTCGCACCGGCCAGGTGCTCAAGCTGCCCAACATTCCCGAGTTTTCCCTTCATGGCCTGCTCCGCTCGGAGCTGCAGGATTTCATGGCCAGGAAGATTGCCGAATATGTGCGCAACCCGCAGGTTGATGCCGTGGCGCTAGTACGCGTCGCTGTCACCGGCGCGGTGAATCGTCCCGGCTTCTTCAACGTGCCGGCCGACATCCCGGTCTCCCAGGTCGTGATGGTGGCCGGCGGGCCGTCGAACCAGGCCAGCCTGCAGAAGGTGGAACTCCGGCGCGGCGATTCGGTGATCGTGGCCAGGGACCGCATGTCCAGCGCCCTGGCCGCTGGCACGTCGCTGGACCAGCTCAATATCCACGGCGGCGACCAGTTCGTGGTTGGGGAAAAGCCGGGAGGCTGGCGCGGGACGCTGCAGACGATTGGCCTGCTTACCGGGCTCTTTACCGGGATCTACTTTGCAACCCGAATCTTCTAACCAGAGGGTCGAACACGACATGGGTATCGCCATGCCGGGTCTTCGCGAAATTCCTTCGCCACGGCGCCGCGTTTCCGCCAGCGCTGCGACGAAGTCCACTGATACGCTCCCGGCACCGGCCGTCGCCGTGCCGGTTGCCACCCATATGCCGAGTGCCGGCGAACGCCTGCGCCGGATCCTGAACTTTGTCCTGGCCCTGCTGGGGCTGATCGTGGCAATGCCGGTCATGCTGCTGGTGGCCCTGGTCATCCGGCTCACCTCACGCGGGCCGGTCCTCTACACGCAGACGCGGGTGGGCCTCGACCGCCGCAATCCCGGCCTCGACGATGCCAACCACCGGCGCCGCCAGGACATCGGCGGCAAGCCGTTCCTGATCTACAAGTTCCGCACGATGACCGTTAATGCGGAGTCGGGCTCCGGCGCCATCTGGGCCCAGCACAACGATCCGCGGGTCACCTGGATCGGGCGCTACCTGCGCCAGTACCGACTGGACGAACTCCCCCAGCTGTACAACGTGCTGCGGGGCGAGATGAACATCGTCGGGCCCCGGCCGGAGCGCCCCACCATCTTTGCGCAGCTGCGGGAGCACATCGGCGAGTATCCCCTGCGCCAGCGCGCCAAGCCCGGCATCACCGGCCTGGCGCAGATCAATCACCACTATGATCGCTGCATCGAGGACGTGAAGACCAAGGTCAGCTACGACCTCAAGTACATCGAACGGCAGGGAATCCTCGAGGACCTCAAGATCATGCTCCAGACCATCCCGGTCATGCTCTTTCGCCGGGGCGGCTGGTAGGCAATGACCGCCACCGCCAAGCCGGTGCCCTCACTGGTGAGCATCGCGCGCCGCCCGGCGCTGGCCCTGCCAGTGGCCGTGGCGGCGGCGGCGTTTGCCCTGCTCTTTGCCAAGCCCGCCCAGCTGATGGTCCACGACTGGTGGAC
Source organism: Gemmatimonadales bacterium (assembly GCA_035707845.1). GTDB lineage: Bacteria > Gemmatimonadota > Gemmatimonadetes > Gemmatimonadales > GWC2-71-9 > CAMLHP01. The sequence continues at coordinate 832 of DASSTP010000194.1, read as the reverse complement.
CAACCCTGAGGCAGGCCATGGCCTCCTGCTGGCACCGCTGGCCATCTGGCTCGCGTGGCGCCGGGGGCTGCGAACCGGACGCGGGCCGCAGGTTGTCTGGGGCGTGCTGCTGCTCACCTCCGCCGTGCTGCTGCGATACCTCTCGGGACTCGCCGCCGAAGTGTTCACCATGCGCGTCTCCATGCTCATGGCACTCGCGGCCCTGGTGGTGTTCCTGTGGGGCTGGCGCCAGCTGCTGCACTGGTGGCTGCCGGTGGCGCTGCTGTTCCTTTCCATACCCTGGCCGGCACTGATCACCAACACGCTGGCGCTGCCGCTGCAATTCCAGGCGTCCAGGATGGGCGCGGCGTTGCTGCGCTCACGGGATATCCCGGTCCTGCTCTCGGGTAACGTGATCAACCTCCCGGGGCACCAGCTCTTCGTGACTGAAGCGTGCAGCGGACTCCGGTCGCTGACGGCGCTGCTGTCCCTCGGCCTCCTGGTGGGCGGCCTATGGCTGCGCACCCCGGTGGCCCGCATCATTCTCCTGCTGCTTGCCATTCCCGTGGCCATCGTCATCAATGCCATCCGGGTCTTCTTTACCGGCTTCCTGGTCTACTTCGTGGATCCCAAGCTGGGCGAAGGCTTCATGCACATGACCGAGGGATGGCTGCTCTTCATCGTCGCGTTCGGCCTGCTCGCCCTGCTGGCCTGGGCCGCACGCGCGATCGAACGCCGATTCGGCAAGGAGCCACTCGATGCGTGATTGGCACCGCTGGCTACCGGCTGGCATCCTGAGCTGCGGCTGCCTCCTGCTGGTCAGCGTCCAGCGGCAGCAGGCCATGCCGCTGCG
>DASSTP010000193.1:0-9163 GCA_035707845.1 Gemmatimonadales bacterium | reverse complement strand
GCTGCGCACCCGCGCCCGCATGCCACGGTCAAGGACGTGGCGGATGTCATCGAGCACATCCGCGACGTCGCGGGCGTAGATCACGTGGGCATCGGCGCCGACTATGACGGCATCACCAGCACGCCGGACGGCCTGCCGGACGTGTCATCCTATCCCGTGATCTTTGCGGAGCTGATCCGGCGGGGCTGGAGCGACGCGGACCTGAAAAAGCTGGCAGGGCAGAACGTGCTGCGGGTGTTCCATCAGGCGGAAGCGGTCGCGAAGAAGCTGCAGCAGACGGAAAAGCCGAGTGTGAAGACGATTCAGGAGCTGGATGGGGCGGGGGTGTCGTGAGTCGCAGGTCGCAGGGCACAGGCCAACGGTCGACGCGTCATCGGGAGGGCGCAACGGACCCGAGGCAATCGGGGCGCGTGTGCATTCGTGTGTGTTCTACCCGATCGCTTCGCGCCTTCGGCGCTCGCAGTGACTCACGACCTGCGACTTGCGACCTGTGACCTGCGACCCTTCTTCAGCCATATCACCGCTCCCCCCACGGCGATCGTCGCAAACGCAAACCACTGGATGGCGTAGCTCAGGTGCGGCCCGTTATCCAGCGCGGGCAACTCCACCCGTCGCGGGAACTCGCTGCGCGGCCTGGTCTCCTCCTCCACCACGTACACGTCCATCACCGGCACGGGCACACGTGCGCTGATGGCCGCGCGGTCGAGCCGGGCCCAGGTGGTGGCACCATCGTGCTCGATGGGCCGGCCATGATCGGTGCGTGATGGTATGACCTGGGTGGTTCCGAGGACCTGTCCGTCGGCGCCCTCGGGGGCGCCAGTGGCTGGCAGGGTCATCCCGTCGGGCGATGGCACGAAGCCCCGCGCCACCATCACTGCCCGGCGGCCGCCATCCAGCAGCAGAGGCGTAACCAGCACTACGCCGGGTGCGCCGTGAAAGGTCTGCTGCCGCAGGACAATCTCATGCTCATAGTCCCAGCGACCGCGCGCCTCGACCCGTCGATATCCCCCGGGTGATGGCGTGCGGTCGGTGAGTTCGAGCCGAGGCAGCGCGAGCGCGGCGAGCGCCTGGGCGTTCCGGTCCTGGCGCTCGTGCAGGCGATGCAGCTGCCAGAACGCGAGCCGAACACAGACGGCGGCGACAACCACCGCGATGACGGGCAGCACCAGCCGGGATCGCATCAGGCACCCTGTCCGGAAGTCGGGACGACCCGCAACTTCCGGAGCCACCATTCAGGCAGGCAAATTCCGAGCATGCAACAAGATAGCAGTGCCTGTGCTGTGAGGCCCGGCTCTTGCTTTCCGGCGGGCGTTCCCCGCAACGCCACCCGCTTCCGAGGAGAGGGTCCAATGCAACCGGTCATCCGACGCGCCGCCTTCGCGGTCCTGCTCGTGGCCCTGCCGCTCGTTTCCCTGCAGGCGCAGCACCGGCCCGGCATTCGCGATGTCGGAGCCGCCGGCCGCCATGGCTTCTGGGGCGCCTTCGAACTGGGCGCCGGCAGCGAAGCGGTGAACTTTGACAACGACGGGCTCGGCTACAGCGACCAGCTCACCCGTCCCGAGTTTGCGCTGCGCCTCGGCGGCACCGTGAGCCGGCATTTGCGGCTGGGTGGCGAGGTGAACGCCTGGGTCAACCAGCGGAGCGGCATTACCGAGACGGTGGGTGGCGTGCTCTTCGTGGCGCAGCTGTACCCCTCGGCGCGGAACGGTTTCTTCCTCAAGGGCGGCGCCGGGCTGGGCTGGAGCAGCGTCGAGGACGACTTTGGCGCCAGCATCTCGGACGGAGGTTTCGCCTCGAACGTCGGCGTGGGCTACGATATCCGCATTGGCCGGCAGTGGGCCCTGGTCCCGACCGCCAACCTGAACTTCTACCGGTTGAATGGCGGTGCCGGCGGCGACTACACCGAACGGGTGGGGACGATCGGGCTGGGGATAGCGTACCAGCATTAGCGGTCGCAGGTCGCAGGTCGCAGGTCCCACGCTCTGCGACCTGCGACCTGCGACCTGCGACTTGTGACATGCATCCCACCATCCCTTGCCCCCTCCCGTATACTATTCCTCCATGAGCACTGTTCGTGGCGGGCGCGCCCTGCTGGCCGTCCTGGTTCCGATGCTGGTCATCGCTTGCGGAGGTGACGACCTCGTCCTTCCAAGCGAAGGCACGGCGGCCTCGATCTCGATCACGCGTGGGAACAACCAGACGGGCACCGTCGGCGGTGCACTGGCTGATTCGCTGCAAGTCCGGGTGCTGGACAAGGCGGGGCGGCCGGTGCCGAACCAGCCGGTGGCCTGGGCGGTGGTGGCGGGCGGCGGTACGGTGTCGCCCGCTTCCAGTAACACCGATGCCAGCGGCTATGCCGGTGCGAAGTGGACCCTCGGCTCCGGCGCCGGCACCCAGCAGGTGCGCGCCAAGCCCACGGGCAACGGCGCACCCGACGATCTACAGGCCGTTTTTTCCGCCACGGCCGGCGCGTCCTCGGCGGCCTCGCTGGTCAAGATCGCCGGTGACAGCCAGACCGCAGTGGCGGGCTCGGTGCTCCCCGATTCCCTTGTGGTGCGCGTCACTGATGCCAGCGGCAATCCGGTGGCCGACGTGCCGGTCACCTGGTCACTGACCGGTGGCGGCGCCGTGAGCGCCACGTCGCTTCCCACCGGCGCCGATGGCCGCTCAGCCGTCTCGCGGACGCTTGGCGCTACGGCGGGAAAACAGACCACCACGGCCACGGCCAGCGGACTCAACGGCTCTCCAATCGAATTTGTCGCGACGGCCACTGTGGGCTCCGCCGGCCGACTGGTGATCGCGCGGCAACCGTCCAGCAGCGCGGCCAGCGGCGCGCCCTTCGGCACCCAGCCGACCGTGCAGATCCAGGATGCCAACGGCAACCCGGTGGCACTGGCCGGCATCGCCGTCCAGGCGGCGATGGCGTCCAATCCCGGCAGCGGGACGCTGATTGGAAACACCACCGCGTCCACCAACGCCTCCGGCCTTGCCACCTTCGGCAACCTTGGCATCAGCGGGCCCGCCGGCAACTACACTATCGGCTTCAGCGTGCCCAACCGCGACGACATCTCGGGCACGCCACCCAGCAGCACGATCTCGATCACGGCAGGCGCAGCGACCCGGCTCCGCTTCTCGGTGCAGCCGAGCAATGTGGCCACGGGCGCGGTCATCACGCCCGCGGTCCAGGTGCGGATCGAGGATGCCCAGGGCACGCTGGTCTCCAGCGCAAGCAACAACGTCACCATTGCCATCGGCACCAATGCTGGTGGGGCCACCCTGTCCGGCACCAGAACTGTCGCGGCGTCAGGCGGAATTGCCACGTTCTCCACTCTGTCGCTCGACCGGCCGGGCACCGGCTACACGCTCTCGGCGACGGCTGGGGGCTTGAGCAGCGACGTGAGCAGCGCGTTCAACGTCAGCACCGGTGCCGCAGCCACCATCGCGGCGAATTCGTCGACCGCACTGAGCGGTACGGTGGGCAGTCCAGTCACTCCGGCGCCATCGGTGAAAGTGACTGACGGCTCGGGCAACGGCGTGAGCGGTGTGCAGGTGACGTTTGCGGTGACGGGCGGCGGCGGCAGCGTCTCCGGCGCGACCCCCACCACCAACAGCTCCGGTATCGCGACGGTCGGGAGCTGGACGCTGGGAACTACCGCAGGGAGCAACAACAACACGCTCACCGCGACCGCCAGTGGACTCAGCGGAAGTCCGGTCACCTTCACGGCCTCGGCGACTGCGGGTTCCGCCGGCAAGCTCACTTTTGTGACCCAGCCGGGAGGCACGGGCACGAGTGGCCAGTCCCTCTCGCCGCAGCCCGTACTTCAGCTGGTCGACGCCAATGACAATCCGGTCTCGACTGGCGGCATCACGGTCACGGCATCTATCGCGAGCGGGCCCGGAGGCTCGTTGAGCGGTGCGTCGGTGAATACGGCATCGAACGGCCGCGCCACATTCTCGAACCTCACGATCTCCGGGCCGGCCGGCACGTACACGCTCGCGTTCTCGGCGCCGAGCATCACGGGTATCACGTCGAACGACATCATCATCGCGGCGGGCGGTTCCACCAAGCTCGGCATGGTGACCCAGCCGAGCTCGACGGCGCAGAGTGGTGTCGTGTTCGCTCAGCAACCCGTGGTGCGACTCGAGGATGCTTCCGGCAATCCGGTGGCGCAGTCCGGCGTCACGGTCGTGGCCTCGGTAGACGGCGGGGGGCCGACGCTGGGCGGCGACAATTCGAAGGTGACCGATGCCAATGGCGAGGCCACGTTCACCGACCTCAAGCTGACAGGCGCCACGGGAACGTACTCGTTGCTATTTGCAGCCTCCGGCAAGACCAGCATCTCGTCCTCGGATATCGTGCTGGGCGCCGGGACGATCAGTGCGTCGCAGAGCAGCGTGACCGCGTCGCCCACGACGTTCGTGGAGGGTGATGCGAACGGATCGACGATCACGGTCACGGCCAAGGACGGAAGCGGCAACGTGATCAGCGGTGCGGCGGTGGCAATTTCGGCTGACAATGGCGGCAGTTTCGACCCGTCGTCAGGCACGACTGACGGGAGTGGCCAGGCTGGCTTCAAGTTCACCGCAGCGACAGCGGGTACCTATGTCATCACGGTCACGGTGGCCGGCACGACACTGAACGACAAGCCCTCGCTGACCGTGAGTGCCGCACCCGTGAGCGGGGCCGCGTCTTCCCTTGACGTGGGCTCTCCCGGCACGCTTGTGGCCGGGCAAGGCAGGCAGGTCACCGTTACCGCACGCAATACCAACAACCAGCCGATCGCAGGCGCAACTGTTTCACTGCAGATGACGCCGCCAGCTGGCAACAGCGCCATCAGCGACCAGCTCACCAACGCGTCCGGCGTGGCCACGTTCACGGTCTCGTCAACCAAGGCGCAAGGGAAATCGCTGACGGCGACGATCAACGACACGCCACTTGAGCAGCCCGCCACGCTGACGATCGTTCCGGCTGCGCCAGACCCAGCGAGGTCGACACTCACGCTCACGTCTGCATCCGCCACGGAGGGCGATGCGGTAGATGTCGTGGCGGTCTTCCAGGACGCTTTTGCAAATCCAGTGGCCGACTCGTCGGCCACTTTTGCTACCGATCGGGATGGCAGCTTCTCCCCCGCGGCGGGCACCACCGATGCGACGGGCTCTGTGTCGACCAGCTACACCGCTACGGGCGCCGGCACCCACAACGTGAGCGTGACTGTGGGCGGGTTGACGCTATCCGAGCCGCTGACCGTCTCACCGGCCGCTCCTCCAGCTCCCGATGCGGCGCAAAGCTCGGTCAGCGCCGACTCGCCGGTGGCGCCGGACGCGCCGAGCACGGTGACCGTCGTTGTGCGGGACGCGTCCGGCAACCCGATCCAGGGCGTTACCGTGACTCTGGCGGAAACCGGTAGCCGAGGTAGCGTTATTCAGCCAGCCGGTCCCACCGATGAGAATGGGCAGGCGGTTGGCAGCTTCAGCGCGTCGGTGCCGGACACCTACACGGTCCAGGCGACGGCGGGTGGTGTGACCATCAACCAGACGGCGGCGATCAGCGTCCTTTAGGTGCCGTTTTGTGACGTAGGCCATATCGGGCGCCTGAGGCACGCCGTAGAGTGATAGCATCATGTCTCGAGCCCCCCTTCTTCTTTCGGCAAGTGCAGCCGTTTGCGCGCTGTGCGCTGCCTGTGGCGGCGACAACCTGTCGCTTCCCGACCTCACCGAACCCGCCCGACTCGAAGCCGTCTCGGGCACCGGGCAGGCAGGATCGGTCGGGACGCTGCTGGCTGATCCACTCGTGGTCCGGGTCCTCGATTCGCAGGACCATCCCGTTCCCAACATCAAGGTGACATTCGTTCCCGGCGCGGGCGCCGCCGGGAGCACCGTCCAGCCAGATACCGTCGAAAGCGACGGCGACGGCCGCGCGGCAGTGCGCTGGGCCCTCGGCACCAGCGCCGGCGGGCAGACGCTGGTGGCGAGAGTGGTCGGCAATAATGCTGTCTCGGCTTCCTTCACGGCAACGGCTGGTGCAGGGCAGGGGAGCCAGCTCGAAAAGCTGTCCGGCGACAACCAGGCGGCGATCGCCGGCACCCAGGTGGCGGACTCGCTGCTGGTCAGGGTGCTCGACACGAAAAGTCAGCCGGTGGCCGGCGTCACGGTCAACTGGACGGTGACGGGCGGCGGGAGCGTGAGTGCGGCGAGCACGGTGAGCCGAGCGGATGGCAGGACCGGTGTTCGCCGGACGCTGGGCCCGACCGTCGGGGCGCAGACCACCACGGCGAGCCTTGCTGACCAGGCCGGTGCTGCTGTGACCTTCACGTCCACGGCCACGGTCGGATCGGCCGGTGCGCTGCGTATCGAGGTGCAGCCGGCGAGCGCGGCCAAGAGCGGTGAGGCGTTTGCCCGCCAGCCGCAGCTGCAGCTCACGGATGGCAACAACAATCCCGTGCCGCAGGGCGGCCTCGCGGTGACCGCCCGCATTGGATCGGGCCCGGCCGGTGCCACGCTCATCGGGTCCACCACCGCGCCTACCAACGCCCAGGGTCTGGCCGTCTTCACCAATCTCGGCATCAGCGGGCCGGGCGGCACGTACACGCTGGACTTTTCGGGACCCGAGGCCTCCGGAGTTTCCTCCGGCTCCATCGCTGTCTCCGCCGGCGACGCGGTGCGGCTCGACATGGTGACCCAGCCGCCCGCGTCAGTGCAGCAGGGCGCGACGCTGTCACCGGCACCGGTGGTCCGGCTGGAAGATGCCTCCGGTAACGGCGTCGCCAGGAGCGGCCTGCCGGTTACGGTCAGCCTCACTGGTGCAGGGACGCTCACCGGTACCCTCACGGTCATGACCGACGAGAATGGCCGGGCCACGTTTGCTGACCTGGCCATCGGCGGGTCCACCGGTGACTGCACACTGCTCTTTGCCAGCGACGGCCTGCAGAGCGTGGCGTCGAGCAGCATACGCGTGGCGAGTGCGCCGGATGCGGGCCGCTCCAGCATCGAGGCACCGGCGACTGTGCAGGCCGGGGCGCCAGCCACCGTCCGGGTCACCGTGCGGGACAAGAACGGCACGGCGCTCGGCGGCGTTGCGGTCAGCGTGACCGCGAGCGGAAGCGGGAGTACAATTACTCCGGCAAGCGCCACGACCGGCGGCGACGGTGTCGCCACGTTCACGTTCAGTTCGACGCTCGCCGAAGCGAAGTCGCTGACCGCACATGCGGCTGCCATCTCCATCGGCCCGGCAAGCGTGAGTGTCACGCCGGCTGACGCTGATGCGGGGCACACCACGGCCAAGGTGCCCGACGGCAAGCCGTTCCGGACCACGCGGATCACGGTCGAAGTGCACGACCGCTACGACAATCGCCTCACCAAGGGCGGAGACACGGTGGCGGGGACGGTCGCCGGCACGAACGCGGGGATTGCCTCGATCAGCGTGCGCGACAACCGGGACGGCACCTACACGCTGAGCTATACGCCGCTCTTCAACGGGACCGATACGATCACGATCACCCTCAACGGGACGGCCATCAGCGGCAGCCCGTACACCAGCCAAGTGAAGTGACTGCCTTGGCTTGACCCCCTCTGGGGCGCTGGCTAGCTTTGTGGCCCGCGCCCTGGTGGTGAAACTGGTAGACACGCTATCTTGAGGGGGTAGTGCCGAAAGGCGTCGCGGTTCGAATCCGCGCCAGGGCACTGGGGGCGGCCTGCATGGCACGCCCCTTTCTGTTTTCAGCCAGTGTAGCTCAGCGGTAGAGCACTCGATTCGTAATCGAGCGGTCGTGGGTTCAAGTCCCACCACTGGCTCTGGAGGGTCGCGGGTCATGAGTCGTGAGTCATGAGTCCCGTCCGCACGTCCCACGACGCATGACCCACGACCCGCGACTCACGACTCACGACTCGTACGCCTCCCTACGCCATCCGTCCTTCCGGTGGCTCATCATCAGCCTCATGACGATGACCGTGGCTACGCAGCTGCGGGGCGTCGTCGTCGCCTGGCAAGTCTACGCCATCACCCATGATCCGCTCTCCCTTGGCCTGATCGGGCTCGCGGAGGCGCTGCCGTTCATAGCCGTGGCGCTCGTTGCCGGGCACGTCGCGGACCGGATGGACCGCCGGCGGATCGTGCTCGGCTCACTGGTGCTCACCTTCGCATGCGCGCTGGCGCTACTCCTCCTCACCCTCCGTGGCGCTCGTCATCCGTTCCATTCCGCCTGGCCGTTCTACGCCGTGATTTTCGTGAGCGGCATTGCCCGCAGCTTCCTGATGCCTGCGCGCACCGCGCTTGCTGCCGAGCTGGTGCCGAGGGAGCTCTACGCCAACGCGTCAGCGTGGCGGACCTCGTCATTTCAGTTCGCAGCGGTCACAGGTCCGGCGCTGGGGGGCGTGCTCTACGCGGTGGTGGGACCGGCGGGCGCCTATACCGTGGATGTCTGCCTCATGCTGGCAGCGCTTGCCGCCATGCGCCTGGTGCTGGCACCGGCCAGGACACGGACGCCGCTGCGGCACTCGGTGATCCACGGGCTGGCCGAGGGCATCGCCTTTCTTCGGAGCCAGCCGGTTCTGCTGGGTGCCATGGCGCTGGATCTCTTCTCGGTGCTCTTCGGCGGCGCCGTGGCGCTCCTGCCCATCTTCGCCTCGGATGTGCTGCACGTCGGGCCAGAGGGCCTGGGAGCGCTGAGGGCCGCACCGGCGGCGGGGGCGGTGGTCATGTCGCTCTGGCTGGCGCACCGCCCGCCGATGCAGCGGGCGGGCCGGTCACTGCTGCTGTCGGTGGCCGTCTTTGGCGCGGCCATGCTCGGCTTCGCGCTCTCGCGCAATTTTGCCCTGTCGCTGGGACTGCTTGCGCTCAGTGGCATGGTGGACACCGTCAGCGTCGTGGTGCGATCTACGCTGCTGCAGGTCTTCACGCCCGATGCGCTGCTGGGCCGGGTGTCGGCGGTCAACGCCGTGTTCATCGGCTCGAGCAATGAAATCGGGGCCTTCGAATCGGGACTCCTGGCCCGGCTCCTGGGGACCATTCCGTCGGTGCTGGTGGGTGGGACACTGACGCTGGCCACCGTGGCGCTCACGGCCTGGAAGGCGCCGGCGTTGAGGAGGCTGGGGGAGATGAAGTGACAGGATGGGCAGGATGGGCAGGATGGGCGAGATGGGCAAGTGATGGCGGGTGGGCTTCGCC
>DASSTP010000192.1:0-11055 GCA_035707845.1 Gemmatimonadales bacterium | reverse complement strand
GTTGGGATGGTGGCGGGGGCGACCGTTCCGCCGCACACAGGCGGGACGTCGCGCAATGTTGGGATGGTGGCGGGGGCGACCGTAGGGGCGGGTCTTAGACCCGCCCCTACGGTCGCCGCCGCCACCATCCCAACATTGCGCGACGTCCCGCCCGTGTGCGGCGTAACGGTCGCCCCCGCCACCATCCCAACATTGCGCGACGTCCCGCCCGTGTGCGGCGTCGCGACGGCCCCCGCCACCATCCCGACATTGCGCGACGTCCGGATGCACCCCCGCCGCCACGCATTACCGGAAATCGTCCGCGCGCTCAAGTCCTTCTCCGCGCGTGCGATCAACCAGCATCGAGGCACGCCGGGCGCTCGTGTGTGGCAACGGAACTATTACGAACGCATCATCCGGGACCAGCACCAGTTCGAGGCGACCCGTCGCTACATCCGCGACAACCCGGTCAAGTGGGGCGACGACAGGTTCCATTGATCATCGGCGATGCAGCGCCCGATCAATCCCGTCAATCGCTTTCCGCACACTGTCCGCCCCGCTCTCACCCGCGCTCCAGCCTGCATCCACGTCTGGCGTGATGCCCGCCGTTTCATTGCTTCCATCCATCCGAAGCCGCTGGCAGTCGGGTGCCCGTACCAGCAGACCCAGGGCGCGCAGCTTGAGTGACGTGCCGCCGTTGCTGTAACCGCAGCCGGCGCCGTAGCTCCTGCTCCCGATGATCGTGGCGGCGTTGTTGTCACGCAGCCGGGCAGCAAATTCTTCGGATGCGGACGCCGAACGATGGTCCTGGAGGATGAGCAGCGGACCCGCGTAAATCCCCTCCCTGGCGCCATGCCATGACGCAGGCCAGATCACCCAGCCGTTCTCCAGGCCGTCGAGTGTGCCAGGTGGTACGTAGCTCACGAGCGGCGGCGCTACGACGACATTGAAGCAGCCCGGCTTCTTGCCACGCCACACCACGTCGCGGTCGCACGTGCGCTCGGCCTCCGCGCGCAGGGAATCGAGGCGCGCTTCGGCCGCTGCGATCAGCGCCCGCTGGGCCGGCGTGGCGCGTGGCATGTCGCTCGCGATTGCGTCACGCATTTCTCGCAGATTGTCGGCTTGTAATGGGTGACGGATGAATCCGCCCGCGGCCAGGTGCAGCGGCGTGGATGTGAGCGCCCGCGCCATGGCATCCGCCATTTCGGAGCCGCCCCCATTGCCGGTGATGTCCACCACGACCGCATCGGCGCCGCGCTGCTGCAGCGCACGCGCCAGCACCGCCGCCCGCTCGCCGGCCTCACGCATGACGGCTGCCTCGAGCCGGGCGACGCAGTCACCGGTGCAAGGTTCGGGAAGGGTGGTGCGATACGCCGACCAGGCGCGTTCACAGCTGGACCCGAAATGCTCATGCCCGAAGTTGGCGACCCGGAGAATGCCGACCTTGCGGCCATTCGCCAGCGGTATGATGACCGCCGGAAACTCGGCGTCGCTGACCAGTTCGGCGCCGCCTGCGTCAGGAAAGGGAAGCGACCAGCCGTCCGGGCGCGCGTCAATATCGAGGCCGACAGTGCTGCACGCTTCGGCGGCGGACATGCCGGCACGCAGGGCAGGGCTCGCCGGCGACGACTCCGGCCCGGATGCGGCGATGGCACTGACGGATTGTGGGCCGCCTGCCGCGCCGCGCACGCCCTGCCACCAGAGCGCCGGCCGGATGCGGGCGCGGGTATGGCCGTCGTCGAACTGGCGCACGAAGCTACGGACCGTCCACGCGGCGCTGAGTGAGGTCCACGAGCGGGCCACCTTTGCGCGTGTGGCAGAATCGAGCGCGGGGAGGTCGAGCTTCTTCCTGGCGACGACCCAGTCAAAGTTGGCGTCAGTCGCCGCCAGATAATGCTTCGTGCTGTCATACTCGGCGAGCCAGTGCCGGGCGCGGGCCGGCGTGCGCACCGTAAGGGCAGTGGCACTCAGGAGGAAGGTGGCACCTGCCAGGAGGACCAGCCTGGTGAGACGACGCATGGACCAGACTCCGGAAAGAGCAGTTTGTCGGCAGCGTCGGCTGTACGGGCCCCAGGTACCGGAAGTTTCACATTGCTACATGCTGGACGGGAAGTTTATTGGGGACAGGGACTTGGCTCCGGCTTTCCGACGGCGGCGTTCGCCGCTATTCTTCTCCCTTCCGGCGCCGTAGCCAAGTGGTAAGGCAGAGGTCTGCAAAACCTCCATTCATCGGTTCGATTCCGATCGGCGCCTCTCGACAGGATGGGCAGGACGGGCAGGACGGGCAGGTTGAGTGTGGTGGCCGGGACTCGAATCGGGTCCCGGCCCTTTTGCGTCGTCGGGCCGAGCCGGGTCCGCCGAAGTGGCGCCACTCCCTTCACCTCCCCATCTTCCGCTTCATTCCAGTCATCCAGCTGAAGCTTCCGCCGTTCAAGCTGCGGAGACATCATGCGTATCAGGCTGCTGCTCGCATTGGCCGTCACCCTGCCGGGGGCTGCGCGAGCCCAGGCACCGGCAACATTTGCGGTGCGGCCCAGCGCTGCACCTTGTCTCCGGATCCGACCAAGTCCCGACACAGCCAGCCAACCCATCGCGTGCGTCCCGCCAGGTACAACCGTGCAGGCGGTGGGGGTTGCCGCCTATTGGCGCCAGGTTCATCTCGCGAGCGGCCAGACCGGCTGGGCCGCGAAGAAGTTCCTGGCCGCGGCCGATTCCGGCGCAGCCGAGGAACCTGGTGACCGGGACGATGCGTGGCTCGACGTGCATATCGTGGACGTTGGCCAGGGCGACGCCATCTGGATCCATACCTTCGACGACAATGTTCCGGGCAATGGATGGTATGAAGGCAGGAATATCGTTATTGACGGCGGGCCGGACGGCACCGATTCCAGGAATCAGTTTCTCCGCTATCTGATCGCCCAGGCGCACGAGGGTGCCATCATCGACGCGATGATCATCACCCACCCGCATGATGATCACTATCCCGGCGCTGCCGGGATCCTGCGCCACTTCGACGTTCGCGAGTTCTATGATTCCGGCTATCCCAAGGAGGGCCCCAAGTGGGCCGGATTCCGGTCGCTCGTGGATGCAGAATCCGCCGAAGGGCATCCCATCGTGGAGCATATCGGCCGGGCGGCGTTCGGGACACCTGAGTGGGGCAACGAGCTGAAGGTGCAATTTCTGTATGCGTACCCCGGCCGGCCGGATGGCCTGGGCAGCGGGAACACCCTCGAGAACAATGCGTCCATCGTGCTCCGCATCGAGTACGGGACGCAAAGCATTCTCTTCATGGGGGACGCGGAGGGAAAGGATCGGGACGATGGTCCGGGCACGCCCCGGTACGCGGAACGGATACTGCTCGACTCCGTCGGGCCGGCGGCGCTGCATTCGACGGTGCTGAAGATCGCGCATCATGGCAGTGAGACGTCAAGCACACTGCCCTTCATAGCCGCCGTCGATCCCGAGTACGTCGTGGTGTCATCCGGGCGGAAGCCGTTCAACGGCCGGTTCCTGCCGGACTCCAGTACCCTCGCCCGCTACTGCGCCCACAATCCCGCGGTACGTATCTATCGAACCGACCAGGATGACGCGAGCGAAGGAAGGACCGTAACCAACGATGCTGATGGCGACGACATCGTCGTCCGCACCAACGGCCGGATCACCACGGTCGAAGCCTATTCATCCGGGACACGGATCACGCAGACGGCGTGCGTGCCGTGACAGGTGGAGAGATAGACAGATGGACAGTTGGACAGATGGGAAGGTGGACAGTTCGCGCAGACTGTCCATCTGTCCAGCTGTCCAACTGTCCACCTGTCCAACTGTCCAACTGTCCACCTGGCCATCTGCTACGTGGTCTCTCTTCCCCTCACCGCCAGCCGCCCGATCGTGTTCCGGTCGGTCCCGAACCAGATAGCGCTGGTGCGGGCGTCCCAGGTCATGTGCCGGATGGTATTGGGCACCTCGCCACCGCCCACCTCCACCGTGTCAGTGAACGTGCCGCGCGCTGGATCGAAGGCGACCAGCCGGTTGGGCCGGAGTCCCGTTTCTGCCACCCAGATCCGTCCCTGCCCATCGAGCGTCATGGCATAGGGTAGCGACATCGCCCCGCCGGGCAGCGCGTACTCCTTGGTGGCGCCGGTCTTCGGGTCCAGCCGGCCGAGGTAGCCGCGGGTGTAGTCGCCATACCAGACCATGCCGTCACGGGTAATGGCAATGCGCCGGGGGCGGGTCCGCTCGTTCGGCAGCGCGAAGGTTTTCACTTCCATCACCTTCGGGTCGATCATGCCCAGCTTGTTGGTGCCGAAGAGATCGAACCACACCTTGCCGTCCGGCGCGATCATGATGCCATAGGGCCGGCTCCCGGGTTCGGTGTGCCAGAGCCGGATGGTGCCGGTCCTTGTGTCGAGGTGTCCCACGGCATTCGACTGCTGGGCGGTGAACCACGCGTTGCCCGCCGCGTCGAAGGTCATGGTATGGGGATCCTGCACCGCCGCATCGGGCATCACGTAATTCGTGAGCTTGCCGGTCGTGGGATCGAGTTTCACCAGCCTGCCATTCTGGTTGCCGGTGAACCAGACCTCGCCCTTGGGGCTCACGACCAGGTTGTGCGGGTGGGTCCCTTCCTCCACTTCATAGCGCTTGAACTGGCCGGTGGCGGGGTTGAGATAGGCCACGTAATTGCCCGCCTGGCCCACGAACCAGACGCGTCCCTGCGCGTCGGCAAACGGATCCCGCGGGCGGCTCCGCTCCCAGGGCACGGTCCACTCCCTGAGGAGAGTGTCCGGGTCCGCAGATTTCACCGATTGCGCAGATTGCAGAAATGGCGCCGGTGGCAAGTCAGCTGCCAGTGTCAACGCCGTAAGCAGGGCAGGAAGGAGGAGCGTGAGCATGGGTGCCTCTCAGGGCGTGTTCGTGAGATCAGCCTGTGTCAAAGTCTATCTCAAGGCGAACAGGGCGAGCAAGGCGAGCAGGTGGTCACGGGTCGCGAGTCCCGGGTTGTCCATCACACCTGCTCGCCTTGCTCGCCGTGCCATCCTGCTCACCCTTCATCGCTCCGGCACCACCGACAGCGCCTCAACTGTCCCTTCACCTGCTCGCCCTGCTCGCCCTGATCGCCTTGCCAACCTGCGCTGGAACGCATCCATGTACGTGTACACCACCGGCGTGATGTAGAGCGTGATCAACTGCGAGAAGGCCAGCCCGCCCACCACTGCCACGCCGAGCGGCCGGCGCGACTCCGCGCCGGCACCAGCGCCCAGGGCAATGGGCAGCGTCCCCATCAGCGCCGCCATTGTGGTCATCATGATGGGCCGGAACCGCACCCGCGCCGCCTCCAGGATGGCCTCGCGCGCTGACAGCCCTTCATTGCGTTCCGCCTCGACCGCAAAGTCGATCATCATGATGGCGTTCTTCTTGACCAGGCCGATGAGCATGATGATCCCGACAAAGGCATACACGCTGAGGTCCATCCGGAACACCACCAGCACCAGCATCGCGCCGAATCCCGCGAACGGCAGCCCCGAGAGAATCGTGAGGGGATGGATGAAGCTCTCGTACAGGATGCCAAGTACCAGGTAGATCACGATGATGGCGAGGATCAGCAGCATCAGCAGCCCGTGCTGTGCCTCCTGGAACGCCTGCGCCGTGCCGGAGAACGCCGTGCTGATGCTGGACGGCAGTACCTCGCGGGCGGCGGCTTCCACCTCGGAGACGGCGGTGCCCAGCGAGACGCCGGCCTCCAGGTTGAACGAGAGCGTCACTGACGGCACCTGTCCCGAGTGGTTCACCGTGAGCGGGCCCGTGCCCGGCGTGACGGTCGCCAGCGAGCCCAGCGGCACGGCGGTGCCCGACCGCCCGGTGATGTGCAGCAGGTTGAGGGCGGACAGGTCCTTCTGGTACTCGGGCAACAGCTCCATGATCACTTCGTACTGGTTGTTGGGCGTGAGGATCGTGGAGATCTGCCGAGAGCCGTAGGCGTTGTAGAGCGCTTCCTCGATCTGGGTCACGTCGATACCGAGCGAGGCCGCGCGGTCCCGGTTGATGGAGACCTGCACCTGCGGGTTCTTGATCTGCAGGTCGCTGGTGACGTCGGTGAGCCCGGGCAGCTCGCGCATGCGCGCTTCCATCCGCTGCGAGCCGGCGTACAGCGCATCGATGTCGGAGCCCTGCAGCGTGAACTGGTACTCGCTCTTGGAGCGTCGGCCGCCCACATTGATCACGGGCGGGTTCTGGACAAAGACCCGCAGGCCCGGGATCGCGGAAATCTTCCGGGTCAGCTCACGGGCCACCTGGTCGGCGCTGAGCTTGCGCTCCGAGCGGTCCTTCAGGTGAATGAAGAGCGAGCCCTGGTTGGTCGAGCCGCGCCCGCCACCCACCGACGACATGAAGCCTTCCACGTTCGAGTCGGCCTGCACGATGGCCGCCGCCGCGATCTGGTGCTGCATCATGTTGTCGAAGCTGGTGCCCTCGGCGGTTTCCGTGGTGCCGAAGAGCTGCCCCTGGTCCTCGCTGGGGATGAAACCCTTGGGGACGATGCGGGCAAGGAAGAGGGTCGCCACCAGGATCAGCGCGCTGAACACCATGGCCATGCCCCGCCGGTCCATGACCCACGCGAGGCTCCGGTCGTATGCCGACGCGGTGCGCTCCCACGCCCGTTCGGTCGCATTGAAGAACCGGCCGTGCTGTTCCTGCTCGGGATGGGGCTTGAGCCAGCGGCTGCACAGCATGGGCGTGAGCGTGAGTGAGACGAAGCCGGACACCAGGATCGCGACGCCGATCGTCACCGCAAATTCGTGGAACAGCCGCCCCACCAGCCCGCCCAGGAACAGCACCGGGATGAAGACCGCGACCAGCGAGATCGTCATCGAGAGGATCGTGAAGCCGATCTCCTTGCTGCCCTTGAGCGCGGCTTCCATCACCCCCTCACCGTGCTCGATATGGCGCACGATGTTCTCGAGCATCACGATGGCATCGTCCACCACGAACCCGACGCACAGGGTGAGCGCCATGAGCGACAGGTTGTCCAGGCTGTAATTGAGCAGGTACATCACCGCAAACGTGCCCACCAGCGACATGGGCAGCGCCAGGCTGGGAATGATCGTGGCGCGGATGTTCCTCAGGAACAGGAAGATGACCATCACCACGAGGCAGAGCGTGATGAAGAGCGTGGTCTTGACGTCGGTCACCGAGTCCTGGATGGACACCGAGCGGTCGTACAGCGTCTGGATGTCCACCGAGGCCGGCAGCTCAGGCTTGATCCGGGCGATCTCGTCCTTCACCCGCTGGGCCACGGCGACGGTATTGGTGCCGGGCTGGCGCTGGATCGCGAGCACGATGGCGCGCTCGCCGTTGTACCAGCTGGCGTTCTTGTTGTTCTCGACGCTGTCAATGACCCGGCCCAGGTCGCGGAGCCGCACCGGCGCGCCATCGCGATAGGTCACGATCAGCCGGCCGAAGTCATCCGCGTTGCCCAGCTGGCCGCTCGACTCCACCGAGTACGCCTTGTCCGTGCCCCAGAGAATGCCGGTGGGGAGGTTGGCGTTGCCGTTCTGCACCGCCTGCGACACTTCGTCAATGCCGATGTTGCGGAGTGCCAGCTGCTGCGGATCCAGCTGGATGCGCACCGCGTACTTCTGCGAGCCGTACACCTGCACCTGGGCCACGCCATCGATCGTGGAGAGATGCTGCGCCAGCGTAGTCTGGGCATATTCATCCAGCTGCTGCAGCGGCAGCGTGCTGGTGCGGAGCGCAAGGTAGAGAATGGCGCTCGCCGAGGGATCCACCTTGCGGAAGCTGGGCGGCAGGATGTCCTGGGGCAGCCGGCGCAGGGTCTGCGAGATGGCCGCCTGCACGTCCTGCGCGGCCGCGTCCACGTCCCGGCTCAGGGTGAACTGGAGCGTGATCGATGTGCTGCCCTGGCCGCTGCTCGACGTCATGGCATCGAGCCCGGCGATCGTCGAGAAGGTCTTCTCCAGCGGCGTGGCCACCGCCGATGCCATGGTCTCCGGGCTCGCGCCGGGGAGGCTCGCGCTGACGTTGATGGTGGGATAATCCACCGACGGCAGGTCGCTCACCGGCAGCAGCCGGTACGTCACGATGCCGAAAAGCAGGATGCCGATCATGACCAGTGTGGTCATCACCGGCCTGCGGATGAAGAGCCCCGCGATGTTCATTCGCCCTCCTGGGCCACGGCCGAGGCCTGCTTCCGGATCTGCACCTTGGCCCCGTCGCGCAGCAGGATCTGCCCGTCCGTCACCACCTGGCTCCCCGGCTGCAGCTCCGCCGTGACGACCGCGAGACTGTCGTTGGTCCGCTCGACCTTGACTGGCACCATGGCCGCCGTGCTGTCCGCCTTGATCGCAAAGACGAACGTTCCCGACTGGCCCGATACTACCGCGGGCGACGGCACCGTGAGCGCGCTGTCCTGGACGAAGAGCCGGATGCGCACATTCACGAATTCCCCGGGCCAGAGCAGGCCGTCCTCATTGGGAAAGCTGGCCTTGAGCAGGATGGTTCCCGTGGTCGTATCCACGGCATTGTTGATGAAGTCGAGCGTGCCGATGCTGGTCTCGCCGCCGGCCGTCGGCTCCACCCGCACCGGGAGCGAGTTGTCCCGCCGCCGCTGGAGCTCCGCCAGGTTGCCCGCCGGCACGGAGAAGCGCGCGAGAATCGGCCGGATCTGGTTGATGGTGACCAGTGGAGAAGGATCCGAGGCGCGCACCAGGTTGCCTTCGCGCACCAGCAGGCTTCCTGTCCGGCCGCTGATCGGCGCCCGAATGGTGGCATACTGGAGATCGAGCCGGGCCTCATCCACTGCCGCCTGGCTCGCGGCGAGCGTTGCACTGGCGGCCAGTGCGTCGGCGCGTGCCTGGTCACTCTGCTGCGCGGTGACGAACTCCTTCTCCGCCAGCGTGGCATAGCGCCTGGCCTGCTGCTCGGCCTGCTCCGCCCGCGCCCTGGCGCCGGCCAGGTTGGCCTCGGCCTGCTGCAACGCGGCGCGGAACGGACGAGGATCAATCTCGAAGAGCACCTGGCCCTTCTTCACGTTGTCGCCCTCGTGGAAATCCACATGGACGATCTGCCCGCTGACCTGCGGTGCCACCGCGACCGTCTGTACCGGCTCGATCGTGCCGGTCGCCGAGAGCTCGTAGGGCACCGGACCCTGCTTCACCATGCCGACCGTGACCGGCGTCGGCGCGGGCGCGGGCGGCTTGCCGTCGCCACAGGCGGCGACCAGCAGGAGGCAGGCGAGAAGCGTCGGGCGCGAGGGAAAATCAGTCATTGCCGGGTGCCGAAGGTGTCGAGTCTTGAATGAGCCTGAGCGAGCTGCCGCCCTGGGTGTCGAGCACGCCGGCGTCGTGGGCCAGCTGTGCCAGCGAGACGTTCCATTCCAGCCGGGCCTGGATCCGCTGGGCCCGCGCGTCAGCCAGTGCACTCTGGGCCGCGAGCAGGTCGAGCACGGTCCCCACGCCTTCCTTGTATCGTGCCAGCGCCACCTGGGTGGATTGTTCCGCGCTTGCCAGCAGGTCGTCCGCCGTGTGCACCCGGCGGGTCGCGGTCTGCAGGGAATAGTATGAACTGAAAACCTCGAAAATCACCTGCTGGCGCAGGCCTGCCGCCTGGGCGCGCGCGGCCTCGGCGGAATATTGCGCGCTCTTGAGGTCGTACCGTCGCGAGAAGCCGCTGAAGATCGGGATGCTGAGTCCGAGGGAGACCGTGTAGTTGTCGGAGCCGTTGGGAATGCTGGTGGCGTAGGTGCGGCCGGCGTTGCCGCTGAGGCGAAGCTCCGGCAGCAGTGCCGACCGTGCGTCGCTCACTCGCGCCGCCGCCGCCTCGGCGTCGGCGCGCGCGGCGGCCAGGTCGGGCCGCCCCGCCACGGCCGCGTTGATAAGCTGCTGCACGCTGTCGGCGAGGACCGCCACCGGCACATCGGCTGCCGTGGTATCGACATCGTACGGCACATTGGCGGGAAGCCCCAGCGCGAGCGCCAGCGCGCCGCGGGTGGTCGCCAGCGTGCCTTCCGTGCTCTGCATGGTGAGCTGCGCCTGGCTCAGCGCGGTCTTTGCCTGCAGCACATCGGCCACCGTGGCGAGTCCCACGCGCCGGCGCTCTTCAGCGGCCGCAAGGTTGGCCTGCGCTTCCTTGAGCGATGTCGCCTGTGCCTCCAGCAGTGCCCGTGTTGCCACATACTGGAAATAGCTCACCTCGATCTGCAGCACTGCAGACTGGAGCACGGCGTTGTGGGTGAAGTCGGCCGACACCAGCTGCTCGCGAGCCGATCCCACCCGCCCATTCCGTCCGCCGAAATCCAGCAGCAGCCAGGAGAGCGAGAGGCTGGGCGCAAACACCGATTGCTTGACCGCGGTGCGACCCTGGCTTGCCGTCGTCTTGAGCCGGCTGGCGTTCACGTCGGCATCGAGTGTCGGCAGCCACTCCCCGCGGGCGGAGCCGTACGTGGCAGCGGCGGCCCGCGCCTGGGCCCATGACTGACGGGTGGCGGTGTTGTTCTGGAGTCCGATGTCGATCAGCTCGGTCAGGGTCAGGTGGCTCGCTCGCTCGGCGATATCCGCCGGGAGCAAGACCTGCTGCGTGACCGTGTCGGCCGCGTTCCGCTGCGTGAGGGCCAGCGGTGGCACCCACGGCTCAGCGGGTCCCGGCGCCGTCCCGGCCACTCCCTGCACTGACGGAGTGCCAACGCACGCTACTATAAGGAAGGGGAGGACGGTGAAAAGGAGAGATTTCATCCTGATCAGTACGGGGGATGGGGGGAATTTGTTGATGCTACAAGGCGAGCAGGGCGAGCAGGGCGAGCAGGTGAGCAGGTGAGCAGGGCGAGCAGGGCGAGCAGGTGAGGCGGACGGGACAGACCGGACGGCCAAGTTGGGCTGGCCCGTCATGACTAGCAGCCAGCAGCCAGTGACCTCCTGCTCGCCCTGCTCGCCCCGTCTTCCTGCTCGGCCTGCTCGCCCCGCCATCCTGCTCGCCTTGCCCACCTGCTCGCCCTACTCGCCTTGCCATCCTGCTCGCCCTGCTCGCCCTGCAATCCTGCTCGCCCTGTCTTACCAGCTCCCCCCA
>DASSTP010000191.1:0-10517 GCA_035707845.1 Gemmatimonadales bacterium | reverse complement strand
CTCGCTGGTGATCTTTGCGTCGACCCACGACGCGCCCGATGCCGGCCTCCCGCCGACCGGCCAGCGCAGCTATCGCGTAGTGGCACTGGCCAGCGAGGGCGTGGGCCAGGGCGAAACCGGTGCGGACCTGGTGGTGCCGGTCCCGTTCGACCCGGCGGTGCTGGGGAGGGAGTTGGCGGAGTTGTAGCAGGAAGGCATGGGGCATGGGGCATGAGATCCCACGCGCTAGGCCCCATGCCCCATGCCCGCTTTTTCAAACGCAAACCCCATCCCTTTCAACCGGATGATCCGCTGGCGGATGGGCGGATGTGACGAAAACACGTCCCCCACCAATCCTTCCACGTCACTGATTGACCGCTCACCCGGATCCACGATGCAGAGGTGCGCGGCGCCGCGGCCGATGCTGCGGGTCGCCGGTGTGGCCGATTCCAGCTTCTCCAGCGCCGAGGCCAGCGCCAGCGGATTCCGGGTGAATTGCGCCGCGGTGGCGTCCGCCAGGTATTCGCGCTTCCGGCTCACCGACATCGCGAGGACCCGGGCAACCAGCGGCGCGATGATGAGGGTGATGAGCCAGATCACCAGGACAATCAGGCCCGCCGCACCCTTGCCGCCTCCCCCCTTGCGGCCGCCGAGCCGCCGGGACGCCGAGCCGCCGAGGAATCGCCGGCTGCCATCCGACACGAGGAGAATGGCGCCAATCATCCCGGCCAGCAGCGTCATGAGCCGGGTGTCCTCGTTCTGGATGTGCGCCATCTCGTGCGCCACCACGCCCTGGAGTTCATCGCGCGAGAGCAGCGCCAGCAGGCCATCGGTCGCCGCAATGTTCGCATGCTGCGGGTCCGTACCGGTGGCGAAGGCGTTGGGATCCTCGTCCGGCACGATCCAGATGCGCGGCCGCGGGATGCCGGCCGCGATCGCCATTTCCTCCACCACATTCACGTACTGCACCTGCTCCGGCGTCGCCGGCTCGATGATTTCCCACGCACCGGTGGCCCACAGCACCCGCTCGGCGCCCTTGTGCTGGGCATGCCAGCAGATGCCGATCGCCAGCAGCGACGTGATGATGCCGATGAAGGGAATGACGTGGTGATACGCGGTGGGTGGGCTGTCGGCGGTGAGCAGCCCGAAGGCCAGGTCGCCGCCGAAGCCTACCCAGGCAAAGAAGAGGATGAACCCCGCCACCAGCCACTGCGACCGGCGGCGGTTGGCGGCTTGCTGGGCAACGAAGTTGGCGTCGGTCATGGAGTGGGGCTGAGAGCTAAGAGCGGAGAGCTGAGACTGAGAGCTGTGCGCTGTGCGTGTGCGCTGTGCGCTGTGCGCTGTGCGCTGTGCGCTGTGCGCTGTGCGCTGTGCGCTGTGCGAATGTAGTGCTCGTAGCTCGTAGCTCGCAGCTCTCAGCTCTCAGCTCTTAGCTTCCCTCGACAGATCCACCACCGGCACCTCCCGCTCCGCCGGGTTCTCCAGTTCCCACAACTCGGCCGGCGAGGCCTTGGCGATGCCGGCGACAAGCATGGTCGGGAAGGTGGACTGCGCCGTGTTGTAGCTGGTGGCCACGTCGTTGTAGTGCTGCCGGGCGAAGCCGACCTTGTTCTCGGTGCTGGTGAGCTCTTCCTGCAGTGACAGGATGTTCTGGTTGGTCTTGAGCTCGGGGTATGCCTCGCTCAGCGCAAAGAGCCGGCCCAGCGCCTGGGTCAGCTCGCCCTCGGCCCTGGCGGTTTCCTTGACGCCGGTGGCCGACACGGCACGGTTGCGGGCGGAGATCACGGCCTCGAGCGTGCCGCGCTCGAATTCCATCGCCCCCTTCACGGTGTTCACGAGATTGGGAATCAGGTCGTGCCGCCGCTTGAGCTGCACGTCGATCTGCTTCCATGCGTTCAGGACCTGGTTCTTGAGCGAGATGAGCCGGTTGTACGCGCCGACGATCCACAGCACCAGGACCACCACGACCACGAGAAAAATCACGAGGCCCATCGGTCAGCTCCGGAATCTAGAGGGTCAGAGTGTGGGCATCAGCGTGGCGAGCGCGCGCCGCACCGCGTCGCCTATGGCTTCACTGCCGCCGTGCAGCCGCGCGACGGGGTGCTCCTCGTCCATCAGCAGCTCCACGCCCGGCGCCACGGCGATGCGCCGGCAGGCGACGCCGCGTGCCGCTTCCCCGCTGGGTGGCGGCGCAATCCATCCCTGCACCGCGCGGCCCACCCGGCCCCGGCCGGTGCCGGGCGTCTGCAGGAGCGGGAGGCGTGAGGGCGGCGGCAGCGCCGCCCCGAGCACCTGGGCCACGCGCCGCTCGATCATGTCGCCCGTCATGTGGGTGAGCTCGGTGGTGATGGCCTCGAGCGTCGCTCCTTCCATCTGGCGCAGCTTGATGGCCAGCACCTGCAGAAGGTGCCGGTAGGTGTAGACCGCGGCGGTGCCCCGGCCTTCCGGCGGCGCCACCAGCTGACGGGTCACGTAGAACCGGATGGTGCGCTCGGTTGGCAGGGCGCGCGCGGCGGCATTGATCGGCGTCACGCCCGACGCGTCGAGAATGGCGCCGGCCACGGCAGCAAGATCGCGGAGGCCCCACGGAGCCAGCGCGCGGTATTCGCGCAGGGTCGTCAGTGGATCGGTTGGCGGCTGCATGGAAGGCGCGGTCATACGAGTTCCACGGCGGGCATGACGGGCCGGGACGCCGGGTGAAGCAGGCCGCCCACCTCGCGCAGCAGCGCCTCCCGGCCGGTCCAGGGGTGTGGGTCCCCGGCGCCAGCCATGTGCGCCTGCTCGCCCTCGGAATCCTGCAGGCGCCGGAAGCGTTCAACCCATTGGTCCAGTCCCTGCCGGATGGCCAGCGTCCGCCCCGCCGACCAGCTCCGCCGTGCGCGGGCCAGCTGGGAGAACCGGTAAAAGCCGAGTCCGGCGCGATAGTGGAATTCCGCTCGCATCGTGGCCGGCAGCCGCCAGATCAAGCGGGCCAGGCCTGCACGGAGCCGCTCGAATCCAAGCCGGTTCCCGTCACGCGCGGCGATGTCCATGAGCTCGACCTCCGCACCTGCCCGCACCAGCCGGTCGGGTGAGCGCGCGGCCACATGTTCCAGCAACCTGGCGGCAAGGTCGCGGACACCGAGCTCCAGCAGGATCCGGCCGAGCCCGGCCAGCATCTGCAGGCGTTCGGGCACCGATCGCGCCTCACGGGTGGCCTGTACCATGGCGCGAACGGCGTCATCGGGCCGGCCGGCGGCACCGGAGAGCGCGCCCAGGTCGGCGTGAATCAGGGGGACCAGCGAGCCGAGCGTGGGATCAACCTGGCACTCCCCGAGCAGCGCGCGAAGCTCCTGCTCCAGCCCGTCAGTCCGTCCCTCCAGCCGGCGCACCGATATGTCGCCGAGCCGGGCACGCAGCTGCGCGAGGCGGTCGCCAGTGTGGCGGGCAGCCGCCGAGGCAGCGCGATAGGCATCGCTGGCGAGGAGCAGGCGGTCCAGCTGGCGGTTCACCCGGCCCACCTCCAGCGCCAGCGCGGTAAAGTCCCGCGGCGGGATCTCGGCATTCCAGGTACGCGCGGCAAGCCGCAGCGCTTCCAGGGCCATGTCGAGCCGTCCTTCGCGCTCGAGCCACCCGGCATAGCGCAGCAGCGCGCGCCGCAGCGGCACCAGCTCCATTTCCTCACTTGGCACCGCACCAAGGACAAATCGGAGGTGGGCGCATTCGGCCACGGTGGTGGGCAGGTTGTCCACGAACAGCGTGGTGCTGCGCCGCTGGAGTTCGAGCGCCGGGTCGTCGCGTCCAGCCGTCTCCAGCGTCCGGGCCACCAGCCGCATCACAAGGTAGGCGCCCAGCGCGGTGAGGCGAAGGGACTCCTCGCCACTGGTGGCAGCGAAGCGCGCATTGGCCTGAAACACGGCGTGGAGTGCGCCGTGCCCTTGATCGAGCGCTGGATCCAGCAGGCCAATCTGCACGGGGTCTCCTGAGAGGGTGAGCGTTGAGCGCCAGACGCCAGACGCCAGACGCCAGACGCCAGACGCCAGACGCCAGACGCCAGACGCCAGACGCTCGCTAACATGCCCCTGCCTGCGGACTCGGGCAAGTGCCGCGCGTATTCCCGCCCCGTTGCGCAGAACGGCGGTGATGGATACCGCACGTTGGCGTGCAAAGTTGCCGCCATGCGCAAGGGAATTTCTGTCGTGGAAGTGCTGGTGGTCGTCGTGATCGTGGGGCTGCTGTTCCTCATCACGATGCCGAAGCTCGAGCGGCCGCTGGCCAGCATCACCGTGGAGTCGGAAGTGCAGCGGCTGGCCCGCGCGCACATGCGAGCCCGCATGATTGCCACCACCCGAAGCCGGATTGCCGTGCTCCATCTCCGACCCGACAGCCTCACCATCGGGCTGGTGGAGCATGGCGATACCGTGGCCTGGTGGAGCGAGCCGGGGCCGCAGACGCGCAACGTCACGCTCACCGGCCCCTCGCACAGCGTGCTCGTGACTCCTACGGCCATCGGTCTCGGTGTGTCGAACGGCACCTGGACGGTGACGTACCGGGGCGTGACGCGGTCGATGGTATTGTCGCGATTGGGGCGGATGCGGATAGTGCGGTGACGCGGCATGTAGGGGCAAAGCCAAGGCTTTGCCCCTACACGCCGCGCCCGATCGAGGCCAGCCCGTACCGCCGAATCTTGTTCAACAACGTCGAGCGTGAGATCCCCAGCAGCAGCGCCGCCTGTCGGCGGTTGCCGCCGGTATGCTCCAGCGCGCGCACCAGGTGGCGGCGCTCGGCGCTGTCCAGCGAATCGGGAGGCGTGGTGACACCCGGCGCCACCGCGCGGCGGAGCGCACTCACGTCGAGACCCGGCAGCGAGAGGTCCAGCACCAGCACGTCGAACCCCGGCGTGGCGGCATCGGGCCCGGCCACCAGCGCCTCGACGGCGGCCGGACCGGTCCGTTCCGCGATCGTCACGTGGCCGGCGGCACGAAACATGGCCGCGAGCGCGCGCCGGCGCCGGTCGTCACCATCGAGGAGCAGCACGTGCTGCGATTCGGTCATGCGCGCAAACTAGCACCGCCACGGGGCGCGAGCTATCGGTTGTCACGACCCGGCGATAAGTTTGCCGGTCATGACCATCCACAACCTGAAACAGCTCGCCGTGGGCGAGCGGCTCCAGCACGCCTTCCTGGTATGGGACGTCCAGACCCGCTCCTATGGCGGCGACAAGGACTGCACGGTCCTCACCCTGAGCAATGCGAGCGGCCGCATCGAGTCGGCGCCGTTCTGGGGCGCCGACCAGCAGCGGGTGGCGGGCATCAGCAAGGGACTCGTGGCGCAGGTCATCGGTGAGGTCGGCGAATTCCGCGGGAAGCAACAGCTGTGCATCAGCTCCATCCGGGTGCTGCCGGATGGCCAGGTGGATCTCAGCGAATTGCTGCCATCGGCGGGCAACACCGACCAGTACTGGCGCAAGCTGGACGAATGGCGCCACGCGGTGGCCGGGTCACGCCTGCGCACGGTGCTGGCGCTCTTCTTCGATGACGATGACTTCCGGCGGCGGTTCGAGCAGTGCCCCGCGAGTCCCGTGGGCCACCACGCCGAACTCGGTGGCCTGCTCAAGCATGTGGCGGAAGTCGCAGCCATCGGCCGGACCATCGCCAAGGTCGCGAAGGGCGACGAGGACCTGGTGCTGGCCGGCGCGCTGCTGCACGACATCGGCAAGCTGGAGTGCTACCGCTGGAACGGCGTGTTCGACTACACCGACGTGGGCCGGCTCTGCGGGCACGTGGTGCTGGGCTCGCTCATGTTCGACCGGCGGCTCCGCGAGTGCACCCCTGCGCCCTGCCTCGATGGCGAGGCCGACCTGCTGCAGCACATGATCCTGTCACATCATGGCAAGGAAGAGTTCGGGGCGGCCGTCCGGCCGATGACGCTCGAGGCAGAGATCCTCCACTTCGCCGACAACGCCAGCGCCAAGTCCGCCAGCATGGCCGACGTGCTGGGCGATCCCGCCAACTTCAGCGCCGATGCGCTGGTCACGAGCCGGAAGCCGTGGCAACTGGATGGGCGGCGGGGGTATCGGGGGAGGTTTGGCTGGGGACGGGAAGACGGGAAGGCGGGAAGGCGGGAAGATCTGGAGGAATGATCACTTCCCGTCTTTCCGCCCTCCCGTCTTTCCGACTTTCGTAAAACGAAACGGCCACCCAGTCGTGGCTGGATGGCCGCTTCTCGCAATGACAGGCTGAAGTCGGAGCTTGCGCCGCCGTTCTTCTCCCTGGTGCCGCCGACGGTTGCCCGATCGGGAGGACACGGATGGGGCTTCAGCGTTGATTCCCAGGCCGGATGGCCGTCCCACCTGGTTCATCACTGCTGGCGCTGCGAGTCCGGCCGAGTCGCGGACCGGCCGTTCACACGGCACCCCGAGGCGCCAGATCGGGGTGGACGAGGCACGCGACTGGCCCCGCCTGTCCAACTGGATCTCTCTCGGTCTTGGCGACTGACGATACCCTTGGGAAGTTCGCCCGTCTCAACCGCGTCTCCAGCCAGACCGCGCTCCGCTCGCCGCACGAACCCGGAGTCCGCACACGTGACGAATCGCGTGGACTCAGTATCGTACTTGGCGATGAATCGCGCAAGTGCCTGATTTTATTCGGTTTAGCTCACTTCAATGTGGAAGAAGTGTGGATCGCCAAGTGGCTGTGCCGCCAGCGCCTGGCGGCTACTTTCCACACCGTGTGGAGATGTGTATCCACACGACTCAGCCATTGTTGAAGGGGTTTGGACCAGCGCCGAGAGGCCGGTTGGGGATCCGGAGCGCGCTGAAGAAGTCATCTGCTTCCCGGCCGTAGTGCTTGAGACCCGCCCGCAGCGATTCGAGCCGGGCGTTGCCGTAACCCCGCACCTCTTCGCCCTTGCCCGGCTGGGCCATGGCGCTGAACGTCCTGCTGCACGCGGACAGTTCCTCGTGGAGTGCGCCGTATGCCTTCAGCAACTGCTGCTGCTGCGCGGTTTCCAGCCGGGTCTTCATCGGATGGGTTTTCACTTCCTGCTCGGCCTTCGGGATGTTCCGGATTCCCGCCTGACACCAGAGCTCGATCTGACGCGCGCGGGAGATGAGCGCGGCCGAGGATGTCTGGCGGAAGTCGCGCGACATGCGCGACACCGCACCTGAGAGCATGGCCAGCGTGTCACGGAGCTGGTACATCGCCGACCGGAGCTCGGTTTCATCCGGTGTGAGCGGGCGATCGGGCTGAACGACGGCAGCTTGGGCTGCCACTGCTGATGTGCCCGTCAGGAGCAGGACGAGCAGCACGGCCGTACCGGAGAGAAGCGACTTCATGTTTCCGCGCCCACCTCGACATAGCGCCAGGAGGATTCATCCCCGTTGGCAGTGAAGAGCACCCCGGCCGAGCTGACGGCAAACCATCCGCCAACCATGGCGCAGGGTGGCTCGATGTGTTCCAGAATCGGGCCAAGCCAGCGGCGCAGGTATCGCACTTCGGGCGCCCGCCGTCCCAGCATTGCCACCAGCGCACCGGCGCCCGAGGTGGCTCGCAGGAAGTGCGCCACCGCGTGCGCCCGCTGGTTGAATTCCACCGCCTTGACGCCAGGTTCGTCGAACAGCACGGCCCCCTCGAAGACGTCCATCGGCGGGGCGTCCAGCCGCGGGCCCAGGTAGACAAAGCAGCGCGAGCCGTCATCGGTCTTCCGTTCGATGACGGCGGCGGCCGTCTCGCTGGTAAGCCGGGCGGCGTGCAGCATGTCCTCGTCCCGGAGGATGCCGACCGCCCCCGTCCACTCCAGCGCCGCGAGGGCGTTGTCCACCGGGCAGCCGTAGGCATCGTCGAAGGCGAGCAGCCTCGGCGCCTCACCCGCCCGCATGACAAAGTGCGCCAGTCCTTCGGACCGGTCCGCGAAGGAACGGATGACGAGCGTTGATGGTGTGGGCATGGGGGAAAGATAGTTGGACAGATGGACGGTTGGACAGATGGACAGTTCGCGTAGACTGTCCCCCTGTCCCCCTGTCCACCTGTCCAACTGTCCACCATCTTCATCCGTGCCCCTCACCCTCACCACCGCCACCTACGCCTCCCCGATCGGGCCGCTGAGCCTGGTCGAGGGGCCTGAGGGACCGCTGGTGGTCGGCTTTCCCGGTCGCTCCGGGCGGCTGCAATGGCAGGTGCAGGTGCGAGGGGCTGCGCCCGACATCCGGGTGAATGAGGCATCGTGCCCCCGGACCGCGGCCGCGCTGGACGCCTATTTCGCCGGCCGGCTCAAGCGTTTCCGCTTCCCATCGTATCTCGAGCGCTGGTTCGGCCTGTCCGAGGCGCAGGCAGCCGTGACCCGGGAGATGTGCCGCATCCCCTTCGGGGACACCCGTACCTATGGCGACATTGCCAGGGCGACGGGGCTGCACCCACGGATCGTGGGACAGATGGTGGGCGCCAACCAGCTGGCCATCCTGGTGCCCTGCCACCGGGTGGTGGGTGCCCGCGGCGCGCTGGTGGGTTACGGGGGCGGCCTCAACCGCAAGCGCTGGCTGCTGGCGCACGAGGTGAGGCATGGGGAGGCGCTGGTGAGGGCATGATAGGGCGTGGGGCATGGGGCATGGGGCGTGGGGCATGGGGCATGGGGCATGGGGCATGGGGCTTAAGGGTCACGGGTCCTCTCAAGCCCCAGGCCTCACGCCTCACGCCCCCGCCATATTGACAACCTCCAAACCCCGCCGCAGCTTAGAACATGACACTGCAGGCACCTTCCTATTCCTGATTGCATCATGCACGACGGCCGTTCGGACAGTCGTTCCGACGGTCTTTTTATTACCTGGCCACCCGGGCCAGGGGTCTGACCGGGGCCATTGGCCCCCTACAGCAGAGGTTTTCCGCAATGGCGAAGGGCACGGTAAAGTGGTTCAATGACGCGAAGGGCTTCGGGTTCATCGCGCAGGAAGGCGGCAAGGACGTCTTCGTCCACCACACCGCTATCACGATGGACGGCTTCCGGTCGCTCTCCGAAGGTGACCAGGTCGAGTTCGACATCGTCGAGGGCCCCAAGGGGCTCCAGGCGGCTAACGTCAGAAAGGCCTGATCTCCGCGCCATTGCGCGCCCACCGCGGGGTGCGCGTAGGGACAAAGCTGTGGCTTTGCCCTTACGTGCGCCCCGCGGTGTTCTTCTTGCGGTGCCATCCCCCGACCTTTGCCTGGATGCCTCCATGCACCCACGTCGCCTGTTCGCCCAGCTCGCCATTGCATCGGCACTTGCCGCGCTCATTGTCATGGCCGCTGACACTGCTCCCGCCCGGGCGCAGGAGATTGCACCCGACACCAGCGCGCTCCAGTTCCTGGGTTTCCACGCTGGCGATCCGCTCGCCGACGTGGCGTCGCGCATGCAGGTGCTCGGAGGTTCGTCGCTGCGGTGCGATCGTGCACGGCGGGACCGCCGGGTCATGGAATGCCGGGGCACGGTCCCCGATCCGGTGCGCGGCAGCAACGTCAAGGTGTGGCTCTCCGCCATCGATTCGACCGCCGCGGTGCTGACGCTGTCGTCGGACATGGGCCCGGATCAGCTGGATGGCTGGCGCAACGCCCTCGAGCGCGCCTACGGCCGGGTGGGTGCCGAAGTGCAGGGCCCGCAGTGGATGATGCAGTGGGTTCGGCAGGGCCGGATGATGCGGCTCACCTGGCGCGTGGGTGGCGGCGAACGGGTCGCCTCGGTGAGCCTGGTGGATGGCCGCGTGCTGGATGCCTGGGGCAGGAGCCGGCCGCAGGGAGGCTGAATGCGGAGCACTACGGAGGCCGCCGGAAGGCGGCCTCTTTTTTTTTGTGGCCTCATTCCCTAACCTAGTGGGCAGTTTCCCCCCATCCCATCCACGGCGGGGCGGCAGCGTTCGCCCGCTTGCGGAGAGATTGAGTGCCCCAGTTTCGCCGTCTCATGCCGGCCACGGTGCTGTGTGCGCTCGCGGCCTGCAGCAGCTCCAAGCCCATCACAGTTGGCCTCGCTGGCGCATTTGATGATCCCGTTGGCCGGCCCATGAAGCTCGGCGCCGAACTAGCCGTCGAGGAGATCAACGCCGCCGGCGGTATCAACGGCCGTCCGCTCCAGCTGCTCGAGCGCAATGACTACGGCAACGCCGACTCGGCGGTCGTGGCCGCCGCCGAACTGTACGAGAGCAAGGCCGTAGCGGTGGTCGGCCACCTCTTTTCCGGTACCACGCTCGCCGCGGCGCCGGTCTACAACGGCGGCGCCAATCCGGTGGTGGCGATCTCGCCGTCGTCGTCCGCGCCGGAGGTGTCCCAGGCGGGACCATGGACCTTTCGCGTCTGCCCCAGCGACAACGAGCATGGAGAGGCGCTGGCCCGCTGGATCCGCGAGCGGCTCGGCCTGTCGCGCGGCACGGTGCTCTACCTGAATGACCCATACGGGCGCGGCGTGCGCCAGCGCTTCGCGGCCGAATTCACCCGGCGCGGTGGGGAGATCTCGGCCCAGGCGCCGTACCTCGGCACCGAGCCCGACGTCGGCGTGTATCTCGACCGGATGCAGCGCGACGGCGGCAGCCAGTTCAT
>DASSTP010000190.1:0-7369 GCA_035707845.1 Gemmatimonadales bacterium | reverse complement strand
ATCCGTAGGCAATCTGCAGCGAAAGGTCCATCTTGCCCCGCCGGGCCATCAGCACGGCCGACGCGTGCTCGGCGGCGTTGCCGATGATGGGGATGATGATGAGGCCCACAAACACCGTCCCGAGCCCGAGGGCGTCCCCGGCTCCCTGCACACTGTGCACCAGCATTTCGGACAGAACGGCGATACAGGCGGTCGCGATTGCCAGGACCACCACCGCCTTCCCCACGCTCCAGACCCGCCGCGGCATCTCGTGCGGGTCGCCGCTCATGAGCCACTTGTGCGTCTTGAGCGTGAACAAGAGCGAGAAGCCGTAGGTAATCACCAGGACCACCGCCACAGCCTCGGACACCCGGAGGTCGGCAAGCCGCGCCTGGGCCGGATGAGAGGCGTGCAGCAGCGCCGGGAACACCAGCCCGACCACCGCCGCGGCCAGCATGCCCGCGCTCATGCCGGACGCCGTCCGGCTGAAGCGCAGCTCGCTGCTGCGGAGCCCGCCTGCCACGAGGGAGAGGCCCATGATGAGGAGCAGGTTGCCGAGAATGCTGCCGGTGATGGAGTACTTGACGAGCTCCACTTCACCCGCACGCAGCGCCATGAGCCCGATAATGAGCTCGGCCGCGTTGCCAAACGTGGCGTTGAGCAGTCCGCCCACCGTCGGGCCGGTATGGGCCGCGAGATGCTCGGTGGCGTCGCCCATGAAACCGGCGAGCGGGATGACACCAGCGCAGGAAAGCAGGAAGACGACCAGCGGACCCTGCCCCGAATAGTGCGCCCACAACGCCGCCGGCACCGCGAGGAGCAGCAGCCGACGCCAGAGCGGCCCCCAGGCGTCCGGGTCCTTCCGAAGGTGCTTGAGCGGGCGTCTTGGCTTGACCTGGACCTCTGTTGAGGAGGGCGCTGCCGGCGGCGGGGCTACAGCGGCACCAGCTGAGGGCCTTGGCTCGCGCTGGCGCTCCGGCCGCTTCTCGCCCGGCGCTCGCTCCCGGCGTCGTTCCCCTTTTGCCCGCCGGTTTCTTGCCTCGGTCGGCTCCGCCGGGGCCGTGCGCTCAACCTGGGGCGATGCCAGGGATTCGGCGCTGGGCTCGGGCGCAGGCGGCCCTGCTGGCGGAGTGATCTGAGCCGGCTCCTGGATGTCCGGCGCAGGCGCCGCTTGCCGCTCGCGCTGCCGCTGCTCGCGAGGAAGGGGCGCGAGGCCGGTCGCCTCGTAGGCCGCCTCACGCACTGTCCTCGGCGACACGCCAAGGTCGGCCAGCGCGCGCGCAAGGGAGCCGCGCGGCTCGGCAAACGCCGCCACCAGCAGGTGATTTGTACTGGCCGGCTCACTGCGGGCTGCGGCCTCGCGCTCGGCCGCAGCCGCCAGCCGCCGACCCTGGCTCGAGAGCGTGAGCGCGTCCGGCGCGGTGTCGCCCTTGCCGGCACGAAGCCCTGCCTCGACCCGCTGGCGCAGGTCCGAGGGCTCAACACCCGCGCTCCGGAGCGCCGCTTCCGCCTCCGGCGTGGCGAGCGCCACCAACAACAGGTGTTCGGCTGAGATCGCGTCGCTCCCGCGGGCAACCGCCTCGGCCCGGGCAGCGTCAACGAGCGCAGCCTCGCTGGGACTGCCGCCCGGCTCAGTCAAGCGGCTTCGCCTCGTCCACGAGCATGATGGGGATGCCGTCCTCCACCGAATAGACCAGGCGGCAGGCACGGCAGGTAAGCGTTTCCGGAGGATCTTCGTGGTATTCGAGCTCGCCCTTGCAGGCCGGGCAAACGAGGATCTCCAGCAGTTCTGGGCTGAGGGTCATGACGACTCCGATTCCGCGATGGGAAACCCGAAACGTGTCAAAGCGTGTGCACTGCGGCGCCACTTGGGCAGCACCTTGACCCAGAGATCCAGGTACACCTGGGTGCCGAGCAGCGCCTCGAGCCGGCGCCTGGCATGCTCGCCCAGGGCCTTGATGGCTCGCCCGCCCCGGCCCACCACCATGCCTTTCTGGGATTCACGCTCGACGAACAGCGTCACTCGAATGTACACCGGCGATTCCGACTCCCGGTACTCCTCCACCTCAGCGGCAAAGGCATAGGGCAGCTCGTCCAGGAGCAGCTCAAACGCGGCTTCCCGCAGGTATTCGGTCACGAAGAAACGCAGCGGTTGGGTGCCCACGTCATCCGGGTCGAAGGCGAATTCTCGCTCGGGCAGAAGCGGCCGGATACGGTTGAGCAGGAGACGAAGCGATTCCGGCTCCCGGGCGCTGACGACGCTCGCGAGCGGCGGTCCCTGCTCGAGCCGCGCCCGCGTTGCCGCATCGGTGAGGTCTCCCTTGGTGTAGACCAGGAGCACCGGCGCGGCCGGCGCCTCCTCCAGTCGCGCGGCGCGCACGAAATCCGGGGCCGGCGCTTCGGGCGCAGGATGGAGGTGCAGGATCAGGTCGGAGGTGGCGAGCGCTTCCTGAGCGGCCGCCATCATCCGCGCCTGCAGCAGGTAGCCGGGCTCGAGCAGCCCGGGCAGGTCCACAAAGACAAACTGCGTGTCCCCTTCGGTGAGGAGGCCCACCACCGGAAGTCTCGTCGCCTGGGGCCGCGGGCTCACGATGGCCAGGTGGGCGCCGACCAGGGCATTGAGCAGGGTGGACTTCCCCGCATTGGGCGCACCGGCCAGCGCAATTCGTCCGCAGCGCGTCATGCGGATAACGTAACAGCGCGATTACTCTTCCACGAATGGCCACCGACCCTGCTGCATCAGCCGCGCCCGATCTCGTGGTCCTTGCCGCCGGCATGGGCAGCCGTTTCGGCGGCCTCAAGCAGCTCACCGGCGTCGGGCCCGGCGGGGCGACGCTGCTGGAGTATTCCCTCTACGATGCCCGCCGAGCCGGGTTCGGCCGGGTGATATTCGTCATCCGGCCCGAGATGCAGGCCGACTTCCGGGCCTTTGCGGAGAGCCGCCTGCCGTCGTCCCTTCCGTGGACCACCTGTCTGCAGCGGCTGGAACTTCCGGCCGGCGCGCCCGGTGCCGAGGAGCGCCAGAAGCCGTGGGGCACGGCCCACGCGGTGCTCGCCGCGGAAGGCTCGGTGAGCGGTTCGTTTGCCGTGGTCAATGCGGATGATTTCTACGGGCGTGAGGCCTTCGAGTCTGTCGCCACATTCCTTCGCACCAATCGCCTCGACTGGTCGCTGGTCGGCTACCTGCTGGCGGACACGCTCTCGCCGGCCGGCGGGGTGAATCGCGGCGCGCTGCATGTGACACCCACGGGAGCGCTGGAATCCATCGAGGAAATGCTGGAGATCTCGCGGGCCGATGACGGCTCGATCGTAGGGCTGGGTGAAGCGGGCCCGCGCATTCTCGCGGAGCAGCAACTGGTGTCCATGAATTTCTGGGCCTTCAACCGATCCATCTTTCCGGACCTGCACGCCGGATTCAACCGGTTCCTGGCCCGGGCCAATCTACGGCGCGATGAGTTTCCCCTGCCCGTGGCCATCCAGGACGTCCTCGAGCACGGGGACCGGTGCGTCCGGGTCCTGGCGCCGCGGAGCCGGTGGTTCGGGATCACGTACCACGACGACCTGCCCGGCGTCCGCGATGCACTCGAACGCCTGGTGACGGCGGGCATGTACCCCGAGCGGCTATGGAGCTGACGCCGGCCGAGGTGCGCACCTTTGCCTTCGACGGCGAGCCGTACGCCGTGTTGCCGGTACCGGGCGGCCACATCAACCAGTCGTACCGGGTCCGCTGCTCCAGCGGCGCCGCCGAACACGACTATCTGGTGCAGCGGTTGAATCCCCGGGTCTTTCCGGACGGCACCGGCCTCATGGCCAACATCAGCGCCGTCACCAACCATCTGAAAGCCACGCCGCCATCGCGGCGGGCACGACTGCCGCTGCAGCATGAACTCGTGCTGGTGCCCACACACGCCGGCGCGCCATGGTGCACCGCCCCCGATGGCGCCATCTGGCGCGCCTTCCCCTACCTGCCCGGGACCGCCGTTCACGCCTGCGACATCAGCCCGGCAGCGGCGTTCGCGGCGGGACTCGCCTTCGGCACCTTTCTGGAATTGCTCCGCGACTACGCCGGGCCGCCACTGTCCTGCACCATCACACACTTCCATGACATCGCGTGGTATTTCGAGCGGCTGGAAGACGCGGCGAGAGCTGATGCCGCGGGCCGCGGGTCACGAGTCGCGGAAGAGATCGCTGCCTGCCGGCAACACCGTACCCTGATCACCGAGCTGCCAATAGTCGGCTCCGAAGGCATTCCCGTCCGCGTGACCCACAACGACGCCAAGGCGGCCAACGTGCTGCTCGATGCGCACGACGCTCCTCTCGCGGTCGTGGATCTCGACACCGTGATGCCGGGTTCGGCGCTGTCCGACGTGGGCGACCTCCTGCGTTCGCTGGCAAGTCCCACTGCAGAGGATGCGCATGACCTGACCGCTGTCCGGGCCGAGCCCGTGCTGGTGCTGGCGGCGCTGGAAGGATGGTACCTCGGCGCTGGCAGCGCCCTCAGCGCGCGCGAGCGCGAATGCGCGGTGCTGGCTGGCTGCGCGATCACCCTGGAGCAGGCGGTCCGGTTCCTGACCGATTACCTGCAGGGCGACAGCTATTACGGCGCGAGTGACCCGGAGCAGAACCTTCGACGCGCGCGCACGCAACTTCGGTTGCTCCAGTCGCTGCTCGCGCAGCGCCGGGAGCTGGAGCGCGCGGCCCGTCATCTCCCCACAGAGGTTGACCAATGATCCGGAACATTGCCCTGCTGGTGATCACGTTCCTCGCCGCCGCCACCAGCAGCGCGACGGCACAGGAGCCCGCCCACTCGGTTGCCCGCTGGAATCCCGATTCATTCGGCAATCATCGTGTGGTACTGACGGTGGCAGAATCTGCCTCGGCCGTTCGGGCGCATATCCCCTGGCGTCGGCGCGATCGGCACCCGGAGACGAAGCAGGTCCTGATTTACCCGGCCAATCGCACGACGCGCGTGCGCAACGTGCGGGTGATCAGCTCGACACAGATGTCGGGCGACATCGCGTTCGAGCCGACTGCCGGTGCGGGCGAATACTGGTTGTATGACATGCCCTACACCGGTACGGTCAAGTCCAATTATCCGAAGATCACGTATCCCGCCGCCGATTCCACCGCCAGCCAAGCCTGGCTCACGGCCAACCACCTGGGGGACCGCGACCTCACGTCGGGGCGCTGGCGTTCCCTGCCGGCGGCCGACGTTCTCCGCTTCGAGGCGGCCGACTCGATGGACGTGTTCTATCCCATGGAGGAGATCGCCTCGCCGGAGGAAGTAGCTCACCTGCGCGCGAGCGCGGCGGGTGCTCCCTTTCTGCTGTTCCCGGAAGACCGGCTCCATGCCATCCGCATGCGCCACCAGCTGCCGCAC
This sequence comes from Gemmatimonadales bacterium, assembly GCA_035707845.1. GTDB lineage: Bacteria > Gemmatimonadota > Gemmatimonadetes > Gemmatimonadales > GWC2-71-9 > CAMLHP01. The sequence goes on along the minus strand of DASSTP010000190.1, from coordinate 2,010 downwards.
CGATGGGCAGGAGCAGGCCCGAACCAACCCGTGCAGGCGACGGCCGAGCGGGGCGAGTTCCTGGCCTTCCAGCTGGGTCTCTGGGCACTGGACTCGCTGGACCACGTCACGGTGAGCTTCGATGACCTGACGGGACCCGGCGGGCGGCGGATCGGCCGGGGGGAATTCAGCTCGTTCAACACGCACGGAGTGAACTGGCGGGGCGAGGCGTATGACCGTGACGTGATGGTGGCGGCCGGCAATGTGCAACCGCTCTGGTGCGGAGTACTGGTGCCGGATTCGATCGCCGCCGGTGAGTACCGCGGTAGCGTCACGGTGACGGCGGCCGGGCACAGGGTGATCCTGCCAATCCAGCTCACCGTGAGGCCCGAGCTGATCGCCGATCATGGCGATGACGAACCGTGGCGCCTTTCCCGGCTCCGCTGGCTTGATTCGAAGTTGGCCCTGGACACCGGACTGGTGAAACCGTACACGTCAGTCGCCGTTCACGGAACTGCCGTCAGCATCCTCGGTCGCCGTATCACGCTCGCCCCGAGCGGGCTGCCTGCCCAGATCGAAAGTTTCTTCAGTTCGACAATGACCGAGATCGGTGACAAAGGTCGTGCCATGCTGGCGGCGCCGATCGCGATCACCGTGACTGGCGCGGATAGCGCACCGCTGACATGGAAGAACACAGGGGTGCGGATGCTCCGCGAGCTGCCCGGCGCGGCCGTCTGGCAGGCAACGTCGCAGGCGGGGGACCTCACGATGCAGCTGCAGGCCGAGCTCGATTTTGATGGCGCCATCGAGTACGAGATCGGCCTGGTGGCAACGCGTGAGCTCCCGGTGGTAGATGTGGCGCTCGACATTCCGCTCCGCGGTGACGTGGTGCGTTACCTCATGGGCATGAACGAGAAAGGCGGCCGGGCGCCTGACACGTATGACTGGCAGTGGAATGTCAAGCGCAACCAGGACGCTGCCTGGCTGGGCGACGTCAGCGCCGGCGTCCAGTTTACCCTCAAGGACAACCACTATGTCCGGCCGTTGAATACCAACTTCTATCAGCTGCGGCCGCTGGTCATGCCGGAATCGTGGGACAACGGGGGCAAGGGCCGGTGCCACTTTGCCCGGGAAGGCAGGGAGTACCGGGTGCGCTGCACCAGCGGGTCGCGCACTTTCACCGCGGGCGACACCGTTCGATTCGACCTTCGCCTGCTCATCACGCCGTTCCATCCCATCAATCCCTCGGCGCATTTCGCGACCCGGTTCTTTCACGCGTACGAACCGATTGACACCGTCAGGGCCGCCGGCGCCAACGTCATCAACGTGCACCACGCGACCGACATCAATCCGTTCATCAACTATCCCTTCCTGCGGCCCCGGGCCATGAAGGCCTATATCGACTCGGCGCACTCTGCAGGGATGCGAGTCAAGATCTACTACACGGTCCGTGAACTCACCAACCGGGCGCCGGAACTCTGGGCGCTGCGGAGTCTCGGCACCGATGTCCTGGCTGGCGGCCCCGGCGGCGGGCACTCATGGCTGCAGGAGCATGTGGTCGAGAACTACATCCCCGGCTGGGTGGTGCCGGAGCGTCGGGACGTGGCGCTGGTCACCAGTGGCATTTCGCGCTGGCACAACCATTACGTCGAGGGCCTCGACTGGCTGGCACGGCACGTCGGCATCGATGGGCTCTATCTCGATGATGTCGCGTTCGACCGGATCACCATGCAGCGAATCCGGCGGGTACTCGAGCGCAACCGCCCTGCCCCGTTGATCGACCTGCACTCGGCCAACCAGTACAACCCGAATGACGGCTTTGCCAGTAGCGCCAACCTGTACCTGGAACATTTTCCCTACATCGACCGGCTCTGGTTTGGCGAATACTTCGACTACAACTCGCCGCCCGACTACTGGCTGGTGGAGATGTCAGGGATTCCGTTCGGGCTGATGGGAGAGATGCTGCAGGACGGTGGCAATCCGTGGCGCGGGATGCTGTTTGGCATGACCGCCCGCCTGCCCTGGGCCGGT
>DASSTP010000189.1:0-5846 GCA_035707845.1 Gemmatimonadales bacterium | reverse complement strand
TACCCCATCCCCTGTGCCATCCGGTCATAGAGGCTGGCCAGGGAATCGGGAGAGCCGGCGAGGAAGCGGCAGCGGGCATCGCCCTTGGAGCGGCACTCCACCTCCATCACCGCCACGGTCTCGCCCGCCATGCGGCCAAGGAAGTCGGCGAGCAATCCGCAGGAAAGATGGCAGGATGGGTAACTGGCCCCGGCGCCCTCGCTCGCTTCCGCCCAGTCCTCGGAGTCGAGGGCCAGCGACACGTCTCCGAGCTGGCTCACCTGCAGTGTCCCCCAGCCGGTTTCCGCAAAGAAGCGTGAGAGCACTTCACTCAGGTGCCCGGCATCGAGCTGGCCGGGCGCCTGCACCCCGTGCGCCTGTTCCAGCCACGCCGAATATGCGGCAAAGAGTTCCTCGCCTCCGGCAAAGCCCGCTTCCTGCAGGTAGGCCGCGGCCTGCGGGCCGGTGTCCCGTTCGAGGCTGGCACGCAGCTGCTGGAGTGCCCGCCGGCCAAGGCCCACGCAATGATGTTCCGGAAGCAGTGTCGCAGTGCTCATGATGGACCAGTCTGCTAGAGGGTGAACCAAGCTAGGATCCGCGGCCAACGCGACGCAAGAGTTCCGCTTCATCAATGATCTCGACGCCAAGCTGCCGCGCCTTTTCCAGCTTGCCGCCGGCGTCCGCACCCGCCACCACGGCGTCGGTCTTCTTGCTGACGCTGCCGGCCACCCGGGCTCCCGCCTCTTCGAGGAGCCGAGTGGCGTCGCTGCGCGAGAGGTTGGGCAGGGTGCCGGTGAGGACGTAGCACCTCCCGCTCAGCACACCGTCGGTCGGCGCCGTCTCTGCCACCGGCCTGAGCCCCGCCGACTCCAGCCGCTCGACCAGGTCACGGTTGCGCGGATCGGCGAAGAAGCTGGTGACGGCATCGGCAATGGTGGGCCCGACTCCGGACGTTTCGGCAATGGCCTCAGCCGACGCCTTCTTCAGCGCATCCATGCTGCCAAACCGCCGGGCGAGGAGCTGTGCCACGGTCTTTCCCACATGGCGGATGCCGAGACCGAACAGCAGCACGGCCAGCGGCCGCTCGCGCGAGGTCGCAATGGCCGCGACCAGCTGCGTGGCCGATTGCTCCGCAAAGCGATCCAGCGCGACAAGCTGCTCGGCGGTCAGCTGGTAGAGATCAGCCAGGTCATGGATCAACCCGGCATCGATCAGCTGGCGGACGCGCTCGTATCCCAGCCCCCGGATATCCATGGCATCGCGTGAGGCGAAGTGGACGATGCCTTCGAGCACCCGGCCGGGACAGGTCGCGTTGGGGCAGAAGCGCATCGCTTCATCGGCGGGCCGCTCGACCGGCGTGTCGCAGGCGGGACAGCGGTCAGGCATGACGAAGACCGTCTCGCTGCCGTCACGCCGCTCCCGCAGCGGGCCCACCACCTGTGGAATCACTTCGCCGGCACGGATGACCTCGACCCAGTCGCCGCTGCGGATGTCCTTCTGGGCGATGAGGTCTTCGTTGTGGAGCGTCGCCGCCGAGACGATCACGCCGCCCAGTTCCACCGGCTCGAGCTCCGCCCAGGGGTTGAGCGCGCCGGTGCGGCCCACGTTGATCCGGATCTGCTTGAGCCGGGTGACGGCCACCTCGGGCGCGAACTTCCGGGCGATGGCCCAGCGCGGCTCCCGGCCACCCACGATGCCGAGCTCTGCCTGCAGCCCGACGGGGTCTACCTTGACCACGATGCCGTCAGCCGGGAAGGGAAGGCCGGGGAGTTCATGCTCAAAGGTGGCCACGGCGGCCTGGACGTCGGCGAGTGAGGCGAATCGCTGGTGATGCGGCTCCACACGGAAGCCCCACTCCTCCAGCCGTTCCAGGATCTGGTGATGCGCAGTGACGCCGAGCCGTCCCTCGATCGGCTCGATGGCAAAGGCGAACATGCGCGGCCGGCGCTCGTGGGTGATGCGGGGGTCGAGCTGCCGGAGACTCCCGGCGGCTGCGTTTCGTGGGTTGGCGAAGAGCGGCTCGCCCTCACGCTCGCGCCGCTCGTTGAGGCGGCGGAAGCTGGCGTAGGGCAGGTACACTTCGCCGCGGATTTCCATGAGCGCCGGCCAATGGGTGCCCTTGAGCGTGAGGGGGACGTCACCGATGGTCCGGAGGTTGGCGGTCACGTCCTCGCCGATCATTCCATTGCCGCGAGTGCAGCCCATGACCAGCTTGCCGTCGGCATAGGTGAGGTTGACGGCGGTGCCGTCGATCTTGACCTCCACCACGTAGCCTGCAGTGCGGACTTCGGGCGCCAGGCGGGCATTGCGCTCCTCCCACTGCGCCAGTTCGTCGTCACTGAATGCATTGGCCAGCGACAGCATGGGCCGGCGGTGCGTGCGCTTGACCAGCGCCGAGGCGGGCTCGGCGCCGATGCGCTGGGTGGGACTGTCGGCGGATGCGAGTTCGGGATGCGATGCTTCCAGCGCCTGCAGCTCGCGGAACAGCCGGTCATATTCGGCGTCGCTGATGACCGGTGCGTCGGCGATGTAATAGGCGCGATTGGCTTCGTCGATCAGCTGGCGCAGGCGCGCAACTTCGTCGGCCGCGCGACTGGCGGCAGCCCCGGTCATCGGCCGGTGGCCTCCTGTGCGACCACGGCCATGGTCACCCCCACCAGCCGCTCGATCTCCTCCGCGCTGGCGCGGGCCAGCACGCTTTCGTCCCATGGGCCCTCGCGATCCGAGAAGGTATCGAGCAGGCGCCTCAAGTAGCCGATGAGGGCAGCGCGTTCGCGCTCGCGGCCGCGGAGTTCCGGCGGCTCGCCCTGGCGATCCTGCAGCCGCTCGAACCGGTGCGCGTTGCGCAACGCGCGTGCGGTCAGGCTGGCGACCACCTGACAGAAGCGGACGTCGGCGTCCGAGAACGGGTGGCCGTCCCGGAAGGTGCGGAGAAAAATGGCGCCGATGGCGGCCCCCCGCCACGTAATCGGGACCACGGTTATGGACTTGACCCGGCGGGTGCTGAGCGCCCCACGGGCGTGGCGCAACGAAGCATCCGTGGCCACGTCGTCGATATGCACGGTCTGGCCGGTCTGGAGTGCCTGGCGCAGCTCGGGGTACCGCTCCAGGTCCACCACGTAATTGCGGATGCTCGGATCTTCGTAACTCGCCACCAGGCGCACGGTGCGACCATCGCGCTCGGACAGGAAGATGGACGAGCGGTCCAGGCCGAAGGCCTCGCCCAGCCGCCGCGCCACCGCCTGCACGATGTCCACGAAGTGCAGTGATCCGCTGATCTCCTGCAGGATCTCGATCACTGCGAGCAGGTGCCTGCGCTCCTGCTCCAGCGAGTGCACACGATGCTGCAGCCGCTCGACTTCGTCCTGCGTGGTGATGCTCATGCGCCCCGTCCCGGTGCCATGTGGGAGTCCGAATCTAAGCGGGAACCGGCTCGGCGGAATAGCGTGCAGAAGCCGGCAGCCCGGTGTACAATTAATGGAGCCGTCAAGAAACGCGACGGCGTCCGGACAGGATGTGAGCGCGATCACCGTGCGCCGGGCTGCATGGTGTGATGCTTGGGCAGGACCGACCTTGGAGGAACCGGATGGGACGCAACCACTCAGAAGGAAGTGCGGGCAGCTTGCTCTCGGGGATCGTCATCGGTGCGCTGGTGGGTGCCGGCATCGCGCTCCTGTTCGCGCCGCAATCGGGCGAGGAAACCAGGCGGGAGCTGTCGCGCCGGGCGCGTTCGGCGCGTGATGATGCCATGGACCGCTTGGAGGATGCCAGCACGCGCGCTCGCCGCGAATTCAACCGGCAGCGGCGCCGGTTGCGGGAGCGGCTGGACGATGGGGTGGACGCGGTAAAGGAGCGGATCGCGGAATACCGCTGAGCGTTTAGCGCCTGACGCTGAGCGTTTCCAGCAGTTCCGCCGCCTGCCGCTTGTACTCCGGGTCTCCCGGGTTCGAAACCGGGAGCGCCGCGATGCGCTGGAGTTGGGTCTGCGCCTCGGCGTAGCGCTTGAGGTCCATGTACACGAGCGCCAGATCGAGGCGGTGGAAGATCCGCTGCGGGTCCAGCTCCACCGCGCGCTCCAGGTTTGCCACTGCCCCGTTCCACGACGCCTGGTTGAACACGGCGCCCCCCAGGAAGTTCTTCGCCACGAAGCGCTGCACGCCGCTCAGCCGCATGATCTCCGCGTTCCAGCGACCGAGGACGTGGTAGGCCCCATCATGCTTCGGGTTGAGCTGGATGGCCTTCAGGGCTTCGTCCCGAATCTCCCTGGCGCGCTCGACTCGCTCCCGTTTCCCCTTGGTCAAAGAGGCCCGCCCGATGGCATCGGCCAGCACGAAATGGCCATCGGCATCGTCTGGTCTCAGCGCCACGGCCCGGCGCGCGTATGTTTCAGCCAGGGCATACATCGAATCCCGCGCTGGCGACTTGACGCTGTCCGGCGTCTCGGCGCCAACGTCGATCAGCGCGAGCGCGGTGCGCCAGTTGGCCTCGTAATTCGTCGAATCCACCTGGGCCGCACGCTGGAAATGCTGGAGCGCGGCCTCGGCATCGAGTGAGTCGCGTGCCGCCCGGCCAGCCCGGATCTCGTCGGCTGCCGTCTGGCCGGCCAGCGGTGCGATCGCGCTGGCCGCAAGCGTCGCACTGAGCAAGAGCACCCGCATGAGCACCTCGTGAACATGGTACTGGCCCGCATCGGAGCCTGATCAATGGTTGTGCCGCGCCTCATTGAACGCAAGCGCGATGGACACGCGCTCGAACCGGCCGAGTGGGCGGAACTGATCCGCGAGTACACCGCGGGCCGCGTGCCCGATTACCAGATGTCGGCGCTGCTCATGGCCATCTGCTTCCGCGGGCTCGAGCCCCAGGAACTGGCCGCGCTCACCGACGCCATGCTGGCAAGCGGTGACCGCCTGCAGTTCGATGGCTGGGCCACCCCACGGGTGGACAAGCACTCCACCGGCGGTGTGGGCGACAAGACCAGCCTGCTGCTGGCGCCCATGCTCGCCGCCGCCGGCGTCGCCGTGCCGATGATGTCCGGCCGCGGCCTGGGCCATACCGGTGGCACGCTCGACAAGCTGGAATCGATCCGCGGATTTCGCACCGATCTTTCGCTGCGCGATGCCGAAGCCCAGGTACGCCGCCTCAACTGCGCGATGATCGGCCAGACGCCGGAGATTGCGCCCGCCGACAAGCGCCTGTACGCGCTCCGCGACGTCACCGCGACGGTCGAATCGATTCCCCTCATCTCCGCCAGCATCATGTCAAAGAAGCTGGCCGAGGGACTGAACGGCCTGGTGCTGGACGTAAAGACCGGCAGCGGCGCGTTCCTTCCCTCGGTGGACGACGCACTGACGCTGGCACGCACCATGGTCGGCATCGGTGAACGCCGGGGCTGTCGTGTCATCGCCCTGCTCACCGCGATGGACCGGCCGCTGGGACGGGCCGCCGGCAACGCGCTCGAAGTGCGCGAAGCCGTCGCGGGGTTGCGAGGGCATGGGCCCGAAGACCTGATGCACGTGACCTTCGCGCTCGGCATCGAGATGCTGCGCGTGGCTGGAATTGCCCCGGACGCGGCCACCGGCCGGCACCTGTTGCGCGATACCATCCAGTCTGGTCGCGCCCTGGAGCGCCTGATGCAGATTGTGGAAGCGCAGGGCGGCGACCCGGCCCTGCTGGAGCATCCCGAGCGGCTGCCGGCAGCGCCGGTGCAGGAGATGTTCGTGGCGCCCGATGATGGCGTCTTGGCTGCCATCGAGCCGAGGGCGGTGGGGCGCGCCATCGTGGCGCTGGGGGGCGGGCGCGCCACCATGGCAGATGTGATCGACCCGTCGGTGGGGTTCGTCTTTCAGGCCGCCGCCGGCGACACCGTG
>DASSTP010000188.1:0-3931 GCA_035707845.1 Gemmatimonadales bacterium | reverse complement strand
CCTCGCGCCGCGCCCGGCTCCTGCACTTGCAGCAGGGCGGCGGCCGGCCCGATCCGCGGCGGCTGGCGTTTGAGATGCTGCGCAACCGGATGCAGATTCGCCGGCTGGCGCAGGCCGATGGGCAGGGCAACGTGGCCTGGTTCACCTACGCGATGGCGATGGAGACGCTGATCGAGGCGCTCGATCTCCTGCGGCCGGGCCGGACCCGGCGCGCCATCGAATACCTGCGTGGCGTGCTCGACTGCATCCGGTCCGGCGCGCGCGCGGCGGACCCGGCCTCGGGCGGAGAGGTCGCATGAGACCGCCCGGTACGCTGCTCTTGTTCTGGGACTACGACACCCAGTGGGGCACCGACGCCGACCGCCGGCGCGGCCTGCCGGTGGCTCCAGAGGTGGGCGCGGCCGAGTTCGCCTGCACCGAGCGGCTGCTGGCGCTGCATGCCGAATTCGCGATTCCGGCCTGTTTTGCCGTGGTTGGCGCCGCGGCGCGCCCGGGAAGCCGGCCGTACCACGATGCCGCGCAGATCCGGCGCATCCACGCGGCAGGGCACGAAGTGGCGAGCCACGGCCTCGAGCATGAGTGGCTGCCCGCGCTCGCGCCGGCGCCGCTTCGGCGCGTCCTGGCCCAGAGCCGGGACCTGCTGGAGCAGTGCATCGGCGCAGCGGTCCATTGCTTCGTGCCGCCCTACAACCAGCCATTCGACTATCCCGCGGCATGGTCGTTCAGCCGCAGCGAGCGTGGCCTGGCGACGGCGGAGCGCACCGACGTCACGACCCTCTGCTCGGCGCTGGCCGAAACCGGCTATGACGTCTGCCGGCTGGCATATCGCTCCGTCTTGCGCCGTGCGGTGGACCGGATCGCAGGCCGCGAGGTTGACCGGCCGGCCCGGGTGCGACGCATTCGCGGCGTCGCCTGCGTGCGCCTCAATGCGGGATGCGGATTCGGCGATGCAGCGCTCGACCGCCTGCGCCAGGCGGCCCTGGGCGGCGGGCTGGTGGTGGCCTATGGACATCCGCACTCGCTCCATGGCGACACGGCGCAGCATGAACGCTTCCTCGTGCCGTTCCTGCGCGAGGCCGCCATGCTGCGCGGCGAGGGCAGGCTTCGCATCGGCTTGCCTCGCGACCTGATGCCGCAGGCGGCGGCGACATGAAACTCTGCGTCGTGTCGTTCAAGCAATGCTGGCAGGATCCCGACGGGCGCTGGCTTTCCTACGGCGGATTCCCCGCCCAGATGGCGTCGCTCCGCGCACTGGCCAGCAGCATGACGATCGTCATCGTGCGCTCAACGCCACGCGAAGGCGGCATGCCGCTGCCCCCTGACGCGCGCGTCGTGGCGCTTCGCAGCCCGCACGGTGCCGATTTCCGGCGCAAGCTCTCGGTGATGGCCCACCTTCCGTACTACCTCAGCCGCATCGGGCAGGAGATCCAGGCCGCCGACCTGGTGCACACACCGGTGCCAGGCGATCTCCCGTATCTCGGGCTCCTGCTCGCAGTCGCGCGACGCCGGCGGGTGTTCGCGCTCTACAATGGCTCGTGGGAGCCCAACAGCGAGACCACGTTCATGAACCGCGTCACCCGGCAGACGATGCGGCTGCTGGCTCGTGGCAGGAACGTGATGCTCGCAGTGGGCGACGGCACCGCGCCGCCGGCTCCGGGCATGGACTGGCTCTTCGCCACGTCGCTTACCACTGAGGAGCTGGTGCTGGGGTCGCCCGACCTCAGTCGCACCCTGCAGGCTCCGCCCCGCCTCATCTACGCCGGACGCCTGAGTCCCGAAAAGGGCGTGCCGATCCTGGTGGCCGCGCTGGCACGGCTTCGGGCCATGGGGCACGAGCCCATGCCCCGGCTGACGCTCGCGGGTGGTGGCGCCGATCGCGCGGCGCTCGAGGAGCTGGTGGCTCGGGTCGGCTTGTGCGACCTCGTGCGCTTCACCGGCCAGCTCGACCGAGCGGCGCTCACCGCAGAACTGGCCGCAGCAGACCTTTATGTGCATGCGGCGCATTCCGAGGGCTACTGCAAGGCATGGCTCGATGCCATGAGCCAGGGCCTCCCGGTGCTCGCCACCGACGTTGGCGCGGCGCGCGCCGTAATCGGCGGCGATGGCGCTCGCGGATGGCTGGTGCCGCCAGGCAGTCCCGAGGCGCTGGCCAACAGCATGCTGCGCGTGCTGAGCGAACCGCAGGAGTGGGGCGCCCTTCGGCGACGCTGCCACAGTTTCGCGGCGGTGCGCACGCTGGAGGCGTGGGGCGAAGAGATTGGCCGCCGGCTGGCGGAGCGATGGAGCCCTAGAACTCTCTCCGAGACGGCTGCATGGGCACAGTAGCCGCTGCCCACGGTCCGGTACTGCACCCGCTCCCGCCCAGAGCGCTGGTAGGGAGTCCCTCGGCTGTCACCGGGCTGCGCTTCGTGATCGTTGAGCTCGTGGTCCTCAGCTCGGCGCTGGTCATCGGGTTGCGTGCCGCCCTCATGCTGCTGGCCGGAACCGCCTTCCTCGGCGCCGTCGTGGGGCTCCGCAGTCCGCGGGTTGGCCTGCTCTCGATCGGGATGCTGTGCGTCATGGAACCGCTGCTCCAATCGTTCATGCTGACCGGAGGGCTGTTCCGCTGGAACACGCTCAACTACTGGCTGCTCGCGGTGACTGTCGTGTCCCTCCCCTTCCTCCTGCGCCGGCGCGGTCTCCCGTTCCGCTTGCTTCAGGCGCTGCTGCTGCTGCTCATCTTCGAGCTCTTCATGAGCCAGGATCGGGCGCGCGGGCTCCAGGATGCACTGGGCATGGCAGCGGTGCTGGGCCTGCTCGCCTATTTCGGCCGAGCCCGGCTGACGCGCGACGACTGGCTCTGGTGCGGCATTGTCTGCGGCATGCTGTCGGCAGCTGGCGGCGCCGTCTATTTCATCCAGCGCGAGAGCCTGCCTGCCATCAACCCGAACGCGTGGGCCGGCTTCCCCCTCGCTGGACTGGTCGCGCTCGCACTTGCCGCACCCTTCACGGCGCACCGGCGGGGCAGCTCCACACTCGTTTCACTGCTCGCCACCGTGACAGCCGCGTGGATCTTCCTGAGCGGAAGCCGCGGCAACATGCTGATGGCGGCGGCCACGGTGGCGTACCTGCTCGCCTGCCTGCGAGGACTCAGCCGACGTGCCGTCCTGGTGGGACTCGCGGGACTCGTCATGATGGTTGCCGCCGCGGCGTTCCCCGCCCTGCAGGCGCGCGCATTCAAGCGGGTTTCCGTCCTGTTCGACTCCTCGGCCACGATGCGGGACAAGACCAGCCATCGGTCGGAATTGGTACTCGCCGGCTGGTACATCGCGCAGGACCATCCGCTTGGCGTCGGCACCGGCGGGTTCACCAAGGCCTGGGAGCGCCTCGGACGACGGCCGGGACTGGCCTCGGTGGATGCGTACCGCCGCATGTCGGCCCATGCCGGCTGGATCAAGATCCTGGCAGAGAATGGCATACCGGGAGCACTGCTCCTCGCTGCCTTCGTTGCGTCCTTTGCGGTGACCGGATGGCGACAGCGGCGCCGTTCCGCACTGCGCGTCGGCCTCTGGGCCAGCGTAACCCTCGGGCTCGCATTCATCAGCACCGAGTACCAGACGAAGGCCATCTGGTTCCTCGCCGCCGGCGCGATGGTCATGCTGCATCGGCGCGGGCCCTTGCTGCGGCGGAGGCACGGATGACGGCCCTGCGGGTGGCATTCGTGGCAGGTACGCTGGGCCAGGGCGGCGCGGAGACCCAGCTGATTCGCATGGCTGAAGGGTTGCAGGCGGCCGGGGTGTCGGTCCGTGTCTTCTCGCTCACGCGCGGCGAGCACCATGAACGATCGCTACGCGACCTCGGCATCGAGCCGGTATGGTGCGGGCCATCCCGCCTGCCGCCGGTCCGCGCGGCGGTGCTCACGGCGCGCCTGCTCCCGTTCCGTCCGCATGTG
>DASSTP010000187.1:0-3967 GCA_035707845.1 Gemmatimonadales bacterium | reverse complement strand
ACTTCGCCGAGTACCTGTCGATGCGTGCCGACGCACTGCTGGACGACGACTTCCAGCCCAGCGACATGGCCTGGATGGACATGAAGCACAACGCGGTCGACGTGGTGATCGGCCCGATCGAGAGCTACGACGACCAGCTGTTCGGCTACAAGGCCGCCTACGAGGGCCTGGTGCTGATCAAGGACCAGGAGTGGAGCGCGCGGCTGGCGCGCTTCGCCCGCTTCCTTCCGGAGCTGCAGCGCGGATTGCCCGTGGACGCGAAGTACAAAGCCGAGATGCCCGGCTCCAACGCCGACCTGGGCGCGTACGAGGCGGTGTACTACGGCGGCAACGCCAACGTCGGGGCCAAGACCATCGCCATCAACCTGCCCAACGACGAGCAGGTGCAGCTGAAGAAGGGCACCCGCCGCCTCCAGCTCAAGAACGCGATGAAGGCCAAGTTCGACCGGATCCTGGTGCCGATCGCCGACCGGCTGATCGCGCCGGACCAGCGCGCCAACATCTCCTTCGACGCCTTCTTCCAGAACACCATGTTCCATGAAGTGGCGCACGGCCTCGGCATCAAGAACACGCTGAATGGTCGGGGCACGGTGCGAACGGCGCTCAAGGAGGAGGCGGGCGCGCTGGAGGAAGGCAAGGCCGACGTCCTCGGGCTCTACATGATCTCGGCGCTCGACTCGATGGGTGAGCTGCCCGATGCAAAGCTGGTGGACAACTACGTCACCTTCCTGGCCAGCATCTTCCGCTCGGTCCGCTTCGGCGGCAGTGACGCGCATGGGCGCGCCAACATCGCGCGGTTCAACTTCTTCAAGGAATTGGGCGCGTTCACCCGGGATTCCGCGACCGGCACTTACCGGGTCAACCCCGACCGGATGCGCCTGGCCACCGATTCGCTCTCGGCCACGATCCTGCGGCTCCAGGGCAACGGTGACTACGATGGGGTCAAGGCCTACATGCAGAAGTACGGCGCCATCGACGCCCAGCTGCGGGGCGACCTGGACCGGCTGAGCTCCGCCGGGATCCCGGTGGACGTCGTGTTTGACCAGGGTACGGCGGTGCTGGGGCTCAGCGACAGCACTCCGTAGTGCCCCGGATGCGACGCCCCGCGCGGCGCGCGCATCCCCATTAAGTTGAGAGAGCCCTGCGGGGCTCGACATCTACCTTCGCAGCACGAACAGGTGGCATACGCATGTCCGTACGATCCCAGAACTGGCTCAAATTCGGCGGCCTCGTGGCGCTGGCATTTGCGCTCGGCCTGCTCTTTGCCGGCCTCCTCGACCTTCCCACTCGCGGCTCAGCCCAGGAACTATCCCAGGCTTCGGCCGGCAGCATCACGCCGGTAGCGCCGCCGTCCATTCCTGAAGCGAAGCCGCTGGCCGACCTGAGCAACGCCTTCGCGGCGGTGGCCCAGGCGGTGGTGCCAAGCGTGGTGTACGTGCGCTCGCAGCACACCGAAATGGTGCGCAGCCCACAGGTGCCGAGGGAGTTCCGCCGGTTCTTCAATTTCCCGACCGACAGCGGCCCGCGGCTGGAACAGGGCACCGGGTCCGGCTTCATCGTCTCGGCTGACGGCTACATCCTCACCAACAACCATGTGGTAGCGGGCGCGGACAAGGTCACCGTGCGCCTGCAGGATGAGCGCGAGTTCGTGGCCAAGGTCGTGGGCACCGATCCGAACACCGATATCGCGGTGCTGAAGATCGACGCTGATAACCTCAAGCCGATTGCCCTGGGCAACAGCGACAACGAGCGGGTGGGCGAATGGGTCCTGGCCATCGGCAATCCGCTCGGCAACCAGCTGACGTTCACCGTGACCAGCGGCATCATCAGCGCCAAGGGGCGGAGTCTCCAGGGGCTCAAGACCTCCAACCTGAGCATCTCGGATTTCATCCAGACCGACGCGGCCATCAACCCGGGCAATTCGGGCGGGCCGCTGGTGAACGTGCAGGGTGAGGCCATCGGCATCAACTCGGCCATCGCCAGCGAGACCGGGTTCTATTCCGGCTACGGGTTTGCCATCCCGATCAACCTTGTAAAGCAGGTGATGGACCAGCTGATCGAGACCGGCAAGGTGCATCGCGCCGCGATCGGCGTGACGATCCAGGATGCCTCCCGGCTGGATGCGCAGTACGTCGGGCTGGACCAGATCCGCGGCGTCACCATCCAGAGCATCACTGATCCCGACTCGCCCGCTGGCAAGGCAGGACTCAGGCCCGGCGACGTCATCCTGTCAGTGGACGGCCGTCCGATGTACCGGACCGGCCAGTTGCAGCAGGAGATCGGCTTCCGGAAGCCGGGCGACGACGTGAAAATCGAGGTGGCGCGGAAGGGCGGCGCTCGGAAGGTGGTCACCGTCAAGCTGCAGGCGCTGGATGAAACACTCGGTGGAAACCAGGCGGACAGCACCGATCAGGAATCGGCCGATTCCGACCAGACCCAGCCGGCCGGCACCACCCAGTCGCTCCTGGGAGCCCGGGTGCAGACCGTGACCAGTGCGCTGGCGGAGCAGCTGGGCCTGCCCGACGACGTCCGCGGCGTCCTGATCACCGACATCACACCGGGTGGTCCGGCATGGGAAGCCCAGCTGACCGAGCCCGACCCGCGCCAGTCCGTCGCCGATATCATCACGGCGGTGGAGGACAAGCCGGTGCGGTCGGAAGCGGAGCTTTCGGCTGCGCTCAAGAGCGCAGGCGCCGGCAAGATCGTCACCCTGCATCTCTACCGTACCCGGGTCGGGGACTTCATCGAGCGGGTGCAGCTGGCGGATAAATAGGGCATTGGGCGTGGGGCATGAGGCGTGAGGCATGTGGTCTCACGCCTCATGCCCCATGCCTCCCTCCCTACTGGCGCTTCCTCCCCCCAATCGCTATCGTGGGACACCATCCCTGCCGCCCGACCGGGTGTCATCCGGGTATCACCAAACCCGAGGTGTACCACATGAGGAACTTCCACCCAACCGGGCGCGCTGCCAGGCGCCTCGGACTCTTGTTCGTCGTCGCCTTTGCCGCCGCCTGCAGCGACGGCACCAGCCCTGACACCGGAACGCCAGAATTTGCACGTGGCGGACAACAGGGACTCGACCTCCACGCCGCCATGGCCGCACAGGCCAAGCACCAGACCGAGATCATGGCACGCAATGGTGTCGAGGGCATCGGTGTCGGGCTTACGGATGACGGCAAGGCGGGCGCCGTGGTGATCATGACGGCCAACGCCGCCGTTGGCGGGCTGCCCAGGACGCTTGACGGTGTGCCAGTCAAGCTGATGGCCACGGGGCCATTCTCGGCGATCCTGCCCAAGAAAGTCCATGCGCAGCCCGGCAACGGCCACGGCGGTCACGGGGGTGGGGGAGGCGGCGGTCTGAGTCCCACGTCCGTCTGGCCGCGGCCCGTGCCGCTTGGAGTCTCGATCGGCAACATTGATGATCCGCAGTTCTGTTCAGCTGGCACGCTGGGCGCCCGGGTGCTGAAGGGCGGTAACGTGTTCATCCTGAGTAACAATCACGTGCTGGCTCGGGAAAACGAGGCCGAGATCGGCGAGCGGATCATGCAGCCCGGTAACTACGATACTGATGGCTGTGACTCGCCCGACAGCCTCGTGATCGGACATCTGTCGCAGTTCGTTCCGATCAGCTTCAACGGGAATAACACAGTGGATGCCGCGCTGGCCTCCACGACAACGAGCGCCGTGGGCAAAGCGACGTTCACTGGCGGCTACGGCACGCCGAACAGCGTGACCAAGGCCGCGACCAACGGCATGGCAGTGCAGAAGTGCGGCCGGACAACTGGATGCACGCATGGGCAGGTGGCGGTGGTTGGCGCCACAATCAGCGTGCAGTATGAGGCCGGGGTGGCGACCTTCGTCAATCAGGTCGTGATAACGTCAACGAGCAGAAAGAGTTCGTTCAGCGACTCGGGTGATTCAGGCTCGCTGATCGTGACCGACGATGCCAACGCCAATCCGGTTGCCC
>DASSTP010000186.1:0-6220 GCA_035707845.1 Gemmatimonadales bacterium | reverse complement strand
CACCGGCGCAGATCAGCGTCTCGCCGCCCTACACCGCGCTGCGCTTCGAGAATCGCACCACCACGACGCCGGCTGGCGGCGAGACCGACGTACCCGACCGCATGTGGCGCACCTTCGGCACCATGGATGCATGGGCCGAGGGCAGCGTGGCGCTCGACAGCCGTGGCGGCACCGAGTACTTCGCCGTTCCTGATCCCAATCTGTTCGCGGCCAACGCGCTGAAGAGCGTGCTGCAGCAGAACGGCATCGGGGTCACCGGCGCGACGATCTCCACGACCGACTCCACCACCTACGCGCTGGTGCGGAAGACCACGCCGCTCGCCGAAGTCGAGAGCCGGCCGCTCAAGGACTGGGTGTTCCCCATCCTCAACACCAGCCAGAACTTCTACGCCGAGATGCTGCTCAAGCAGGTGGGGAAACAGTTCGGGGCGTCGGGGAGCTGGGAAGAAGGGCTGAAGGTGGAGCGCCGGTTCCTGATCGATTCCGTGGGGGTGGACTCGACCACCTTTTCCCTCTCGGACGGCTCCGGGCTCGCGGCCAATAACCTGGTGAGTCCGCTCGCCTTTACCCAGATCCTTCGCTTCATCCGGCACCACCCGCATGCGCAGACTTTCCTTGCCGGGCTGCCGCAGAGCGGGAAGAAGGGCTCGCTGCT
Source organism: Gemmatimonadales bacterium (assembly GCA_035707845.1). Classification (GTDB taxonomy): domain Bacteria; phylum Gemmatimonadota; class Gemmatimonadetes; order Gemmatimonadales; family GWC2-71-9; genus CAMLHP01. Next base: position 5,565 of record DASSTP010000186.1, on the reverse strand, counting down.
CCGTCGGTTCCAGGGCACGCCGCTGGCAGACCGGGTGCAGGCCAAGACCGGCAGCATCTCCCGGGTGAACACGCTGTCCGGGTTCATCGACATGGGCGGCGGGAAGATCTGGACGTTTTCGGTGGAAGTGAACAACCAGGCGGCCGGCGGCGGCGCCACGATCCGGAAGATTGACCAGGTGGTGGTGGCGATGGCGAAGGAAGCGATGTAAGGATGGGCGGGATGGGCGGGATGGGCGGGATGGGCGGGATGGGCGGGATGGGCGGGATGGGCGGGATGGGCGGGATGGGCGGGCCGAAGCTAACCCTGCATCACCTGCCCCGCCCGCCCATCTCGCCCATCTCGCCCATCCTGTCTCGCCCATCTGTCATTCGCTCTCCCCGAAAATCGCCAGGTTTGACGAATGCCCCGGGTTCACCTTGGCCTTGGGATTGATGTAATGCACCGCGTTGTTCACCGCGATGCAGGCCTCGCCCGCGCCCACCGCAATCAGCTTGAGCTTGCCGGGATAACTGGTGACGTCGCCGGCGGCCCAGATGCCGGGCACGTTGGTGGCCATGACCTGGTCCACCTTGATGTCCGCCTTCTCGGTGTCCAGTCCCCACGCGCGGATGGCGCCGAGGTCGGAGTGGAATCCGAGCTGGGGAATGACGGCGTCCGCCTCGACGTCGTGGGTCTCCTTGCTCACGCAGTTGATGAGCGTGACGCGTTCGATGTGCTCAGCTCCGTGGATGGCATGCACCTCGCTCGAGGTGCAGACCGTGCATGCGCCCCGGCTGGCATGCTCCATGACCTGGTTCACGGTGGCCGCGTGGCCCCGGAATTCATTGCGGCGGTGCACCAGCGTGACGCTCCGCGCCACGCCAGTGAGGTTCACGGTCCAGTCGAGCGCGGAGTCCCCGCCGCCCACGATCACCACGCGCTGGCCGGCGAACGCCGAGGGGTCGAGCACCCGGTCGAACAGCCCCTTCCCTTCCCACTGCTCGACACCCTTGAGCGGCAGCTTTCTCGGCTCGAACGCGCCGATGCCCGCGGCGATCAGCACCGTGCGCGTGGGATAGACGTCGGTCTCCGTCTCCAGCAGGAAGTGCCCGATGCCGCCCGCCGGATCTTCCACCCGGTTGAGTCCCGTCACCACCTGGTTGAGGTGCACCGTGGCGCCGAACTGGAGCGCCTGCGCCGTCATGTCACGCACCAGGTCCCTGGCCAGCACCTTGGGGAAGCCGGCCACGTCGTAGATGTTTTTCTCGGGGTAGAGCGCCATCAGCTGGCCGCCCAGTGCCGGCAGCGCATCCACGATGCGCGCCGAGGCGCCCCGCATCCCGGCGTAGAACGCAGCGAAGAGGCCGGTGGGGCCGCCACCGATGATGGTGATGTCCGTGATATCCTGCATGGTCCTCGAACCGACTCCCGCTGGGTGAAGTTCCGGCCGCATCCGCGAGACCTGCGGCGCGCGGCGAATATAACCTGCCGGAGCCAGTATATTGTGGCGCATGCCCAGCCGCGTCCGCGTGTCACCCCTGCTGCCGCTCTCGGCGCTTGTCCTGCTTGGCGCCTGCGCCGCCACCCAGCGCTTCCTGTCCGAGGTGTTCCGGGAGCGCGCGCCCGCACCGATTGACCGGATGGTCACGGCCAGCGACGCGCGGATCGACTCGCTGGGCCGAGTGGCCGGAAGTTTCGTGGGCGAGGGCACCGATCGCGCGGTGCACCTGATCTCCAGCGACAGCGTGTTCATCCGCTCGCTGGTCGAGGCCTACGTGCCCAACATCCGGCGGACGTCCGATTTCTGGTCCGGCCTGCGGGCGCGCGGCGTGGTGCGGGTGCCCCTGCGCGATGTTGACGACGCCGCGGCCGCCGGGGTGCTGGCGGCGCCGGCGCGGGTAGGTTCACCTGCAGGACGAAGTGACGTGCTGGTCACCGCCATCACCGTGCGCGCGGGCCGCTGCGGCGGACGGGGTGCTCGCGCCGAGCTCATCGTGGAGCCGCTGGATCGTGACGCACCAGTGCTCACCGGGCCGGTGGTGGGCTCGGTGGATGAGACCCTGGGCCGCGGCATTCCGCTCTGGCGCACGTCCCTGCCGGCGCCCAGCCGGACGCTCACGCAGGAGCTGATCGGCCGCACCCGACGCGTGATGGATTCAGTGCTGGCCGTCGCCTGGCCCGGCGTGCATCCGGGCGAGCCCATGCTTCCGGATCCCGAAGTGAATACCCTGGCCGACGTGGATGCCGCCGACGTGATTGCCTATCACGCGGCCGACAGCACCGTGCGCTACGCGGTGTCACTCCGCGAGCGCCGCATTGCCGGCGCCGACACGCTGCTCAGCGCCGGCGTGATGAGCTGGAATGAAGACGGCAGCTGGCAGCAGGTCATTTTCCAGCCGACATGGCTCCGGATGCGGGGTAGCACCCTCCGGCCCTTCGCCGGCGGCCGGCCGCTCTTCTGGCGCCGGCTTTCGGCGGTCACCGATTTCAGCTTTGCGCGCGACAATCTCTGGATGGAGCAGGTGAACGTGAACGATGGCAGCGTCATCTGGGGCATCGTGCAGCCGGCCGACAACGTGGTGGTGGCCGCCGCCGAAATGGACGGGCCGTGCCAGTGAAGATCTACACCAAGACCGGCGACACCGGCGAGACGGGCCTGTTCGGCGGCGGACGCGTTTCCAAGGACCATCCGCGGGTCGCGGCATATGGTGACGTGGACGAGCTCAATGCCGCGATCGGCATGGTGCGGGCAACGGCACCGGGATTCGAGGCCCAGCTGCTGGAAGCGATCCAGCGTGATCTCTTCTCCATCGGCGGGCACCTGGCGACGCCCGATCCCGACAAGGTGAAGAAGGCGCTCGCGCGCGCCTCGTTCGATGAATCGCGTGCAGCAGCGCTGGAAGCGGCGATCGACGCTGCCACCGAACAGCTGTCGCCGCTCCGCGCCTTCATCCTCCCGGGCGGCGCGGCGGCATCGGCAGCGCTGCATGTGGCGCGTACCGTCTGCCGTCGGGCGGAGCGGAGCGTGGTGCACCTGGCCGGCCAGGCGCCGGTGCCGGAACTGTTCATCGTCTATCTCAATCGTCTCTCCGACCTGCTCTTTACGCTCGCCCGCCTCGCCAACAAGGCGGCCGGCGTGGAGGATGTGACCTGGTGACGCCGGCGCTCGAGGTGGCGCACGATGGCGGCCGCTATCCGGTATACATCGGCACGGGACTGCTCGATTCCCTCACCACGCTCGTCAGCCGGCACCTGCCGCGCCGGCGGACGGCGCTGATAGCCGACACGACGGTGGCCGCGCTCTACGCCGAATGGCGCACGGGTGGCCTGATGCCCTGGCGGCCGCGTGAGCGGACCTGCCATGAGGATCCGCCCAGCGGCTGGAGCGCGCCGTTCAGCTTCCCGGCGGGCGAGGCATCCAAGACGCGCGACACCTGGGCTCAGCTCACCGACGCGATGCTTGAATCGGGTTATGGGCGTGACAGCGGCATCGTCGCACTGGGTGGCGGTGTTACGGGTGACCTGGCCGGCTTCGTTGCCGCCACATTTGCCCGGGGCGTCCCGTTCGTGCAGGTGCCGACTACGCTGCTGGCGATGCTGGATGCGTCGATCGGCGGGAAGACCGGCGTGGACACGCCGCACGGCAAGAACCTGGTGGGTGCCTTCCATCCGCCCGCGGCGGTCATTGCCGACCTGCTCACGCTCACGACGCTGAATGATCGCGAGTATCGCTGCGGACTCGCCGAGGCGGTCAAGCACGGGCTCATTGCAGACGCGGAGCATTTCAGGTGGATCGAGCAGCATGCGGAGGCGTTGAACGCGCGCGCGCTGGACGCGCTGGAAACGCTGGTGCGGCGGAGTGTCGCCATCAAGACGGAAATCGTGGCGTCGGATGAGAAGGAGTCAGGCCGGCGCGCGGTGCTCAATGCGGGGCACACGGTGGCCCACGCCATCGAGCGGGAAACCGGCTACGCCACACTCCATGGCGAGGCGGTAGCGATGGGGCTGGTGGCGGAGTGCCGGCTGGGCGAGGAGATGGGGGTGACGGAAGCTGGCACGGCGGAGCGTGTGGCGCAGCTTCTCTCGCGGCTCAACCTCCCCGTCTCGCCCGCTCTGCCCGTCTCGTCGCTCCTGCCTGCAATGCGGCATGACAAGAAGGCAGTGCGCGGAGAGATCCGGTTGGTGCTGCCTGCGCGAATCGGTGATGTGTATCGGAACGATGGCGGATGGACGGTGGCCTGGTAGCGCAGGCCGGGTCGCCTGAGCATCGGTGCCGGGCCACCGTCGGAGGTTACGCCTCCTCCTCGCAATGACGACCGATGACCTGCGACCTGCGACTTGCGACCTGCGGCTTGCGACCTGCGACCTGCGACCCTCCTACGCCGCCCCGCTCACGCCCGTCCCGCCCAGCATCCGGATATCGGGTGAGGCGCGGAGCTTCTCGAACGCGCGCTCGCGGATCTGGCGGATGCGCTCGCGGGTGACGCCGAGGAGCTCGCCGATCTTCTCGAGGGTAAGGGCTTCGCTGCCCTCTTCCAGGCCATAATAGAGCGAGAGGATCTTGCGTTCGCGGGGCGTGAGGTGCTGCTGGAAGAGCCGCTGGATGAACTCACGGCGCAGCTTGCCGTCGGTGCGTTCCTCGATGTCGGTGACGCCGGTGCCGGCCACGCGCTCGCCGAAGGTGGTGCCGACCTTCTCCTGCCGTTCGACCGGGGCGTCGAGCGAGACCTCGACCGTGCTGATGCGGCGGGCGGAGCGGATGTTGTCGACGGTGTCGTTGAGGACGAGGGCGAGTTCACGATCGGTGGCGGTGCGGCCCAGCTCCTGCTGCAGCATGCTTTCGATGCGGGACATCTTGATCAGCGCGGCGTTCTGGTTGAGCGGGATGCGGACGGTGCGGGTCTGCTCGGCCAGGGCCTTGAGCACCGCCTGCCGCACCCACCAGACGGCGTAGGAGATGAACTTGACTCCATGATCGGGGTCGAACTTCCGCACCGCCTTGAGCAGTCCTTCGTTGCCGATGGCCACCAGTTCCGACAGTTCCAGCCCGTGCCCCTGATAGCGCTTCACGTAGGAAATGACGAAGCGGAGGTTGGCAGTGACCAGCCGCTCGGCGGCGACTTCGTCCCCGGCGAGGGCCCGGCGCGCCAACCGCCGCTCCTCCTCGACGTCGGTCACCATCGGGAGTTTCTGGATGTCGTGGAGATACTGGTCAAAGGAACCGATGGCGACGGACGGCCGAATGGCCGGACGGGCCTTCCCGGAACGAAGACGCGGCATGGACACCCCGATGGCGATGGAACTACGCAGGCTGCTGAGGGTTGCGCGCGGTGGACACCGCGTTTGTGCGGACACGCCAATATGGGACGAAAGTCCTGATCTGTCAACAAAATACAGTTTTCCACATCACAAAATGAGACGCCAAAAGAGGTTGGCGGGGTTGTAGACAATCAACATTCGGATGGGCGAGATGGGCAGGATGGGCGGGCTTGTCCTGAGCGCTGCGAAGGAACGGGCAGGTGAGTCGCACGTCGTAAGTCCTGAGGTTCCTCGTCCTTGTCTCTTGGAGGCAGGGATGGCATC
>DASSTP010000185.1:0-7068 GCA_035707845.1 Gemmatimonadales bacterium | reverse complement strand
AAGCCCCAAGCCCCAAGCCCCATGCCCCAAGCCCTAAGCCCCCTCTTTATCCTCCGCCCTCGCCTCGACCGTGCCGCTCGCCACCACGCTGCGCACCCCTGGGATACGCTTCAGGAAGGCCACCAGTCCGGCCATGTCCTCCACGGAGTCGGCGCCGACCACCAGTTCGATGGCTTCCTCGGTCGGGCTCGAACCTGCGACTGCGCGGAATTGCCGGACCGGCACGTTCGCCTTGGCCACGGCGTTCTCCACCTGGACGCGCGAGGTCATTGCCGGATCGAGGCGCACGATCACCGACTGCAGCTCGCGGTGCCCGGCAAACAGCCGGCGTTCCAGCGGCTTGAGGCCGAGGAGGATCAACAGGATGAGTGCGGTAGCGGCGACGGCCGGGAAGTAGAGCCCGCCGCCCACCGCGAGCCCGATGGCTGCCACGGCCCAGAGACTGGCGGCGGTGGTGAGCCCGCGAATCACCTCCTGCCGCAGCAGGATGGTGCCGGCGCCAAGGAAGCCGATCCCGCTCACCACCTGCGCGGCGACGCGCGAGGGGTCGAGCGACACGCCTGGCGTGTTCACGACGCCGGCGAATCCATACGCCGAGACGATCATGACCAGCGTCGAGCCGACGCTCACCAGCATGTGGGTGCGGAGCCCCGCTGCCCAGAGCAGGCGCTCGCGTTCAAGGCCGATCACGCTGCCGAGCGCGGCGGCCAGCAGCAGGCGGATGACGACTTCGGAGGGAGGAAGCATGGCGTGTCGTGGGTCGTAAGTCATAAGTCGTACGTCATATGACGCATGACCTACGACTCAGTGATATACATCCAGATCACTCGCGATCACCACGCGTCCGGCGTAGTTCGCACGGATGATGTCCAGCCCCGGCTGATTGACCCCCGGGCGCTGGTGGGTGAGCACGAGGAGTCGAGGGTGAGTGGCGTTGGCCACGCGAGCAATTTCCTCGGCCGTGCTGTGAAACGCATGATAGTAGGACGTGGCCTTCGCCTCTGGCAATCCGCCTTCATGCACGAGGATGTCGCACTGACGGCATTGCCCGGGTATGGCCGACGGCGGCGCTGCATCGCCCGAGATCACGATCACCTTGTCGGGCATGTTGAACCGGTACCCGAACGCCTGCGGCCATGTTCCGTGATGCACCGCGAACGCGGTGACCGTGACCAGTGAATCCTGATACACGATGCCCGGATCGATCTCGTGCACCTTCACGTTCGGCCCCGGTTTCCCCGCGAACTCGCCGCCCTCACCGATGCGGATGGCGATGTCTTCGGACCACGCCGCGAGGATGTGTCCGGTCATCGCCCTGGTGCCGCGCGGGCCGTAGATCGTGATCGGTTGATCCTGGTCGGTCATCCAGAGCCACCAGATCAGCGCCGGCAGCCCCTGCGTGTGATCGGAATGCAGGTGCGTCAGGAACACAATTCTGTGCAGCGTCACGCCATCCACGAGGTGCTGTGCCTGGGCCGCGCGCCAGCGCCGCATGACGCCGTCACCCGCATCCACGAGATACGCCGCGCTGTCGGCGATGACGGCCGTCGCCGGTCCGAACCGATCGGGATCCGGCATCGGATTGCCGGTGCCGAGCATGAGGACGCCGCTGGAGGAAGGGCGGGCCGTCTGCGCCTGGCCGGTCGTCGCAATCAGTGCCAAGGTTGCAGTCATCGCAAGCGCCCGGCCAGTGCTGATGAGCATGAATGCGAAGCTACGGTGCGAGGGGAGGTGGCGGAAGAGAGACAAGGGGCTAGGGATCAGGGATTAGGGATTAGGGGTTAGGGATTAGGGATTAGGGATTAGGGCTGCGACCTTCGCAGCCGTCCAACCGTCCAACCGTCCAACCGTCCAGCCGTCCAACCGTCCAGCCGTCCAGCCGTCCAGCCGTCCTGCCCATCCCGCCCATCTTGCCCATCCTGCTCCCCGCCCGTATCGTAGTCGCCTGCTGTTCACCGTAGGCCCCCGGCCCCCTGGAGGGGTTATGCTGTACTCGCTGGTTGCGGCACTCGCCTGCTGCACGTCCGCCCCGTCCGCCCCGTCCGCCTTGTCTGTCCCGCCCACCATCGCCGCCAACGACAACCGGCACCCCGCCGGCACCCTGCACGGCAACGTGCTGCAGGTTTCCCTCGAGGCGGTCGAGGGACGCTGGTACCCCGAGGGCCCGGATGGACGGTACCTCGATGTTGCCACCTTTGCCGAAGCGGGGCACGCCCCGCAGAACCCGGGTCCCCTCATCCGGGTAACAGCCGGGACCTGGGTCGAGGCCTCCGTCCGGAACCAGCTGGCCCAGCCACTGACGCTCTACGGGTTCGGCCAGGCCGCGCGCGGCGTTGCGGATAGCGTCGTTATCGCCCCAGGCGCGTCGCGCACCCTTCGCTTCCAGGCCAGCACGCCGGGCACGTACTACTATCTCGGCCGCATTACGCCGGCGCCGCTCGCCGTCCGGGCCGAAGCCGGGAGCCAGCTCAATGGCGTCATCGTGGTTGACCCGCCGGGGAGCCCCGCCGCTGATCGCATCTTCGTCATCACGCTGTGGGGTACGATCGATTCGACCAGCCCGAGCGGACTGGGCCGCACCACGATGGCCATCAATGGCCTCTCCTGGCCCCACACCGAGCGGCTCGACATGGTGCAGGGCGACAGCGCCCACTGGCGGATCGTGAACCTGAGCACGCTGCCGCACCCGATGCACCTGCATGGCTTCTACTTCCGGACCGATGCCAAGGGCGACGGGATCCGGGACACGCTGCTCGCGCCGGACGCGCGGCGCATGGCGGTGACGGAAATCGTAATGCCGGGCCAGACGATGGGACTCTCGTGGCAGGCGTCACGGCCCGGCGACTGGATTTTCCATTGCCACTTTGCCGGCCACCTCTCCAAGCTCGTTGCGCTCGACACGTATCGCGGTGAACTGGACACGTCGGCCACGACGCACCACATGGCCGACGGTCCACACCAGATGTTCGGCCTGGTCCTCGGCATCCGTGTGAAGCCGTCCGGCCAGCCAGCCGCCATGGCCGCCTCGGGCCGCGCCATCCGGCTGCTGGTGCGCGAGAAGCCGGGAGTCTATGGTGCCGATCCCGGCTACGCGTTTGTGCTGGGCGGTTCAGCGGAGGACTCGAGCGGCGCGATGCCGATCCCCGGGCCGGCGCTGGTGCTCCAGCGCGGTGAGCCGGTGGCGGTAACGATCGTGAACCAGACCCAGGATCACGCCGCCATCCACTGGCACGGGATCGAACTGGAGAATGCCTATGCCGACGGCGTGCCCGGCTGGAGCGGCAACGCCGACAGCCGGCTGCCGGCCATTTCGCCGGGTGATTCCCTCACGGTGCATTTCACGCCGCCCCGGGCCGGCACCTTCATGTACCACTCGCACTTCAACGAGTTCCAGCAGATCCCATCTGGACTGTATGGCGCCATCATTGTCGTGGACAGCGCCCATCCGGCGCCCGGGCCGCTGGATCGCACGTTCATCTTCAGCGATGGTGGCCCGACGGCCAACGTGATCACCGGGCCGTTCCCGGCTGTGGTGATGAATGGCGACAGCGTGCCCAAGCCGCTGGAGCTGCGCGCCGGCGCGACCTACCGCTTCCGGCTCATCAACATCCGGGGCGATGCGCTGCTGCACCTGGCGCTGATGCAAGGCGACCAGCCCGCCAACTGGCGGATCCTGGCCAAGGACGGCGCCGACCTGCCGGCGGCGCAGCTGGCCACGCATCCTGCGGCCCTGGTGTTCGCGCCGGGCGAGATCTATGACGTGGAATTCACCCCGACATCGGCTGGGGAGCTGGCGCTCGACTTCGGCGATCCGCCTCGGCCACGTGCCCCGGCGCCGCCGATGACACGGGTGGCGATGGTGGTGAAGTAGACGGGAAGCCGGGAAGACGGGAAGACGGGAAGGCTCATTCCTTCAGATCTTCCCGTCTTCCCGTCTTCCCGCCTTCCCGCCTTCCCGCCTTATCTCATACACCACCCTCTCCTCCCCATGCGGGCCGGCGTAGACGCCGCCGATCTTCTCGACTGCTCGTCGCGAGCGCCAGTTGTCCGCCGCAATGATGAAGAGAACCCGGTCCACCGACCGGAAGGCATGCTCCAGCATGAGCCCCTTCATCTCGCCGTTGTAGCGGCCGCCCCAGCGCGAGCGCGCCAGGAAGCTCCAGCCGATCTCCACCTCACGCTGTGCGGCATCATACCCGAAGTAGCGCGAGGAGCCGATGACCTCGCCGGTCTCGGCGTCGCTTGCCAGCAGCGCGCCTCCCGATGCCAGCGATTCCTCGAAGAATTGGCGAAACCCCTCGGGGGTCGCCCGCTCCTTGGCGGGATGCTGCTCCCAGACAAGCGGGTCGCGCGCCACCGCGTAAAGCGCATCGTGATCTTCGGCGCGGAGTGGCCGAAGCGCGACAAGTTTCCCGATGAGCGTCGGCTGCAGATCCAGCGCGATGGTCATCCGAGCCCCTGGCCCTTCACTGGCACCTGATCGCGCGCGAGGCGTTTTGTGAGCCGGAGGCCACGCACGGTGCCGGCAACGGCGCCGGCGATCAGTACCAGCGCACAGACCAGCGCTGCTGCATCCGGTGCCAGGCCTGCCATTCTTCCAACGACCGTCACCACTACCAGCAGCAGGACGCCCGTCGCGACCAGGTCACGCCCTGCCTGTGCATTGACAGCATACCAGATGTCCCGATGCCTGAGCGTTGCGGGCAGGCGGAACCCATACCACGGATTGGGTCCCACCTTCCCGAGCGCGAGCGGAATGCCGAGGACGATCACCAGCACGCCCGCAACGCCGAAGATCAGGTCATGACGCATGCAGCTCGATCGCCGTCACTTCCCCTGCGGCAGCGACGCGGTAGTCGCGGGATGCGCCGTGGACGTGATGAACGCCGCGATGTCGTCCTTCAGCTGCCTCGCCGAGGTCTGGTTGAGGTAGGCCATGTGGCCGCTCTCGTAATACTTGAACTGGACCCGGTCATTGTAGGTCTGGTCAAAGCCGAGATGGCTGAAGGTGTATTCGGCATTGGCAAACGGCGTCGCCGTATCGTAGTAACCGGCGCCCACCATCACGTGCAGGTAGGGATCCTTGGCCATGGCGAGCCGCAGTGACTCGACCTCGTTGGGATAGCCGCGCCCGCCCGGACCGTAGTCCCAGCGGCCGGTGTGGCCGCCGCTGTAGTACTGGAGCTCGCTGGTGTAGTCGAGCTCGTTGTGCAGGTAGCGCATGAACGCCGCCATGAACGCACTCGACGGCGCGACATCGGACGGGTCGTAGTCCTGGAACTGGCTGGACGGATTGCCGTTGATGCCGGTGAGCCGGGTGTCGTAGCGTCCCAGCATCAGCCGCTGGTCGCGCAGCAGCTCGGTGCGGAATGCGCCGGCGCTGATCCGCAGGTTGGTGTTCTCGATGAACGTCTGCGAGAGGCCGGTGAGCCGCGCCAGCTGCTTCGCCACGGCGGTGCGGTCGGCGGCGGTGAGGTTGTTCCCCTTGGCCAGCGCGGTCATGTAGTCGCCGAAGGCGTAGTCGCGCGACTGCTGCACCACCTGCTCGAGCGACTGCGCCTGCAGGTCGGACGGCAGCTTCCTGTGGTACCAGGCGCTGGCCGTGTAGGTCGGCAGGAAGGTCGAGTAGCCGATATCGTTGGTGGGCGACTGCGAGATGTACTGGAAGTCGAGCACCGTGCCCAGCAGCATGATGCCGTTGAGCTCGATGCCTTCGTCCTCCTGCAGCGCCGAGGCCAGCCCCGCCGAGCGGTAGGTGCCGTAGCTCTCGCCGAAGAGATATTTGGGCGACGCCCAGCGGTGGTACTTGTCGAGGTAGTTGCGGATGAACTGCGCGAACATGTGGATGTCGTTCTCCGCACCGGTGTAGTCCGATGGCTTCACGTCCGGGCCGGGGCGGGAGTAGCCGGTCATCATCGCATCGACCTGGACCAGGTCGGTAACGTCGAGCGGCGTGTTGGGGTTGTCCACCAGGTCATACGGCGGCGCCGGCTGTGCGCCGCCCGGGCCCATGGGCGGGAACTTGGGGCTCATGATCCCCATGTTGAGCCAGATGGACGCGGACCCTGGGCCGCCATTGAAGAAGAAGGTGACCGGCCGGTTGCCGGCGTTCTCCTTGTCCCTGGTGTAGGCAATGTAGAAGACGGTGGCCTTCGGATTTCCCGCGGCATCGCGCAGCACCATCGTGCCGGCATTGGCGGTATAGGCGATCGTCTTGCCATTGACGGTCATCGTGTGCTGCGTGGTCGAGACCCGCTCGACCGCGGGCACGCCGATCGTGTCCTTGCGGGCGGTGGTGCCACTGTCGTCGCCGGACGCGGATCGGCCTCCCGGCCCTCCCGGCCGCTGGGCCGCGGCGGGACTGACAGCGAGGAACAGGGTAAGGGTGCCGAACAGCAGCGTGCGCATGCGCATTCCGCGATCTCCGCGATGAAAGTGGGTCAGGGGGTCTGCCGGGCCCCGGTCCCGAAGTGCCACACCGTGCGGGAGTGGAACTGCTGCCCCGGCTCGAGACTGGTGGACGGGAATCGGGGATGATTGGGTGAATCAGGGAAGTGCTGGGTCTCGAGGGCCAACCCGCTCCGGTGCGGGTACACCGTGCCGCCCTTTCCGGTGATCGTCCCGTCGAGGAAGTTGCCGGAATAGAACTGGATGCCGGGCTGGTCGGTCCGGATCTCGAGCACTCGGCCGCTGGCCGGGTCACTGAGCCTGGCCGCCAGGGCCAGCTCGCCTGCGGCATGATTCAACACGAAGTTGTGGTCGTAGCCGCCGGCAAAGTGAAGCTGCTCGTTGTCCGCATTGATCCGCTCGCCGATCGCGTGGGGCGTGCGGAAATCAAAAGGCGTTCCCGCCACCGGGGCGATCACACCGGTGGGGATGAACGTGGAGTCGATGGGCGTGAAGGAGTCGGCGGCGATCATGAGCTCATGATCAAGTACGCTCCCCGACCCGGCGAGGTTGAAATAGGAGTGCTGTGACAGGTTGATGGGTGTCGGCTTGTCTGTCGTGGCCTCGTAGTCGATCACGACGTCGTTGCTGTCGGTGAGTGTGTAGGTCACCTGTACCGTG
>DASSTP010000184.1:0-2729 GCA_035707845.1 Gemmatimonadales bacterium | reverse complement strand
TGCTGGCTGACCTTAAGCAGCCGGCGCTCGAATTCGCGCCGGTTGATCAGGCCGGTGAGCTCGTCGTGCGTGGCCTGGTACTCGAGCAGTTCGGTGAGCGCGCGTTGCTCGGTCACGTCGCTGGCGACCATCGCCCACTGTAGACGTCCGTCGAGCGTCAACCAGGACATGGCCACGCTGGCCCAGAAACGCCCGCCGGAGGTGTCCCGAAGCACCACCTCGATCGCGCCGCCCTCCGGATGAGCCAGCCGTCGTTCCACCTCGGCCTCGTCGACCTCCAGCAGCGAGACCAACGGGCGGCCCTCCAGGCCTTCCCCCAGGCGCCCTCGCGCCGCCTGGTTGGCGTAGACGATGCGCCCGTCCTCCGCGTCGGCGAGCACCACCAGCGCGGGCAGCAATTCATTGAGCGTGCGGAAACGCTCCTCGCTCTCGCGGTAGCGCTCACTCAGCCGCAGGCCCAGTTGCAGGGCACGTCGCCGCGTGTCGGTCAGCGACCAGACCAGCAGGCCCAGCAGCACACTGGCGAGCAGCCCGGCGGGCGCCACCGATTGCACCAGGGGTGGGCCACCGGCCGTGGCCATCGGGGACACGACCAGGTCCCAGAGGCGTCCCCCGAACCCCAGGCGATACACGATCGAAGGCTCCACGTCCGGAACGTCGCCGCGGGAGTCGAACAGCGGGACGTGCGATGCGCTGGTGACGTCCGTCACCGAGACGTGCGCCACTTGCAGCAGTTGCGGTGGCAATCCCGTCCGGATGAGGTCCGCGACCCGGAAGGACACTGCCACCGAGCCGCGCAACCGCCGCTGGCGCGCAGCCACGGAGTCAAGCGCGGCGCCCGGCCCGAAGTCGGGCAAGCGCAACGTGATGCCCTGCCCGCGCCCGCTGGCGTCCCGGTCCTGCACAAGCGGAAACGGTGCCGACACCGCCAGCCGGTCGGTATCGCGCGATGCGAACAACGCCTTCATGTTGGCCGGCTGGTCGGCCACATCCAACCCCAGGAGGTTGCGGTTGCCATCCAGGGGCGCGACCAGCGTGGTGGGGAAATGGTCCCCATCGGGCCGCTGCTCGCGAACCGCGTAGGCCACGGCAAGCAGGCTCGGGAACTCCCGCCGCGGCCTCAGGTTTGCGTACATGCGCGCGAACTGGGGCGCGTCCATAGTCCCGGAGACCAGGAACATGGTCTGCAGCGACCGCAACAACAGCTCGGCCGAACGCAGCTTCGCCCGCAACTGGACCAGCCCCTTGTCCGCCACGGCCACCACCGCATTCCGCTGGGCCGCCTGCCACTGCCGCGCCTGGATCCGGTACAGCCAGAACGTCAGCAACAGTCCGCAGCCGACCGCGAGCAATCCCCAGAGCACGCCCGGCACCCGGCTGGTCAGTGACAGGGCGCCGGGATCGGCCATCTGTGGCGTGTGTTGACGTCGGTCGATCGGTTGCGGCGGCACGGATTCCCCTCGGCAAGCCCCGGTCGCCCATCTGCGTGGGCGCAATGATCATAGCCCGCAGGAGTGAGGGCTCCGGGAACGCGGGTCACGGGAAATCGATGCTGGAGAAGCGGCTCCCGGTCTGGCACGGCTGGCCCGATGGAGGAAGCTGGTATGCCAAGGGGTCAGGTTCACGTCCACAACCTAGACGAGTGAACCTGCCCCCGTTTTCGCCTTTTGTTGCTCGCGCACCAGGTCGATCAGTGCGCGCAGGCCGGCCGGCACGTGGCGATGGCCCGGGTAATAGAGACGCAAGCCGGGAAACGGCGGGCACCAGTCCTCCAGCACCGGAATGAGTTCGCCGCGCGCCAGCTCGTCGCGGATGTGCCACTCGGACAGGAACGCCAGGCCCATGCCGGCGCGCGCGGCATGGCGCATCAGCAGCGGATCGTCCAGCAGCACGCGGCCCGGCACGTCCACCGTGACCGACTCGCCGCGACGCTCCAGCTCCCAGTGATGCAGCCCTCCGTGCGACAGCCGCATGCGCACCGCCTGATGGCCGGCCAGGTCCGCCGGCGACTGCGGCACGCCGTGCGCGGCCAGGTACGCGGGCGAGCCCACCACCACCATGCGCAGGTCCGGGCTGAGCGGCACGGCCACCATATCCTGCGGCACGCTCTCGGCCAGCCGGATGCCGGCGTCGAAACCCAGCGCCACGATATCCACCAGCTTCGCCTCGCTCACGATGTCCACCTTCATCTGCGGATGGCGCTGCAGGAACTCGACGATCAGCGTGTCGAAGATCATCTGCGCCGCGCCCGCCGAGGTGTTCAGCCGCAAGGTGCCCGAAGGCGTGGACGGGTCGCCGTGGATCTCTTCCGACGCGCGGCGGATCTCGGTGACCGCCGGCTCGATGCGCGCCACGTAACGCTGCCCCGCCTCGGTCAGCGCGACGCTGCGGGTGGTGCGGTTGAACAGCCGCGACGCCAGGCGCGCCTCCAGCCCGGCGACCGCGTTGCTCACCGCGGAAGTGGACATGCCCAGCTCCTTCGCCGCCGCGCGGAAGCTGCCGCGGCGGGCCACCGCCAGCACGGCGTCGAGTTCGGTCAGGCCGGAGCGGTGCATGCGGATTGTCCCGATTATGAGGATGCCCCTTGCACCATACACCGGCTTATCGCAACGGTGCCGCGCGCCCACACTGTTCCTCGACCCGGCTCCCCTACCCTTCGAGGACACCCCATGCAACGCATCGAGCACATCTACATCGACGGCGCCTTCGTCACCCCGCACGGCAGCGAA
>DASSTP010000183.1:0-21622 GCA_035707845.1 Gemmatimonadales bacterium | reverse complement strand
AACGTGAGGCAAGTACTGACTTTCTCGGGCGCGACCGGCATGCTCCTCATGCTCACCAGCGGTTCGCTGGCAGCGCAGGGCATTCCGAAGGGAGCGAGAATTTCGCGTGGCCCCCAGGCGGCCGCGGCGCGCATCATGGTTGCCACCCCATATGTCTTTACCAGTGCCGACTCGGCCAGGGCGGTCGCGGTCGGACAGTCCATGCGCGACCGGCTGGCACGCCAGGGCTCGCGCGGTGATTACGCGGTCATTGCCGACTCCACCATGAACCGGGCGCTGCAGTCGTTCGGCTACTCCCCGGATGCCATCCTCAACCAGGAATCCGCGCGCAAGCTGGCGCAATCGCTCGCCGGCCGGGTGCTCGTGACGTCACAGATGGTCAAGAGCCCCTCGGGCTCCTGGTCGATGGTGTCGCGGCTCGCCGGGGTCAACGATGATGCGGGCGTGACGGTACGCGTGAGCCAGACCGGCGGGAGCCCGCTCACCGCCATGGGCGCTGCCGCGATCGACTCCCTCAAGCAGGGCCTCGAGGTGCTGGCCGACGCGCGCGAGTGCATGGACCAGCGGGTGGCCAAGCCCGACCAGGCGAGCAGGAAGGCCGAGGATGTGCTGAAGAAGATGCCGAGCAACGGCCTGGCGCATTACTGCCTGGCCCAGCTGGCCAAGGACACGGCAACCAAGATCAAGGAATTATCCGCAGCGGTTGCCGGCGACTCGCTCAGCCTTCGCGCCATGAATGATCTTGCGGCGCTGTACGAGGCCAAGGGCGATACCGCCCAGACCGTCGTCATGCTGCAGCAGATGCTGCGTGCCTCGCCCACCGATCAGGAACTGCGGCAGCGCGCCTTCCGCTACTTCCTGGTGTCGGGCCGCGCGCAGGCCGCCATCCAGGTGGCCGACGAAGGCCTCAAGCTCGATCCCACCAACTGGGACCTCTGGGACCTGAAGAGCAACGCCTGCCTCTTCTCATCGAACTTCCGCTGCGCGGTGCAGTCGCTGGAGCAGGCTTACGCCACCGACTCGACGCGTCCGGATACGCTGTTCTTTGCCAAGATCCAGGTGGCTGCGGAGCAGCAGCTGGCTGACACCACCGCGCCAGACGTGGCGACGGCCGCGGACACTGCGACCTACGTCAAGTGGGCCCAGATCGGGGCCCGGCGGTTTCCGCAGAACGTCACGCTGCTCAAGAACCTGAACAAGGCGTACTCGTTCTCCGGACAGGTGGACAGCAGCCTCGCCGTGACGCGCAAGCTGCTGGCGGCCGATACCACGGACGTCACGCCGGCACTGGCCGCCGCACAGGCACTGATCAAGGCCAACCGGTATCCTGACGCGGCGGAGTTCTTCACCTTCGTGCAGCAGCACGGAGATGAAAACGCCAAGGCCCAGGCGGCCGGACTGCTGGTGAACGCCGCCGTGCCGCTGCTGCAGGCAACGCCGGCAAGGTATGACACGGCAGCCGTCATGCTTCGACAGGGCGTGGCACTGGCCCCGAATGCCTCGTTCTCGCCGACGATGTACTACCTCCTTGGCCTGTCGGACCTGCAGTTGACCGGCGGCATGGACAAGGCGACTGAGTCGGCAAAGTCGTGTGAGGGCGCCCAGAAGATGGACAGCCTGCTTGTCGAGGCTGCTCCGGCGCTGGAGAAGGGCAAGGCCTTCCGGGCCGAGGAGGCCACCAAGCTGCTCGGCAACGTCACCCAGTACCGCGAGCGGACGCAGGGCATGATCAAGGCCTACTGCAAGTAGGCCGGGCCTACCGTCCGGCGGGCTCGCCGGTTACATTGCGGCGCTCTGCACCGGGGGCTGTAGCTCAGCTTGGTTAGAGTGCCGCACTGTCACTGCGGAGGTCGCGGGTTCGAGCCCCGTCAGCCCCGCTCGCGCTAGTGAGCGCAACACCCCGTTCCCATCATGAGGACGGGGTGTTGTTTTTGGATCCCAACGCCATGACGTTCGCCTTCCATCGCCCCGTCCTCCTCGGCCCCGTCCTGGCCGCCGCCCGTGGCGCGCGCCGTGCCGTGGACGGGACGCTCGGCGACGGCGGTCACGCCGAGGCGCTGCTCCGTGCCGGGGCGGAGGTGCTCGGAATTGACCGGGATCCGTCGGCGATTGCCCGGGCACGCGAGCGACTGGGCACGTCCGGAATCAGTTACTGCTGCGCTGCCTACTCCTCGGATGAGGCGCTGGCCGCCGTCCAGCGCTTTGCCCCGGGGTTCATACTGCTCGACCTCGGCGTATCCTCCCGCCAGCTCGACGACGATGCCCGGGGCTTCAGCTTCCGGCCCGGCGCGCCGCTCGACATGCGCATGGGCGACGCAGAGCCGACGGCGGCGGATCTGCTGGCCGCCGCGAGCGAATCGGAACTGGAGCACTGGTTTCGCGACTACGGTGACGAGCGCCGGGCGCGAGGCCTCGCGCGTGAAATCGTGCGGCGTCGTGAACGCGCGCCATTCCTTGTCAGCGATGATCTCGTCAACGCCATCCGCGCCGTGCTGGGGCCGCGGGCCGGCCCGGCGGAGTTTGCCCGGCTCTTCCAGGCGGTTCGGATCGCGACCAACGATGAGCTGGCCGGACTCGAACGGGCACTGCCGGCGTTTCGCGACGCCTTGACCCCTGGCGGCGCGCTGGCGGTCATCAGCTATCATTCAGGCGAGGACCGGCTGGTCAAGCACGCGTTCCGCGAGTGGGAGCGGGGCTGTGTCTGTCCTCCCCGCCAGCCGGTCTGCACCTGCGGGCGGCAGCCGGCGGGTCACACCGAACCACACAAGCCCATCGTGTCTGATGATGCCGAGATTGCCGGTAACCCGCGAGCGCGCAGCGCGCGACTCCGCGTCTTTCGCGTGAATGATGACGCTTAAGGGCCGCCACTGGCTCATCCTCTGGCTGGTCGCCTTCCTGGCGGTGGCCGCGGTGGTGATTTCGCGGCAGACGCGGGCACACCTCCTCGCCGGCCAGTTGCAGGAAGCGCGCGAACAGCGCCGGGTACTCGAGGCGGAGATGGCCGAGCTGACGCGGGCGGTGCGGGAAGCGTCGAGCCGGGAAGTCATCAGCCAGAAGGCAACAGCAATGGGCATGCGGGTGGCCAAGGGCTCGGAAGTGACCATCATCCCGGCTCCGGCCGTGGCTGAGGCGCGCTGACGTGGCCAAGGCGGAAGCACGACTGGGCTTCATCCGCTTCTGCCTCACGCTGGGGATCGTTGCGGTGCTGGGCCGGGCGGCGCAGCTGCAGCTGGTGGAAGGGTCGGATTACGCCGCACGCGCGGAGCGCGTGCGCACGGTTACCGAAGTGCTGCCGGCCCGGCGTGGCACCATCTACGACCGCGGCATGTTTCCGCTGGCCGAGACGCAGGAGGCCTACCACGTCTCGCTGGCGCCGGAGCAGGTCACTGACCGGGCGGCGCTGGCGCGAAAAGTGGCACGCGCGCTCGGCGAGAACAGCCGGGACATTGCGGTCCGGCTCGCCTCTGGCGCCAAGTCCGTCTATTTCTTCGGCCCCTACACGGCGCTCGACGTCCAGTCCATCCGCTCCCTCGACGGCGTGCACCTGGAGCCGTTCCTCCGCCGGATTCACCCGATGGGTGACCTCGCCAATCGCACGGTCGGGATTCTGGAACCGGATACGGCAGTGGGGGCCTCGGGCCTGGAGAGTGCCCTCGATTCCTTGCTGAGCGGCGTGCCCGGCGAGACGGTGCAGCTGCGCGACCACCTGGGCCGTCGCTTCGATTCGCCCGCGCGGCTGGTGCGCGAGCCGGTGGCAGGCAACAGTGTCGTGCTCACCATCGACGCGCGGCTGCAGGAAATCGCCGAGCGCGCGCTGGATGAGGCGCTCGACAGCTCGGATGCCCGGAGCGGCGACGCGGTCTTCCTCGACCCTTCGACTGGCGAACTGCTCGCCGTGGCCTCGCGCGTCGAGGGGGAGCGCTCCAGTGCCTCGGCCTTCACCACGCCGTATGAACCGGGCTCCACTGCCAAGCTGTTCACGGCCGCCGCGCTGCTGCTGCATCACGCGGTGGACAGCACGGCCACGGTGGACGGCGAGAACGGCGACTGGCTTGTCCCCACTACGTACGGGCGGCCCTATCATATCCACGACGACCACAAGGTGGCGGGCACGCTCACGCTGGCGGAGGCCATCGAGGTTTCCAGCAATATCGCGATGGCCAAGTTTGCCCGCCGCCTGACTCCGTCGCAGCTGTACCAGACGCTTCGTGACTTCGGCTTCGGATCCTTCACGGGCGTGGGATTTCCGTCCGAATCGCGCGGCACGCTGCCCCGGCCGGTGCCCCGCGAGTGGACCAGGGACTACACGCTCGAAAGCCTCTCCCGCGGTTACGGACTTTCGGTCACGGCGGTACAGCTCGCCGCGGCGTACGCGGTGATCGCCAATGGCGGGGTGCTCTACACGCCGGCGCTGGTCAAGGAAATCCTGGGGCCCGATGGCGAGGTGCTGTACCAGCACGAGCCGGAGCCGGTGCGTCGGGTGCTGCCCGAGGATGTGGCGGCAACGCTGCGTGGCTATCTCAAGCGCGCCGTGAGCACCGGCGGTACCGGCGAGCGGGCGCAGATCCAGAACTATGAGCTGGTTGGCAAGACGGGAACGGCCAAGGTGGCGAGCGGCGGACGGTACGATGCGGGGCAGTACGTCGCCTCATTCGCGTCCATCTGGCCAGCCGACAATCCGCAGATCGTGGCCGTCATCAAGATCGACAGGCCTCATGGGGTCTACTATGCCTCGCAGACCGCCGCGCCGCTCACCAGCGAAATGCTGCAGCAGGCGCTGGCCTCGCGCAACCAGGCGCTGAAGCTCGACGAGCTGGTGGCGCCATCCACGGTCACGCCGGCGCCGCACGTCGAGCCGCCGCCCGCTGAGCAGGCAGAACCCCGGCCTCGCATCGTGCGCGTAGCCTGGCCTGCTGGTGCAGCGCGTGACAGCGCCCGGCCAAGCGTCACGGTGCCGGACGTCGTAGGTCGCGACACGCGGAGCGCGGCTGCGGCACTCTTTGCCACGGGGTTCCGGGTGAAGCTCGATGGCGGACCGGGGACCGTGCGCGGCATGGATCCATCGGCGGGCGTCTCGGTGCGCGCCGGCAGCACCATCATCCTTCACACATCATCGAAAGCAACCGTCGCCGCGCCATGACTGATACACCGCTTCTTCTCGACATGCTGGCCCGCCATCAGCTGCTGGTGCAGCGCCCATCCAGCCTCCCCGCGATCACTGGCATCACGGCGGATTCGCGTTCGGTGGCGCCAGGCAATGCCTATGTCGCGATCCGGGGTAGCCAGGCAGACGGTCACCGGTTCATCGGCGACGCTGTGTCGCGCGGGGCAGCGCTGGTGGTGGTAGAGGAGGCGGGTAACGCCGGCGTACCGGAAGTGGTGGTGACCGACGGCCGCGCGGCAGCGGTGGCGCTGGCCCAGGCATGGTATGGTGACCCGGGGCGCTCTCTTGTGCTGATCGGCGTGACCGGCACCAACGGCAAGACGACCACCGTGAGCCTGGTGCGTCACCTGATGAATGCGCAGGGCACCGCCGGCAGCATCGGCACGCTTGGCGCATTCGACGGCAGCGGGGAGGCGGTGCCGTCCACGGCCGGCTCCCTCACGACGCCGGGACCGGTTGACATGCAGGCGACGCTGGCAGCGCTTCGTGATCGGGGCTGCAGCACCGTGGCCATGGAGACATCCAGCCACTCGCTTCACCAGGGTCGCCTGGACGGCCTCACCTTCCGCGCCGGCATCTTCACCAACCTGACGCGTGACCATCTCGACTATCATGGCACGATGGAGTCGTACCTCGCGTCGAAGCTCCGGCTGGCCACCTTGCTGAGCAATGACGGTGTGGCGATCGTCAATGCCGAAGATCCCGCCTGGCGGTCCATGCGGCGCGACGTTCGTCGCATCACGTTCGGCCGCCATGCGGCGGGTGACGTGCATGCCACCGGCATCTCGCTCGATGCTGCCGGTTGCCGCTTCCGCCTCGAGAGCGTCTTCGGCAGTGCCGACATCGCGCTGCCGCTGCTCGGCGACTTCAATCTCTCGAATGCCCTTGGCGCGGCGGCGTGCGCCCTGTCGCTCGGACTTCCCATGGAAAGCGTGGCTGAGCGGCTCAACTCGGCGCCCCAGGTGCCGGGTCGCATGGAACGGCTGACCGAGTCGCCGTACGTGGTGCTCAGGGATTACGCCCACACGCCGGACTCGCTCGAGCGCGCGCTCGGCGCACTGCGGCCGCTCACCAGTGGCCGACTGATTGTCGTGTTTGGCTGTGGCGGTGACCGCGACAAGGGTAAGCGCCCCATCATGGGCCGCATCGCCGCCGAGCAATCGGACCTGCCCATTGTGACGAGCGACAACCCCAGGACGGAAGACCCCGAGGCCATCATCGACGATATCGTGGCCGGGATGGGTACGACACCGAGGCGGCGGATCGCCGACCGCCGGGAGGCCATTCGGGAGGCACTCGAGGCCGCCCGCCCGGGCGACACCGTGCTGCTCGCCGGGAAGGGACACGAGACGTATCAAGTGGTGGGGACCGAGAAGCTGCCCTTCGACGAGCGCGAAATCCTGCGCGAACTGACGGGGGCGTGATGCGGTGGAGTGCGGCGGCGGTGCAGGCGGCGCTGGGACTGTCCGGCGGTGAGTCCGGGGAGGAAATCACGTCGATCTCCACCGACACCCGCACGCTCCAGCCGGGTGCGCTGTTCGTCGCCTTGGTGGGGGACAAGCACGACGGGCATGATCATCTTGCAGCGGCTCGTGATGCGGGCGCCCGCACCGCGATTGTCCGGCGGGGCACGCCAGCGGTCAAAGGGCTCGCGCTCATCGAAGTGGATGACACCCTGCGGGCGTACGGCGACCTGGCGCACGCGCGCCGGAAACAGGTCAGCGGACCGGTGATCGCCATCACCGGCACCAATGGCAAGACGAGCACCAAGGAGATGGTCGCGGCCGTCCTGCGGACCCGGTTTCGCACCCACGCCACCCGGCTCAACTACAACAATCTCGTCGGGGTGCCGCTCACCATCCTGGAAGCGCCGGACGACACCGAAGCGCTCGTCATCGAGGCGGGCGCCAACATGCCGGGCGAAATCGCGCGCTATCGCGAGATCATCGAGCCGACGATCGCCATTGTCACCAATGTGGCCGAAGGGCACCTCGAAGGCTTCGGCTCGCTGGAGGGCGTGCTGGCGGAGAAGCTCGCGCTGCTGCGCGACGTGCCGCTGGCGATTGTCGGAACCGAGCCGCCTGCGCTGGCCGAGCGGGCACGCCAGCTGGCGCGCCGGGAAGTGACTGCCGGGGCACAGCACGCCGAACGCAAGGCGCGGGACATCGAGATCGACGGGGAAGGCAAGGCTTCATTCACGGCGGGCGGCCAGCGGATTCACCTGCCGCTTCCCGGTCGCCATCTCGCCAGCAACGCCATGCTGGCATGGACCGTGGTGGAGGAACTCGGGCTCGACCCTCACAGCGCCGCCCAGGCGCTCGAGGGACTGCAACTGCCCGGCGGTCGCAGTGAGGTGCTCCAGCGGGGCGGCTTCACCATTCTAAATGACTGCTACAACGCCAACCCCCAGTCATTCGCGTCGGTGATCGCCACGGCCAAGGCGATGCGGCAGGACCGGCGCCTCGTGTTCGTGGCCGGCACCATGCGGGAGCTGGGCTCCGCGTCGGAACGGCTCCATGCCCAGGTGGCGGAACAGCTGCTGCTGCTCAAGCCCGACCTGCTGGCGGCGGTCGGCGACTTTGTGCCGGCGCTCGAGCCGCACCGCGCCGCGCTGGGCGAGCGCCTGGTGACGGCGCCCGACCCGACAGCGCTGGCGCCACTTCTGTCCGAACGGCTTTCGGGCGGCGAGCTGCTGGTGCTCAAGGCGTCCCGCGGCGTCGCCCTCGAACGTATACTTCCGCTCCTCACTCCGCGCACCGCTTCCGCCGACGAGGGCTGATGCTCTACTACCTGCTGGCACCGCTCGGCAAGACCCACATCCTGTTCAATCTGTTCAATTACATCAGCTTCCGGGCCGCGGGCGCGGTGGTCACGGCGCTGCTGATAGCTTTCTTCGTCGGGCCGGCGGTCATCCGGCGGCTGCGGGAACGCCGGGTGGGCCAGGTCATCCGCGCCGAGGGCCCCGCCAGCCACCAGAGCAAGCGGGGGACGCCCACCATGGGGGGACTCATCATCCTCATGGCCACGGTCGTGCCGACGCTGCTCTGGGCACAGCTCGACAATCGATTTGTGCTGGTGGCGCTGCTCTCGCTCCTGTGGATGGGCGCGATCGGCTTCCTCGATGATTATCTCAAGATCGTGCAGGGAAAGTCGCGGGGGCTGGTCGCGCGCTGGAAGCTGGTGGGGCAGGTCGGCTTCGGGATCCTGCTCGGACTGCTGCTGCTGCTGCGTCCCGTGGTCTCTCCCGACGTGCTGCCGTCTTCCGCCACTACGCTGCCGTTCTTCAAGTACCTGGTGGTGAACTTTGCGCCGCTGCTCTACGTGCTGTTTGTCACCATCGTGATCACGGGGAGCAGCAACGCGGTGAACCTCACCGACGGGCTGGATGGGCTGGCCACCGGGCTCGCGGCCATTGCCTCGCTTGGCTTTGCCGTCTTTGCCTACATCCTGGCCCGGACCGACCTCACCAGCTACCTGTTTCTTTATCACTTCAACGGCGCGGGCGAGCTTTCGATCTTCTGTGCGGCGCTGATGGGAGCGTGCCTCGGGTTCCTCTGGTTCAATGCCCACCCGGCGCAGGTCTTCATGGGCGACACCGGAAGCCTTGCCATCGGGGGCGCGCTGGGCACCGTGGCCATCCTGCTCAAGGCCGAGTTCCTCCTGCTCATCATTGGCGGCGTGTTTGCGGCGGAAGCGGTGTCGGTGCTGACGCAGACGTCGGTCTACAAGTGGTACAAGCGCACCAGGGGCAAGGAATACGCGGATGCGCACCGGGTCTTTCGCATGGCGCCGCTGCATCATCATTTCGAGAAGCTGGGCTGGGCCGAGACGACAGTCGTGACGCGGTTCTATATCCTGGGCGTCATCTGTGCCCTGCTGGCCTTCGCTACGCTCAAGGTGCGCTGATGCTCGACGCCTGGCGAGCACCCGGCAGGGAAGTGGCCGTGATCGGCCTCGGCAAGAGCGGCCTCGCCGCGGGGCTGCTGCTGTCCGAGCGCGGGGTGCGGGTCTATGCCAGCGATTCCGGCACGTCGGAGCGCCACCAGCAGTGGGCGGATGCTTTGCGGGCCGCCGGCGCCACGGTGGAACTGGGCGGACATGACCTGGAGAAGATCCGGTCGGCGGTGGCGGCGGTGGTGGCGCCCGGCGTGCCGCCGGGGGTGCCGCCGCTGCAGGCCGCGCGCGACGCCGGCGTGCCAGTGTATGCCGAGGCCGACCTTGGCCTCACCGAGTTGCCGGATACGCGGTACGTGGCCATCACCGGCACCAACGGCAAGACGACGACGACCTCACTCGTCGGGCTGATCCTGCAGACAGCGGGGCTCAGGGCTGAGACCGGCGGCAACATCGGCACGGCCGTGTGCGAGATTGCCCGCCGCGCGGTCGCGCCCGACTGGCTGGCGCTGGAACTCTCCAGCTTCCAGCTGCACGACATGCCGCATGTGGATCCGGCGGTGGCCGTGCTGACCAACCTCGCGCCCAACCATCTGGACCGCTACGCGTCGCTGGGGGACTACTACGGCGACAAGGCGCTCCTCTTCCGCAATGCCACCGCGAGTTCCATTTCTGTTGCCAACGCCGATGACCTGGCCGTGAGTGCCATGATGCGGGATGTCCCCGGCCGCCAGCTCTGCTTTTCCCTCCGCACCCGGGCCGACGGCTGGTACGACCGCGCCAGGGAGATGCTGATGCTGGATGGCGACGCAGTGCTGGCGCGCGGTGAGCTGCCGCTCCTGGGCGATCATAACGTGGCCAACGCGCTCGCGGCCGGCCTTGCGGCGCGTGCCGCCGGGGTCGGGACCAGTGCCATCGCAGAGGGGTTGCGGCGGTTTCGCGCCATTGCGCACCGGGTCGAGCCGATTCGCGAGGTGGATGGCGTGCTGTGGATCAACGATTCCAAGTCCACCAATGTCACGTCCACCGAAGTCGCCATCCAGGCACTGGACCGGCCGTTCGTGCTGCTGCTGGGCGGGCGTCACAAGGGCGAGCCCTATACCCGGCTCGCGCCGCTGCTCGAAGGCCGCTGCCGCCTGGTGGTGGCCTACGGCGAAGCGGGGGCACAGGTGGAGGCCGACCTCAGGGATGCCGTGCCGGTCAGCAGGGGAACGACGTTCGATGATGTGCTGACGCAGGCGCGCACCGCAGCCCGGGCTGGTGACGCCGTGCTGCTGTCACCGGCCTGTTCCAGCTACGACATGTTTGACAATTACGAGCAGCGCGGCGAGACCTTCCGCGCCTGGGTCCAGGCGCTGTGAAGCCGCTCGCGATCCGCCATCCCGGTGAACTGCGCTGGGAAACTCGGCTGCTCGCCGTGGTCGTGCTGACGCTGGTCGTGTTCGGGATTGTCGGGGTGTACGGGGCGTCGAGCCTGGTGCCGGTCAAGGGCGGACGTGTCGTGGAATACCAGTATGCGCTGACCCAGGTGTCAGGCGCGGTGATCGGCGGGATCCTGCTGGTCATTTTTTCGCGGCTGGACTACGACATCTGGCGGCGGATGGCGTGGCCGCTGCTGCTGCTCACGTTCTGCCTCCTGGTCGTCACGATCCTGCCCGGCACCGAGGCCATCGCGCCCATGCGGAACGGCGCGCGCCGGTGGCTCAGGCTCGGACCGTTGAGCGTGCAGCCCTCGGAGGTGGCGCGGCTCGTGGTGGTGATCTGGTGCGCCATGCTGGTAACCAAGAAGGGCGACCAGCTGCGCAAGTTCCGCAACGGCATCCTGCCGTTCGTGGTCATCCTTGGCGCGGTGTTCGGGCTCATCCTGCTCGAGCCCAACCTGTCCATGGCCACGCTCATCACCCTGCTGGGTGGGATCGTGGTGTTTGCCGCAGGCGCACGAGTCGGACACTTCGTGCTGCTGCTGGTGGGAGGCGTGCTGCTGGCCTACGACCGGATCCAGGCCGCGCCCTATCGGCTCGCCCGGCTGCAGACCTACCTGCATGGCGGGGGAGGGAGCGACGCCGGGTTCCAGATCCAGCAATCGATCGTGGGATTCGGCTCCGGCCAGTTCTTCGGTGTGGGGCTCGGGCACGGCTCCCAGAAGATGGGATATCTGCCGTACGCGTATTCCGATTTTCTCTTCAGTCACATCGGTGAGGAATGGGGCTTCCTGGGCGTGCTCCTGGTGGTCGGGCTCTACGCCACCTTCTGCTGGCTCGGGTTCCGGATTGCCCGGACGGCGCAGGACGCCTTTGGCCAGTTTCTCGCCATCGGTCTCACGGCCACTGTGGGGGTCACCGCCTTCATGCACATGGCCGTGAACCTCGGCATGATGCCGACCACGGGCCTCACGCTGCCGTTCATGTCCTATGGACGGACCAGCCAGGTGATTGCGCTCGCCAGCGTCGGCATCCTGCTCAACATCGGGCGGCAGCGGGGCCGAGCCCGGGTCCGGCGCCAGCCGGAAGCGGAGCGGCGGGCGAACGGGTGAGCGGCCGACCGGTCGTCTTCATCGCGGGAGGCGGTACTGGCGGGCATCTGATGCCCGCACTCGCGCTGGCGGCTCGGCTGCGCGAGACGCAGCCCGGGGTGGAACCGTTCCTGGTTGGTGCGGAACGCGGCGTCGAGGCACAGGTGCTGCCGACCCGCGACTTCCGCTATGCGCTGCTACCCATGGAGCCGATCTACCGACGCACCTGGTGGCGAAACGTGCGCTGGCCCCTCGTCCTCGGGCAGCTGACGCGGCGGCTGCGCCAGCTCTTCCGCGAAGAACAGCCGGTCGCGGTGCTCGGCACCGGCGGGTACGCTTCCGGTCCGGTGGTCTGGTGGGGATCTCATCGCGGCCTGCCGACCGCCATCCAGGAACAGAATGCCTTCCCAGGGCTTGCGACGCGGCTGCTGGCACATCGGGTCCGCCACGTGTACCTGGGAGTGCCCGAGGCCAGGCGGCTGCTCAAGCCGGGGTCCTCGACCGAGCTCTTTGACACCGGCAATCCCATCACGCCGCCGGAGCCGGGGTGCCGAGCGTCCGCGATGGCGCGGCTGGGGTTGGATCCTTCGCGACCGGTCCTGCTGGTGACTGGAGGGAGCCAGGGCTCGCTCGCGATCAACCGGGCCCTGGCACAGTGGCTGGAGCAGCGAAGCGACGCGGAGAAGGTGTGGCAGGTGCTGTGGCTCGCAGGCCGTGCGACCTACCGGGAGTTTTCGGCGCTGGCGCGTCTCAACGGCGTGGTTGTGCGTGATTTCCAGGACCCGATGGCGGACGCCTACGCTGTCGCGGATCTGGTCATCTCGCGCGCCGGCATGATGACAGTGGCGGAGCTTTGCGCCTGGGGATTGCCAGCGATTCTTGTCCCGCTCCCCACCGCCGCCTCGGATCACCAGACCCACAACGCCCGCGTGCTCGACGCCGCCGGTGCGGCCTGCATGTTCTTGCAGTCCACGATGGAGCGTGACGGACTCGGGCGAGTACTGGCGCCGCTGTTGACTGACGGGTCACACCGCCAGCAAATGGCGGCGGCGGCGCGTGCGCGCGGCCGGCCCGACGCCGCTCGCGACATAGTGTCGTTATTCCTGACACTGTTGGCATCCTGACAGTCTTTCGCAAACGCTGGCGTGATTTTACATTAGCGCAACCACGATGGACCTATTCAACCCTGCCGACCGGCGTCCGGTGCACTTCATGGGGGTCGGTGGCGCGGGGATGAGCGCCCTGGCGGTGCTGGCGTGTCGCCGGGGTGTCGTGGTCACAGGGTGTGATACCGACTTGGCGGGCGCGCAGGACGTGATCGCCAGTGGTGCCCAGGTCATGCTCGGGCACGATCCTTCGCATGTAACCGGCACGCGCGCCGTGGTCGTCACGGCCGCGGTTCCCGATACCCATCCGGAGCTGGAGCAGGCCCGCGCGGCGGGAATTCCCGTCGTGCCGCGCAAGGAAGCGCTGGGCGGCCTGGTCAACGGCGCGACGGTGGTCGGTGCGGCCGGCACTCACGGCAAGACCACCACTACTGTCATGACCACGGCCGCGCTGGAAGCCGCCGGCCTGGCGCCGACCGGACTGGCCGGCGGGCGGGTGCGAGCATGGGGCGGGAACGCGCGCCTTGGCGGCACCTCGCTCTATGTGGTCGAAGCTGACGAATACGACAAGGCATTCCTGGCGCTGGCGCCAACGGTGGCCATCGTCAACAATGTCGAGCCGGATCATCTCGAGTGCTACGGCTCGCTCGAGCAGCTGGAGGCAGCCTTCGCCGAGTTCGCCGGCCGCGCCGACACGGTCCTCATCGGCGCCGACGACGCCGGCGCCCGCCGGGTAGCCGGGAACCTGCGCAACCGGGTCTGGCGCTTCGGCACCGCCGCCGACGCCGAGATTCACATCGGTGCGGTAAGGCAGGATGCCAGCGGTTCTCGCAGTGCGATTACCTTGCCGGATGGACGGCGCGTGACGCTCACCCTTCGCGTGCCCGGGATGCACAACGTGCGCAATGCCGCCGGGGCCTTGGGAGCCGTGGCCGCATTGGACGGGGCAGTGGAGCGAGCGCTCGAGGCGCTTGCGGAATTCAGCGGTGTCGGCCGGCGCTTTGACCGGCTTGGTGAAGCCGGTGGCGTAGTCCTCGTGGATGACTATGCCCACCATCCCTCCGAACTCGTCGCGACTCTCGCGGCGGCACGGCAGGCGTACCCGGAGCGTCGGCTGGTGGCAGTGTTTCAGCCGCATTTGTATTCACGAACCCAGGAACACGGCGCGGCCATGGGCCAGGCCCTCGCCGCCGCCGACGTTGTCGTGGTGGCCGATGTCTATGGCGCGCGCGAGGCTCCGGTGCCGGGAATCACCGGACAGCTGGTGGCCGATGCGGCCGCCCAGGCCGGTGCCGATGTCACCTTCGAGCCGGACCGGTCAGCGCTGGGGCGCCAGGTCCGTGCCCGGCTCCGGCCCGGCGACCTGGTCCTGACGCTCGGCGCCGGTGACATCACCCGGCTCGGGCCCGAGTTGCTGGCGGCCCTGGCTCCGGCGTGAAGTGGCTCTGGTGGCTGGGTGGTGCGCTGGCCGTGCCGGCGCTCTGGCTGGGCGGACCGCTGGTGGCCCGCCAGGTCGATTTCTTCCGGGTCCGCCGCGTGGAGTTTGCGGGGCTCCGGTATGGATCGCCCGAGGCCGCACTGGCCCGGCTGGCGCTGCCGCGGACGCTCAACCTGTTCGAGGACCTGGCCGCGGTCGAAAAGCGCGCGAACGCCATTCCCGGTGTGCGCTCGGCGCAGGTCAGCCGGCGGCTGCCGGGCACCCTGGTGGTCACGCTGCAGGAGCGGGTGCCGGTAGCGCTGGTGCCCAGCGGCGGCTCGCTTCGGCTGATGGATGCGGGGGGAAAGGTCCTGCCATTCGATCCAGCGCGGTCGGCGCCGGACCTGCCGGTAGCGGCCACCGCCGCGCCGCAGATCGGCCGGCTCCTGGCATCGGTGCGGCGCCTCGATCCGGCGCTCTTCGGCAAGGTGACCGCTGCCGGGCTGCGGGGGACGGATGTAGCACTCACGGTGGAGGGCCGGCAGTTCATCTTCCGGCCTGATGCTTCGATCGAGGAGATGCGTGCGGTGACGCTTGTGGCTTCGGATCTGACGGCAAGGGGTCAGGCATTCGACGAACTCGACGGCCGGTTCGCCGGCTGTGTCGTGGTCCGGGGCGGGGCATGAGCGTACAGCCGGACCGACTGGTCGCCGCGCTCGACATCGGGTCAACCAAGGTCGTGGGCATCGTCGCCGAAGTGACTGGCGACGCCCGCGCGCCGGCGGCAAAGATCCTGGGCGTGGGAGTGGAACGGAGTCCCGGCGTCCGCCGCGGCGTGGTGCGGGACATCGAGGAAACCACCCGCGCCATCGGGCGCGCCATGCGCGATGCCCAGCGGATGGCCGGGCTGGAAGTGGGCGCCATCTATTGTGGCATCGCCGGCGAGCACGTGGCCGGCCGCAGCAGCCACGGCATGGTGAGCGTCACTGGCGATGAAATCCGCACCGGCGACGTGGCGCGGGTCAACGACATGGCCAGCAACATCTCGTTCGGGCGGGACCACGAGCTGCTGCATGCCATTCCGCAGGACTACCTGATCGACCAGCAGGCCGGCATCACCGATCCGATCGGGATGACCGGCTCCCGGCTCGAAGCCGAAGTGTACCTGGTCACGGTGCTGTCGAGCGCCATGCAGAACCTGCGCAAGTGCGTGGAGCGCGCGGGACATCAGGTGGCGGAATTCGTGCTGGAACCGCTGGCTGCATCGCTGGCCGTGCTCACGCCTGACGAACGGGAGCTGGGCTGCGCCATCATCGAACTGGGTGGCGGCTCCACCAATGTCGCCATTTTCCAGGGTGGCAAGATCCGCCACACGGCATCGCTGCTGTGCGCCGGCGGGCACGTGACAGGCGACATCGTGCACGGCCTCCAGGTCACCCAGCTCGACGCCGAACGGCTGAAGGAACGGTACGGCGCGGCCTACGAGCCGCTGGTGCCGGAGCAGGACCTGTTCGACTTGCCGAGCACGCCGGGGCAAGGTGCGCGCAACGCGCATCGCCGCGTGCTCGCGCACATCATGCACATGCGGATGCAGGAAGTGCTGGAATATGCGTCCGACGAAATCACGCGCGCCGGGTTCAGCCAGCGCCTGCCGGCGGGAGTGATCCTGACCGGCGGCGGTGCCCAGGCCCCCGGCATCGTCGAGCTGGCGCGCGAAGTCTTTGCCATGCCGGCGCGCACCGGAGTTCCAGGTCAGCACCTGCGTGGACTGGCTGACAGCGTCGAATCGCCGGCCTTCGCGGTGCCGGTGGGGCTCGTGCTCTATGGCGCTCGGCAGTCTCTCGTGAGTGGATTCGGCACCGGCGGCCGGCGGTCGCTCGGTGTGGACCGATATTTCGCACCCGTCAAGCGCTGGTTGCAGGATTTCTTCTGAGTCGTGCCGGAAGGGGATGCCATGATCTTTGAGCTGGAAGAAAGCGGCGCGCAGAACGCGCGGATGAAAGTGGTCGGTGTGGGCGGCGGCGGCGGGAATGCGGTCAACCGCATGATCGAAGAGGGCCTGCAGGGCGTCGAATTCATCTCGGTCAACACCGACGCCCAGGCGCTGCAGAATTCGCGCTCCGACGTGAAGTTGCAGATCGGCCGCAAGCTGACGCGCGGGCTGGGCGCCGGGGCGCGACCGGAAATCGGGCGCCAGGCCATGGAAGAAAATCGCGACGAGATCACGCCCCACCTGCAGGGGGCGGACATGGTCTTCATCACCTGCGGCATGGGAGGCGGCACCGGCACGGGCGCGGCGCCCATCATTTCCCAGATCGCGCGGGAGGCGGGCGCGCTCACGGTGGGCATCGTGACCAAGCCCTTCCTGTTCGAGGGCCGCAAGCGGATGCGCCAGGCCGAGAACGGCATCGGCGAGATGCGCAAGAGCGTGGACACCATGATCGTGGTGCCCAACGAGCGGCTGCTCGCCGTGGTGGGCAAGGGCATCCCGTTCCAGGATGCGCTCAAGAAGGCCGATGAAGTCCTGCTGCACGCCACCCAGGGCATTGCCAGTCTCATCACCGCCACTGGCATCATCAACGTGGACTTTGCCGACGTGCGCACGGTGATGCAGAACGGCGGCGCGGCGCTCATGGGCACCGGCATGGGCCGGGGCGATACCCGGGCCCTGGAAGCGGCCCAGCAGGCCATCTCCAGCCCGCTGCTCGACAACGTCTCCATCGCCGGGGCCACCGGCGTGCTGATCAACATCATCGGCGGCGACGACCTCACCCTCGGCGAAGTCACCCAGATCAACGACATCATCCATGACGCGGTGGGCGACGAGGCCGAGATCATCTTCGGCGCGGGCCGCGATGCCGCCATGCACGGCGAAGTCCGCGTCACGGTGATTGCCACCGGCTTCGATCGTGCCGTGACCGGGATCGACCAGGCCGTGGCCGGAGCGCGCACCAGCGGCACAACGGTGCTACCATTCCCGGCAGCTGGCATGAAGCGTGCTTCGCAGCCCGGCCTGCAGACGCCCGCCACTGCGGCCCCGCGTGCCACGCCGAGGCCGCCAATGCAGGCGCCCGCGGCCGGTAACTCCGCCAGTGGTGCGGGTTCCAGCGGAGACATGCCGGAAATGGAGATTCCCACTTTCATCCGCAGGCAGATGGACTGAGCATGCGTTTTCGAAACCTGGCCGCCGTGGCGGTCTTCACGGCGGCCGCGTATTTCGCGGCAGCAGGGCACTGGCCCTGGCAACGACTCTCTGACTCGACCGCACCGCTGGCCGACGCTGCCGCGGCGGCGCCGGCGCCAACACATCGGCACCTGGTCGATACCCTGCACTCCGGCGAGACACTCTCGGAGCTGCTGGAGCGCCACAAGCTCGCCGGGCTCAACCTCGCGAGCCTGACCGACGCCCTCAATCCCCGGCGGCTCCGCGCCGGCCTGGTCTTCAACTTCCGCCGGCCGGTCAGCGATTCCATTCCCGATCGGGTCACGGTACGCACCGGCCCCGAGCAGCGAATCCAGTTCACCCGGGTGGCCAATACCTGGTCGGCCGGCGTCGACTCCATCGAATGGCATCCGGAAATCGTGCGCGCCGATGGCAACATCGAGAACTCCCTCTACGAGGCGCTGGACCGGCAGATTCCCGATTCGGTCCTGGATGGGGCCCAGCGCGTGAACCTGGCCTGGGCACTGGCTGACGTGTTTGCCTGGGAAGTGGATTTCTCCCGTGACATCCGGCAGGGCGACCATTTTACCGTGGTGCTCGAGCGGCTGGTGTCAGATGAAGGTGAAGTCCGTTTTGGCCGCGTGCTCGCCAGCGACCTCTCGGTGGACAGCCGTCATTACACGGCGTTCCGCTTTGCGGGCAGCGAGGGCCCCAGCTTCTTCGATGCCGACGGCAACTCGCTGAAGCGCGCCTTCCTGCGCGCGCCAGTGGAATTCCGGCGCATCTCCTCCGGCTTTACCCGCGCACGCTTCCATCCGGTGCTGGGCTACACGCGCAAGCATGAAGGCACCGATTTCGCCGCGGCCACCGGCACCCCCGTCATGGCAGCGGGCGACGGCACCGTGATCAGGGCCGGCAAGGCGGGCGGCTACGGAAATCTCATCGAAATCCGGCATCGCAACGGCATCACCACGCGGTACGGCCACCTGAGCCGGATCCTCACTCGCAGGGGCGCCCACGTGCACCAGGGTGAGGTGATCGGCCGGGTGGGCATGACCGGGCTCGCCACCGGGCCGCATCTCCACTATGAGTTCCGGGTCAATGGCGTGGCCAAGGACTCGCGCCGCGTGGAGCTCGGCAACGGCGCGCCGGTCGCCAAGGCGGAGCGCGGGGCGTTCAACCAGGAGCGGGACCGCCTCGCGGCCATCCTGTACGACAAGCCGGCCGCGCCGATCCAGATCATGGCGGCTGCCACCAGCTGAGCGGCCGAAACCGGCCCGGCCCGGCGGCCGTAGCGCTGCTGGTGGGTAATCCGTGATCCTCGTGCTCGTTGCCGCGGCGCTCGGCTTTGGCCTCGCCGCCGCCACGTACCTGCTCCTCGAACGGGGCGGCCGGCGGCTGCTGGCGCCCCTCCTGGCCCGCGGCGTGGCCTGGTCCGTCCTGCTGCTCCTCCTGCTCAATGCCGGCTTTGCACGTCCTCCCGCTGCACAACGGCCCATCGTCCTGCTCGACGCGTCGCTCTCCATGCAGTCTGCCGGCGGCAAGTGGTCACGCGCGCTCGATTCCGCCCGGGGCCTCGGTGATGTGCGCTTCTTCGGTGACGAGCGGCCAGGACGTGACAGCGCACCCGATCGGGGCGCCTCCCGTCTCCTTCCTGCGCTGACAGCAGCGGCAGCATCTGACCGCGCCGTCGTGGTGCTCACGGATGGCGAACTCGACGACGGCGGCGACCTGCCGGCCGATCTCGAGGATCGCGCCACCATGGCACTGCTGACGCGCGACTCGATCGCCGACTATGCCCTCACCCAGTTCCAGGGCCCGGCGCGCATCACCTCGGGTGACACGCTCCTGCTCGAGGGCGAGGTGCGCGCCATCAATGCGGCCCCGGAGCGCAACGTTGGCCTCACGGTCAGCATGGGTGGGCGACTCCTGCGCCGGCAGACGGTGCACGTCCCCGCGGGCGGCACCGCGCGTGCGCGCTTCAGCATCCCGACGCGAGGCCTCCCGCCCGGCGCGCATGCGCTGGCGATGCATCTCGAGAGCGGTGACAGCGAACCGCGCACGGACACCCGCCTGCGCATGGTGACGATCGCCGCGACACCGGGCATCGTGCTGGTGGCCACGCCGGGTGACTGGGATTCGCGCGCGCTGTATCGTGCGCTGGTGGATGTGGCGGAGCTGCCGGTGCGGGGCTACGTGGAACTGGGGCAAGGACGCTATCGTGGGATGCACGACCTCAAGCCGGTCGGTGAAGAGACCGTGCGCCGTGCCGCCGCCGCCGCCGACCTCCTCGTGGTCAAGGGCGACGCGAAGAATCTTGTCCGCAATGGAGGCGCACGGGGCCTCTGGCTCTGGCCGTCTGGCGCCGGCGCGGTCGCGGGCGACTGGTACATCTCGGCGGCGGCGGGGACGCCGGTGAGCGGCGCCTTTCTGGGCTTGCCGGTGGATTCCTTTGCTCCGGCCACGCGCCTGAGTTCCATCGAGGCTCGCCAGGGAGACTGGGTGGCGCTCGAGGCCCAGGACCGCCGCCGCGGGCCCCAGCGACCTGCAGTAGTGGGTCACGTGGAGGGCAGGAGGCGGGTGGTCACCGTCGCGGTGGATGGCCTCTGGCGCTGGGCCTTTCGGGGCGGCCAGAGCGAACAGGCCTACCGGAACTGGGTGGCGGCAACCGCGAGCTGGCTCCTGGCCGCGCCGGACACTGCGGTAGGCGCCGTACGACTCACCCGGAGTGTGGTGCAGCAGGGCCGGCCGCTGGTATTCGAGTGGGCCGGTTCCGGCGCGCCGAACGACCTGGCAATCGGCTGGCAGCGTGACAGCAGCACCGGCACGGACACGCTTCATTTCGACGCGGCGGGGCGCGCGCTGCTCTGGCTTCCGCCCGGCACGTACGCCTGGCGCCTGGCACGGGGCGGCGCCGGTCAGGCAGCGGTGGAAACATACTCCGACGAATTCCTGCCCCGACCCCGGACCGTGAGCGCGCACGCCGCCCGGCTCGGTGTTCCCGGCGGCCGCACCAGCGTGCGGGACTGGCGCTGGCTCTTCGGCGTGGCAATCATTGCGCTCGCGCTGGAATGGTGGTGGCGACGGCGGCTGGGGCTGCGATAGTGCGCTGAGCGCTATGCGCTGAGCGCTCAGCGCCCCACGACTTACGACTTACGACATATGACTAGCTCCCGTATCGGCGACAAGAAACTCTCCGTCTGGCAGCGCATCCGTCGCTTTGCGATGACCGATGTGGGTGCGTTGGTGCGCGGGCTCAAGGCGGACGACCTGGAGCAGATCGAGCGGGTGCTCCTCGAAGCTGACTTCGGCGTTCCCGCCACGCTGGAGCTGACCGACGAGCTGGAGCGATTGATCCGTGACGGCAAGGTCAAGACCGATCGCGACCTGCACGACCGGCTGGTCACCCGCCTCACCGACATGCTCGCCGGCCCCGGCCATGCAGGCGCTATCGCCCGGGCTGAACCGGGACCGGCTGTGGTGCTCATCATGGGTGTGAACGGCGTCGGCAAGACCACCACCGTGGCCAAGCTGGCGCGCCGGCTCAGCGCCGAGGGGCGAAAGGTCCTGCTGGCAGCCGCCGACACCTATCGTGCTGGTGCCATCGCCCAGCTCGAGGTGTGGGCGGAGCGGCTGGGTGTGCCCTGCGTGAGTGGCGCGCCGGGTGGTGATCCGGCCGCCGTGCTGTTTGATGCCGTGGATGCGGCGGTGGCGCGCGGAGCGGACACCGTGCTGGTGGATACGGCGGGACGGCTGCACACCCAGGAAGGGCTGATGGAAGAACTCCGGAAGGTGGCGCGTGTGGCGGGCCGCCGGGTGCAGGGTGCGCCGCACGAGGCGCTGCTGGTGCTGGATGGAACCGTTGGGCAGAATGCCATCCAGCAGGGGCGCCTGTTTGCGCAGGCCGTTCCATCCACTGGCATCATCGTCACCAAGCTGGATGGCAGCGCCCGGGGCGGCGCCGTGACAGCCCTCCGGCGCGAGCTCGATCTTCCCATCCGGTTTCTTGGCGTAGGTGAGGGACTCGACGATCTCCAGCCCTTCGACGCGCGGCAGTTCGCGGAATCGCTGCTTGCGGAGGGGCAGCCCTGACCGCGCGGGAGCGACCGGCGCAGGGCATCCAGCTGGACACGCCGGTCAAGTTCCTGAAGGGCATCGGCGAGCGGCGCGCCGATGCGCTGGCCCGGCTCGGCATCGAAACCGCGGGCGACCTCCTCTACCACATTCCCCATCGTTACGTCGACGCATCCAGCGTGACACCGGTGGCGCACGCCAGGGTGGGCGACGACGTGGCCTGTGTCGGCACCGTCATCACCAAGGCGGTGACCCCGACGCGGCGCGGGCTGCGGATCTTCAGCGCGGTGGT
>DASSTP010000182.1:0-3958 GCA_035707845.1 Gemmatimonadales bacterium | reverse complement strand
GCGGCGCGGGCGTGGGACTGGCAAGGCACCTCGCGCCACCTGACGGCGTCGTTTGGTGTGGCCGCCTGTCCCGAAACCAGCCGGGCTATTGATAACCTGCTCACCCAGGCCGACCAGGCGCTCTATAAGGCGAAGGAGCAGGGGAGGGACCGGGTGGTGGTAGTGGAGAGGATCAAGTAGCGGGTCAAGATGGGCGGGATGGGCAAGATGGTCTGGATGGACAAGTGCTGTCGGGCGAGCTTCGGCCTGCCCATCCTGCTTCCCGGCCTATTCCTTGCTGGTTATATTGGGTCACTGATCCGGGGGCGACTGGCTTCGACGGGTCGGATGAAAAAATGGTCGCGTGCCCAGGTCCAGGTTCCTGGTAAAACCGCTTGGAACGTTTCAACTGCCAACTCTGAAATGGCACTGGCTGCGTAAGCTGAGCTAGTCTCGCTTCACGCACCTCCGGTGAACAGAGCCCGCCTGGGGCGCTGCCGCCGGATCGCAAATCCGGGCTGGCGTCATGTGATGCTCCGACGCATGGCGTGAGATTCAGGAGATAGATCGCTGGCAGGTGGTCCGGCTACCGGACAGCGACGACGGCAGGAAATCCGGTCTACGCACGTAGATGCTGTTTTGGAAGCCGATTCGGACCAGGGTTCGATTCCCTGCGCCTCCATGAGAGTCGTAAGTCGTAAGTCATACGTCGTAACTTATGACGTATGACTTACGACTTACGACTTTATGGCATCTGACCGCCTTTCGCCCCGCAAGCAGGTCCTCTCCGCCATGAACTGGATGGGCGGGCTGGCGCTGCTGCTCTTCTGGCTTCCCGTGGCCGGTCCCCTCATTGCGGGGCTGGTGGGCGGCTGGAAGGCAGGGTCCGTGGCCCGGGCCGTGGCCGCCGTCTTCCTGCCAGCCATCCTGCTCTTCATCATGACCTTCGCCGGGGTGACCTACCTGGCTGATGCCTTCTGGGGGATACTGGCGGGCGCCGGTGCGGCAGCGATTTCGCTCTTCAACCTGGGGCCGCTGCTGCTCGGCGCGCTGAGTGGCGGCCTCGCAGCCGAGCTGCGCACCTGGCGGCGGCTCAAGGCGGGGCGACAGTCGGCCGCACTCGATCAAGCGGATGGCCTGCGGAAACGGAATGAGATCGAAAATGGCAAGAAGTTGTGAACCAATAGCTTGACTACTGCGAAAGTACGTGATATACGAGGCTATGCAGGCTGATCTCACGTGGACCACGGGCTCGCTACGGCCAGAGGCGGCCTCGCCTCCGTAAGGACCGATACCACCCGGTGCCACCCCGGTGCGGTCGTGCCGTCGTCGAGCGCACCCACCCAGTCGCTTCGAGCTCCAGCCGTGACCACCAGCCGCCGAGCCGCCCCCTCGCTGCGCTCGGGGCGAGCTACGCCGCCGAGCCGTCTAGCCGTCCAGCCGCCATCTCCGCACCCTTGAGTGCTTCCTCCGCCGACGACGCCACACACGTCAGGTGGCCCATCTTCCGGCCTGGCCGCGCCTCGGCCTTGCCGTAGAGATGGAGGCGGACGCCGGGCACCTCGAGCGCCCTGGCCCAGCGGGGCTCGCCGGAGGCCCACAGGTCCCCAAGCAGGTTGATCATGGCCACTGGCGACAGGAGCCGAGTGGATCCCAGCGGCAGGCCGCACATGGCGCGCAGCTGCTGCTCGAACTGGTCGGTAGCGGCGGCGTCGATGCTGTAGTGCCCGCTGTTGTGCGGCCGCGGGGCGATCTCGTTCACGTAGAGCTTCCCGCCGTTGGCAACGAAGAGTTCGACGCCCATCACGCCGACATACTCCAGCGACCCGGTGATCTCCTCTGCCATGGCCCTGGCCTCGCGGGCCAGCGCGTCCGGAATCCTGGCCGGAACCACGCTCGAGTACAGGATGCCGTTGTGGTGCACGTTCTCGCCGGGCGGGTACACCGCGGTCTCGCCCTTCGCACTGCGGGCGATGATGACGGACACTTCCAGGTCGAGGCCGAGCTTTTCCTCGAGGATGCATTCCTGCCTGCCGAGGCGTTCGAAGGCGGCGGTGCATGCGTCGGCGGACGTGACCACCGCCTGCCCCTTGCCGTCGTATCCCAGTCGGCTGGTCTTGAGGATCGCTGGTCGCCCCATCCGTTCGAATGCCTCACCCGCCTCATTGAGGGACCGGACGGGAAGAAAGGCCGCGGTCTGGAAGCCGGCATCGGCGAGATGTGTCTTCTCCAGGATCCGGTCCTGGGCGATCGCAACGGCGACTGATGACGGGGAGACGCTGGTAAGCGAGGTCAGCAGGGCGAGGGTGCCGGCGGGTACGTTCTCGAACTCGGTAGTCACGGCAGCGCAGCGAGAGGCCAGCGCGCGCAGCGCGGTTTCGTCGTCGTAGGCGGC
This sequence comes from Gemmatimonadales bacterium, assembly GCA_035707845.1. Lineage (GTDB taxonomy): Bacteria > Gemmatimonadota > Gemmatimonadetes > Gemmatimonadales > GWC2-71-9 > CAMLHP01. The sequence continues at coordinate 1,584 of DASSTP010000182.1, read as the reverse complement.
CTGCAGATGCTCATCGGCCACCAGGCCGGCGGGACTCTTCGTGTCGGGATCCAGGACGACGACCCGGTACCCCATCTCGTGGGCCCGGAAGACGAACATACGGCCCAGCTGGCCGCCACCGAGCACGCCGACCGTCGCTCCGGGAAGGATCATTCCGGGTCGGGCAGCGACAGGCCGAGCACGCGATCGGATTGGCTCTGCCGGAAGTGGTCCAGTTTCTGCCGCAGTGCGGCGTCGGTGGATGCGAGAATCGCGACGGCAAAGAGGCCGGCATTGGCGGCACCGGCCGTGCCAATGGCAAACGTGGCCACCGGAATGCCGGCGGGCATCTGCACGATGGAGAGCAGCGAGTCGAGCCCTTGCAGGTGACGGCTGGGCACCGGCACACCCAGCACCGGAACGGTGGTCTTGGCGGCGAGCATGCCGGGGAGGTGGGCCGCCCCGCCCGCGCCGGCGATGATGCAGCGGAGCCCGCGGCCCGCGGCCCCTTCCGCATACTGGTAAAGCAGGTCAGGCGTGCGGTGCGCCGACACCACCTTTCGCTCACACGGGACGCCGAACTCGCGCAGCCGACGCTCGGCGTGCTGCATGACTTCCCAGTCGGAATCGCTCCCCATCACCAGCCCGACGAGCGGTGTTGTCATGAGGGTCCAATCGGTTGCGGGAAGCTGGCAATATAGGTGGGGCGGTGGAGGTCTGGTCAGGTCTTCGGTCATCCGTCTTCGGGCGTCGATTGCTCCCGACGCCCGAAGACCGACGACCCTCACTCCTGCGTCACGTCCACCGTGATCGAGAGCTGCACCGCCGGCACGCTGAACGACGTGTTGCCGCGGGTGTAGTCGTCGTCCGATGCGCTCTTGGCGGTGAAGTCGAAGTCACCGCTCATTGTTCCCACCGCGATGCGGCAGGCAGTAATGCCGTTACCGATCGAGATGTTGGGGCAGTCATCGGTGGCACCAAAGCTGGCGCTGGTGACGTGGAAGGCTCCACTCTCGCCGAAGAACGTCTCGGAGCCGTCGAAGTAGCTGGCGAAGCCGTCGCCGCTCGACAAGTCCGTGTCTACTGTAGAGGGAAATGTGCCCTGATCCAGGATGGAAGCCACGGTAAAGGCACTATCCACGGTCTTGGCGCCGACATCGAGCCCATCCCACCCCGTGAGTGAAGTCATCACCGACGTCTGGGAGGTGCCGCCATTGACGAGCGTGATCTTGAGCTGGGACCCGACCGTTTGGAACGCACCCAGGGAGCCTACCGAGGCCTCGCTGAGCAGTGGGCTGAGCGCCACGGCGGTGCTAGGCGCGAAGACTTCCGCAGTGCTCAATGCCTGGATGAGCGCCGCCTGCTCCTGAGCGCTCAGCGTGTCCCCATTGGGGCCGTTGTCGTCGCCGCAGGCGCCGAGCGCCAGCACGGCGCCCAGCGCCGCGATCGAAAGAAGCTTCCTGCTCATGGGTCCATCTCCGCCACTGAAGGAACAAGTGAGCGCATGCCGGCCACGACCAGCATGCGCTGAGGATGTCGTGCTGCGGGCTATACGCTAAACGGCTCCCGTCGGTTACGACAAGGGGGTTACACCGTGGCACGTGT
>DASSTP010000181.1:0-16217 GCA_035707845.1 Gemmatimonadales bacterium | reverse complement strand
CCCTATACTACAGAAACCAATGTCCGACGCCCGGGGCCGAGCGGTCCCGGGCCCTGTGTTTATTGTCCCTTATCGATACTCCCATGATCCGTGAAATGCGTGAGAAGCTGGGCCGAGAAATCGACGAGCTCAGCCGAGAGCTGAATGTGACGCTTCCACAGGCCATTGCCCAGGCGGTCGAGCTGGGCGACCTGCGGGAGAACTCGGAATACAAGGCGGCGCTCGAGCGCCAGCAGTTCGTCCAGGCCCGGCTGGGCCAGTTGCATGCCCGGCTCAACCAGCTGACCCAGCTGGCCAGCACCGAGGCCCCCACCGATCGGGTCGGGCTGGGCTCGCGCGTGACGGTGCTCGATCTCGAGTCTGACGAAACCGACACGTACATGCTGGTGCTGGCAGAAATGATGGATATCGACGCGGGCCACATTTCGCTGGCGTCGCCCCTGGGTCGCGCCCTCAAGGACCGCCAGGAGGGAGAGGAAATCTCGCTTCGGCTGCCCGCGGGCATGCGCCGGCTCAGGGTGATCGAGGTGGTCACCATCCACCAGATGGAAGCGGCGGCCGACGAGTAATGCCCGACCCGAGGAAGCTCCCGCCTTCGCAGCTGCTGGTCGTGGGCGACCGGGTGCTGATTCGCCCCGATGAGGGCGAGGAACGCACCCGCGTGGGACTCTACCTGCCGGCGACGGCGCTGGAGGGCCAGCAGGTGCAGGGCGGCCTCATCGTGGCGGTGGGCCCGGGGGAGCCGGTGGCCGACTTCTCCACCCTCGATGATGAGCCATGGAAGGCCGAAGTCCGCAAGCCGTCCCGCCGCGGCATGCAGGCGCAAGTGGGCGACCACGCCATCTATTTCCGCAAGGCGGCCGTCGAGATCACCTACGGGGACCAGAAGTATCTCGTCGTGCCGCAGGCGGCCATCCTGGTGCTGGTGCGCGACGACCTGCCTCTCTGACGCCGCCAGCCGCGGCCCCCATGTGCCATTTCCTCTACATCGCGAGCCCGCTCACCCTGAGCGAGGTGCGCTCGATGCTGCCGCCAGGCCTCGCCGCCGATTTCCTCCCGCCGGCAGCGTCCAGCGCCCTGCGCGCCCCCCTTCCCGCCGCGCAGACCACCGCCCGGCTGCTGGTCGGCGCCTGCTCCTGTGATCTCTATCTTCATCGCGATGCACTGCACCATCGGGAAGAGGCCGTGCTCCGCCAGCGCTATCGGGCGCTGCACCTGAATCGCACCACCATCATCCAGGCCATCGACCGCCATCGCCGTGGCGACCATCCCGCCCGCGACCCGGCGGCGTGGCAGGCACTGCTCTCGGCCTTCGTGATCGAGCACGCACGCAACGCGGGCGACACGCTGTACTATCGTGAATTCTCGCCGGGCGGACTCGATGGGACCGCTCTTTCACGGCCGCCAGCGAAGATCAGCGTCGGGGCGGCTCGCAGCGACCCCGCTGGCTGGCTGGAGGAAGAGGTGGCAACGGTGGTAGGACGTGGCTAACGCCAAGCACGCAGCGCTTAAGTGCTCAGCCTTCAGCCCTACGCCCTATGCCCTACGCCCTATGCCTTTCACCCTCCTCTCCCGCGCCCTCCGCCGCCACTGCCCCAACTGCGGCGGGCATCCGGTCTTCACCAGCTGGTTCAGCATGCTGCCCACCTGCCCCGTGTGCGGCTTCCGCTTCGAGCGGGGCGAGCGGGGCTACTGGCTCGGTGCGTATTTCATCAACCTGGTCCTGATGGAGTCGGTGTTCGTCGTCTGGTTCGTGGCCTACCTGGTGCTCGCGTGGCCCAGCCCCGACTGGCTGCTGTTCTTCGTGGTGACCCTGGTACTGATGCTTGTTGTGCCGCCGCTGGGCTTTCCCTGGTCACGTACCCTGTTCCTGGCCTTCGACCTCTGGGTGCGTCCCGCCACCCCGGACGACTTCGTCCTCCCGCACGAGCCCGGCCACCCCGGGAATTGACTCGCCGGCGCCCTCGCGCCGCTTCTGCCGGCAATCTATGTTCCGGGCTCACCGCAGAGTCAGCTGCATCGAACGGAAGGATGGGCGTGAGCGATTCCCTGGAGCGGATTCGCACGGCGTTGGCTGATCGCTATGCGATCGAGCGCCTGCTGGGACAGGGCGGCATGGCCCTGGTCTACCTCGCGCGCGACCTCAAGCACGATCGCACCGTCGCCGTCAAGGTGCTCCGTCCCGAGCTCGCAGCCGCCCTCGGCGGCGAGCGCTTCCTGCGCGAGATCCACCTCGCCACCCAGCTCCAGCATCCCAACATCCTGGCCATCTACGACTCGGGCGAAGCCGATGGCGTGCTGTACTTCGTCATGCCCTTCATCTCCGGCGAATCACTTCGCGACCGGCTGGACCGCGAACAGCAGCTCCCGCTGCCCGACGCCGTGCGCATCACCGTCGAAGTCGCGGACGCACTCCACTACGCGCACAGCCGGGGCATCGTCCACCGCGACATCAAGCCGGAAAACATCCTGATCGAGCAGGGCCATGCCATCGTGGCCGATTTCGGCATTGCCCGCGCCGCCAGCCAGGCGGGCGCCGAGAAGCTGACCGAAACCGGCATGTCGATAGGCACGCCCTCATACATGAGCCCCGAGCAGGCCGCGGGCAGCGTCGACGCCCGCAGTGATCTCTACAGCCTCGGCTGCATGCTCTATGAACTGCTCTCCGGCCAGCCACCCTTCCAGGGCGCCACCACCATGGCGATCCTGGCCAAGCACGCCATGGAGCCGCCGCCCAGCATCCAGGTGGTGCGCCAGTCGGTGCCCGATGAGATCGACGCAGCCATCCTGCAGGCGCTGGAGAAGACGCCGGCGGACCGCTTCCGTGATGTGGCGGAGTTTGCCGATGCCCTGAAGCACGCCGACTTGAGCCCGGCCGCCCGCCGCTCGCAGACCCTGGCTCGGCGCAGCGGACAGACCTACAGCCGTCCGCAGTTCCGCAAGCGGCGATTGCCGGGGCCTCGCTGGCTGGCCTGGGTCGGTGGCGCGGTGCTGCTGGTGGCCTTGGGGTTTGGCGCCTGGCGCCTCTGGCCCCGTCCCGCTCCGACCGCCGTAACCGGGCCCGATCCCCGCCGCATTGCGGTGCTTTATTTCCGCACCCAGACCAACTCCGACACGCTGCGCTTCCTGGCCGATGGGCTCACCGAGGCCCTCATCCACGAGTTGAGCCGGGTCAAGCCGCTGACGGTCATCTCCGAGAACGGTGTCCGGCCCTATCGCGACGCGGCGGTGGGTCCCGACAGCATCTCGCGCGCGCTCAAGGTGGGCACGCTCGTGAGCGGCAGCGTGAGCCAGCTGGGCGACTCGCTGCGCGTCAGCGTGTCGCTCGTCAATGCGTCCACCGGCGTGGAAATCGACAACCGCGTGCTCACCCGCCCCCGGCGCGACATCTTTGCCCTGCAGGACGACATGGCGAGCCAGGTTTCCAATTTCCTCCGCCGCCAGCTGGGGCAGGAAATCCAGCTGGAGCAGAGCCGCGCCGGAACCAGGAATCCCGACGCATGGGAAGCGCTGCAGAAGGGCCAGGAGGAAATCCGCGCGGCCGACGAGCTCATCTCGCAGGGCGACACGGCGCTCATCGCCCGCGAGTATGATCGTGGCGATTCCCTGCTCGCGGTGGCGCAGTCGCTCGATCCCAGGTGGATCACGCCGGTGACCCAGCGGGGCTGGCTGGTCTTCAACCGGCTGCGCCAGACCGGCTCACTCGATCGCGCCTATAACGCTCGCGCGCTCGAGCACGCCATGACCTTCGCCGCCGCCGCGCTCAAGCTCGATGCCAACGACCCCGATGCACTCGAGCTCCGCGCCACCATCCGCTACTACGGCTGGCTGGTGGGATTGCAGCCGGACGCCGCGAGCGCCGACAGCGCCCTGGCCCAGGCCGAGCGGGATTATCGCGCGTCGGTGGCGGCCAATCCTGACCAGGCGTCCGCGTGGAGTTCGCTCAGCCACCTGATGTACAACAAGCCCGAGCTGAACGAGGCAAATCTCTACGCCCGCCGTGCCTACGAGCTCGACCCGTACCTCACCAACGCGGACAGGACACTCTGGCGCCTCTTTACCACCTCGCTCGATCTCGGACAGTCGGTGCAAGCTACCCACTGGTGTGACGAGGAGCAGGCGCGCTTCCCCTCCGATCCCCATTCGGCCGAGTGCCAGATCATGCTGTTCGCCCTGTCGGACATCAAGCCGGACATTCCTCGGGCCTGGGCGCTGCTCGACCGCTATGTGGAGCTGAATCCCCCCAGCCAGCGTGAGTTCATGCGGAAGCGCGGCGCCATGCTGGTGTCATGGGCGCTGGCGCGGGCCGGGCTCAATGACAGCGCTCGCGATGTGGTTGTCCGGTCGCGCGTGGAGGCGGACGAGGACCCGCCCCGCGAGCTGGCGCTGTTCGAGGCGATGACACGCACCATGACCGGTGATACCGATGGCGCGCTGCAGCAGCTCGCCATCTACACCGCCGCCAATCCCCAGATGCGGAAGTCGCTCTCATCCGACCCCTGGTTCAAGCCCCTCCGGGACAATCCCCGCTTCCAGGCCCTGGTGGCGTCGGGCCGCTGATCCTCTTGCCATTATTTGTCGTAACAAGCAGTATCAATGGCTGATACCATCTTCATAATTGACCTGTGCCAGGAAAGAAGCTGCCTTCCATGCGCCGAGCCCTCCCCTTGATGCTCGCAACGGGTACCGTTCTGCTGCTCGGTGCCTGCGATTCCGGACTACCGACAACTCCTGATACCAAGCTCACCCCCGCCGCCAGCACTGCGGCCTGCAGTCCGAGCAGCTTCGTCAAGGCGGCCGCCGACGTGGCGGGGCGCCCCAGCACGCTGGTCAACCTCGCTTCGCTCGTCACCAACCAGAATGCCGGCACGCCCGCCGCCACCGCGGCGGTGATGAATGTGTTCGCGGAGCTGGCGCGCCTCGCCGGCGCGGGCCACGCCGCGGGCAGCTGGACCAGCCAGAACTCCAGCGATGGCGCCAACCTCACCGTCCTGGGCCTCGCCTGCGGCACGTTCTCGCTGACCGGCGCCAGCACCGCGGACGCGTTCAAGGCCGCCCTCGATGTGTCCGGCCTCTATGAGGTGCGCGGCGGGCCCAACGACGCCACCGACCCGGCGGTGGCACATGATGGCAAGGGCGGCGTGGCCGCACCGGCGTCGGGCTTCGGCACGTGGCTCAGCGGCCGCGGGCTCTTCTACGGCTACCCGATCAGCACCTTCGGCGTGGAAGCATTCGGCGGCTACGCCATGGACATTTCCCTGGCGCGCCCCGTGATCCCGCCGGCCACGGAGCCAGCGGCACTGGTGGAGGCAGGCGTGGTGGCGCTCTGCCCGGTCAGCAACCCGCAGAACTACGCCATCGACCAGCTGCGCGTGACCAAGCTCTCGCACATCCTGCCGGTCGCCGCCGGCTTCCTCGACTGCTCCACCGTCTCGGCGAGTGCCGCTCGCACCACCCCAAGCGGTCTCTCGTTCGCGCTGGCAGTTGCCTCCGGCGGCGTGGGTGGCACGGTGCGCAACTTCAGTCCCCACGAAGTGGTGTTCCCCGGCAGCGTGAACCTGTCGTTCGTGGCGCAGCCGGTGAATGCGGCATCAGGTAATCTGCTGACCGGCACGGATGGGAATGCACTAGCGGTCAAGGCCACCGCCGCAAACGGCACCCCGTGGGAAGGGGTCCGGATCCAGCTGGAAGCCCTCAAGAACAATGGCTCCTTCGTCGCCGTCTGCAATAACATCGCCGATACCGATGAGGGAGGCCTCGCGACCTTCCCCTCGGCCACTCTCAACAAGGCCGGCGGCTACCGCATCGTCGCTCATACCGTGCCCTCGGCCACCGATCCGGACGTGACCACGTTCGCGCCCGATTCCGTAGCGAGCAACCTGTTCAACCTGAAGAACGGAAACGCCCCGACGAGCTGTCTGTAGCAGGTCGCAGGTCGCAGGTCACAAGTCTCACGACCCGCGACCCGCGACCTGCGACCCGCGACCCGCGACCTGCGACCCGCGACCCGCGACCTGCGACCTGCGACCCGCGACCTGCGACCTGCGACCCGCGACCTGCGACCTGCGACTTCAGACCTGCGACGGTAAGCCTTGATTTTCGGTGTTTCTTCGGGTATCTTGCCCGAACACCGCTCGTCGAGGCGCCCATGTCCTGCCCGCAATCCGCGTCCATACCGTCCTCCGCACCGTCATCCAGGCTCGCACCCACCGTCCTGCTCCGCGTCTGTCCCGAGTGTGCCGGTCCGCTGGTGCACGCCTCCGGCTGCATCGCATGCGCCCACTGCGGCTGGGGCCGGTGCGGGTGAGGCGTGGGCAGCCAGCTCCCGCTGCTTGAGGCCGCGGCCGAGCCCTGGGCCCTGCTGGATGAGCGGGCCCGGGGAACCCGGTTCTACCGCATCGCCGCGCGCGGTGTGCTCAACCCCCCTGCGGCGACCGGCATGCCGTTCTGGTCGGTCAATCCCTACATCGGCTGCGAGTTCGGCTGCAGTTATTGCTACGCCCGGGACACCCATCGCTACACCCTGCAGCGCGCCGCCGATGCCGGCCTGGCACCGGTCAGCCTCCCGCTCCTGCCCGCGGCCCAGTCCTTCGAGCGCAACATCCTGGTCAAGGAGCGCGCCGATCAGTTGCTGAGCCGGGCGCTCGCGAGCAGGAATCTCGTCGGCCAGTCGCTGGTCATCGGCTCCGCCACCGACCCTTACCAGCCGGCAGAACGCCGGTTCGGCATCACTCGCTCGCTGCTGCAGTGCATGCTGCCGTACGCCGGCCTGAGCGTCGAAATCATCACCAAGTCACCACTGGTTCTGCGTGACACGGTGTTGCTGAGCCGGCTCGCCATCCGAAACACCGTTCGCATTTACATCTCCATCGCCACGGTGCATCGCACCCTGGCTCGCCGGCTCGAGGCCCGCACCGCCATTCCCGCAACTCGGCTTCGCGCGCTGGCCCGGCTGCGCCAGGCAGGCCTCGATGCCGGCGTCCTGATCGCACCCATCATCCCCGGCATCACCGACTCGACACGCGATCTCGCGCTCCTGCTTGAGGCGGCGCGCGCGGCCGGCGCGTGCTTTGCCGGTGGCTCCTCGCTGCGGCTCGGGCCCGCGGCGCGCCGCACATTCATGCCCCATGTGGAGCGGGAGTTTCCCGAACTCGCCAGCCGCTACCGGCGGGCATATGCTCGGCATGATTACGCCCCGGACGCGTACCGCGAGGCACTGCGGCAGCGGCTCGCCCGCCTCAAGGCCCGCTACGGGTTCCGTTCGGAGGGGCATCGGTTCCTGGAGGAGACGGCTGGGGCGAGCGGCGAGGCGCAGATGGAGCTGCTGTAGACAGTCATGGGTCGAACGTCATGAGTCGTACGACCTATGACGTACGACTCATGACGTACGACGTACAACTGTGAGTCCCGTCACCTCCGCCCCGCACCACCCTCCCCACATTATGCCATGCATCCACGAGACGCCACGACACAGTTCCTGTCCCGCATGCGCGGGCTGGTGCTCAGGACTTTGCGGCCGCTGATCGGCGACTCGCCGCGCGTCGCGCTGGTCGATTTCCCCGATTATACCAACGTCGGTGACAGCCTCATCTGGCTGGGCAGTCTCAAGGCGCTGGAACTGCTGGGCGTGGAAGCGCCGGTCTATGTGGCAAGCCAGCGCAATTACCGGCGCGACGAGATGGCACGCGCCGTGGGCGATGGCGTCATCTGCATCCAGGGAGGCGGCAACCTGGGAGACCTCTGGCCGGCGCACCAGGAATTCCGCGAGCAGGTCATCCGCGATTTCCCCGCCAACCGCATCATCCAGCTTCCGCAGTCCGTCGAGTTCAGCTCACCCCAGGCGCTCGATCGCGCGCGGCGGGTCTTCGGTGCCCACCGCGACCTCACCATCCTGGTCCGTACCGAGCGGTCGTTCGCGCGTGCAGAAGTCTTCGGCGTGCCCACCCAGCTCTGTCCCGACCTGGGCCTCGCCATGGGCGTGCTCGACCGCCCGCTTGCCCCGACCCACGACGCTGTGCTGCTGGCGCGCACCGACCACGAGTCGCAGGGCCTGCCGCTGGACATCCTGCCGGCATGGGTAAAGCGCGTGGATTGGGTGGGCGAGCCGGGTGGCCTCGCGCTCACGCTGATGGCAAGGCTCTACCAGCGTCCGAAGCTGTGGCGGGCCGTTACCGGTTCCAGCCGGCACCTGCTCATGCGCAGTGCAGCTCGACGCCGACTGCAGTACGGCGTGGACCTGCTGGCGAGCGGTCGCGTGGTCATTACCGACCGGCTGCATGGCCATGTGCTGGCCATGCTGCTGGGAATTCCCCACTGCGTCATGGACAGTCAGTTCGGCAAGGTACGCGCGCTCTGGGATACCTGGACCCATGAAGTGCCGGATGCGACCTGGTGCGATACACTGAGTGAGGCGATCGAGCGGGCGAGCGAGAGAGTCGGGCGCCTGGAGCTGAGCGCCAAGCGCTAAGCGCTCAGCGCTCAGCGCTCAGCGCTCGACGCCCATCACCACCACCACCTTCCCGAACGCCCCATTTCCCGCCATCCGCGCATGCGCTTCGGCGATCTGCTCGACTGGAAACCGGCTGTCGACTACCGGCGCGAGGCGGCCGTCCCAAAGCGCCGGCAGGACGGCGTCGGCAAAGGCGCGCACCAGCTCGGCTCGCTCCGCATGGGACCGCGACCGCATGACGGTGCCGATCACCTCCAGGCGCTTCCGCAGGACGGGCTCCAGTGACACTGCCGTCTTGCTGCCCTGAAGGAAGCCGACCAGGACCAGCCGGCCGCGCGGCGCAAGCACCTCAAGGTTGTCCGCCAATGCCGGTCCGCCCAGTACATCGAGGATCACGTCCACCGGCTCCCGCATGGCCTCGCGAAACGGCCGCTCGGCGGTATTGACGCCGAGGTCGAGCCCCAGCTGCGATGCACGCTTGAGTTTTTCCGGCGTGCGGGACGTACCGACCACCGTGGCTCCCGCGAGCTTGGCCAGCTGCACCGCCGCCGTACCGACGCCACTGCCGATCGCGTGAATCAGGAGCCGCTCGCCCGACTGCAGCCGAGCCCGGATCCGGAGTGCGTCGAACGCGGTCAGGAACGCCTCCGGCACGGCGGCGGCGTCAATCAGGTCCATGCTGTCGGGCACGGGCAGGAGCTCAGCTTCGTGGGTCAGCACCAGTTCGGCCTGGGCACCGCCACCCACCAGCCCCATGACCCGGTCACCCGGCTGCCAGCGCGTCACGTCGGAGCCGGTGATATCCACCACGCCGGAAAACTCGAGACCGGGAACATCGGCGGGCCAGCCGGCCGGCGCGGGATAATGCCCTTGCCGCTGCAGCAGGTCGGCACGGTTGAGTGCGGACGCCGCCACGCGCACCCGCACTTCATGCTCTCCGGGTTCCGGCACCGGCACCTCGCGCAGCTTGATCACCTCCGGGCCACCGGCACCGGTGTAATGGACCTCGCGCATGCTGGACGTTTCCTTCGCTGAAGCTGTCATGCACGGAATCTGGGCCAACTCGGCGCCGAGGGCGAGTGCCTGACGCCCGGCAATCCGGTAATATTGGGACAGAACCAGCCGGGAGTTCGCATGCTGTCCTCGCTGCTCGGGTGTCTCGCTGCCAGCATCTCGCTGTTCCTGGCCGCCTGTTCCAACGGCAACGGCGCCCCGTCGGATCAGCCTCCCGCGGACACCTCAGCGCTCGCCCTCCAGCAGGTGGCCACGGGACTTTCGTTCCCCCTGTATCTCACCGCTCCTGCGGGCGATGACCGGCTCTTCATCGTCGAGAAGGGCGGACGCATCAGGATCGTCGAGAATGGCGCGCTCAAGCCCACGCCGTTCCTCGATATCTCCTCCCTGGTGTCGGGCGGCAGCGAGCAGGGCCTGCTGGGACTCGCCTTCCATCCCGACTATGGCAGCAATGGCCGCTTCTTCGTGGACTACACCGACACCAACGGGGACACCCGGATCGTGCAGTACCACGTGAGCACCGATGCGAGCCGCGCGGATCCATCGAGCGCACGCATCCTGCTCGCGGTCGAGCAGCCTTACAGCAATCACAACGGCGGCCAGCTCGCCTTCGGGCCGGACGGCTACCTCTACATCGGCATGGGCGACGGCGGCTCCGGCGGCGATCCGCAGGGGCACGGCCAGAACGCCGATGACCTCCTGGGTTCGCTGCTCCGGCTCGACGTGAGTGCCGACACCGGCTATGCCATCCCGGCGGACAATCCCTGGGCCGACAGCAGCGGCGCCCGCGGCGAGGTCTGGAGCATCGGCCTCCGCAATCCGTGGCGCTTCAGCTTCGACCGCAGCAATGGCGATCTCTACATCGCCGACGTCGGCCAGAATGAGATCGAGGAAGTGGACGTCTCGCCCCGCGGTGACGGCGGCGGGCGAGGCGCCAACTATGGCTGGAACATCATGGAAGGAAACACCTGCTTCTCATCGGGCAATTGCGACAGGACCGGCCTCGTGCTGCCCGTGACCCAGTACACCCACGCGGACGGATGCTCCGTCACGGGCGGCTACGTCTATCGCGGCGATGCGATTCCGTCATTGCAGGGGACCTACTTCTACGCCGACTTCTGCAGCGGCTGGGTGCGGAGCTTCCGTCATGAGAACGCCACGGCGACCGAACAGCGCTCCTGGCCCTCGCTCGCGCCCGGCGGCAGCGTGCCCAGCTTTGGCGAAGATGCAAAGGGTGAGCTGTACGTGATGAGTGCGAATGGGGGAGTGTATCGCGTCGTGGGTCGTGGGTCGTGAGCGGCGAGCTGCGAGCGCTGAGTCATTGCGAGGGTGCGAAGCACCCGAAGCAATCGGGTCGCCTGGATCGGGATCGCAACAACCCGATTGCTTCGTCGCACTCTTCGAGTGCTGCTCGCAATGACGCGTCGGCGACCCACAACTCACGACCCATGACTCACGACCCGTGACTCACGACCCATGACTCACGACCCATGACTCACGACCCATGACCCGCGACCTCAAGGAGCTTGCGTCCCGAATCCCACCGCTCGTCCGCTTCGGCCCGTCGTCCTGGACCTACCCGGGCTGGGTGGGGCTCATCTACGAGGGACCGTATCCGAAGAAGGACGCGTCCACGGCGCTGCTGGGGGAATGTGCCCGGTGGCCGCTCTTCCGGACGGTCGGCATTGACTCCGCCTTCTACGCGCCGCCGGCGCCGCACACGCTCCAACGCTATGCCGAGCAGCTGCCGGACGGCTTCGAGTGCGTGAGCAAGGTCTGGCAGGAACTCACGGTGCACACGTGGACCAGGGGGCAGGACAAGCAGCGCGCGGGACAGCGCAACGAGAACTTCCTGAACGCGGATCTGTTTACAGAAGCCGTCTACGGTCCCTACCACGAGAAGTTCCGCACGCACATGGGACCGTTCGTCTTCGAATTTTCGCCTTTCGGCAAGCGCGCCGGCATGACGCCCGAGCTGTTCACCGAGCAGCTCGACCGGTTCCTCGAGCAGCTCCCGCGCGACGCCAGCTATGCCATCGAGCTGCGCGACCCGGACTACCTCACCCCCGCCTACCTCGAAGTGCTCCGTGCCCATGGCGTGGCGCACGTGCTCAACTCATGGGCACGCATGCCCACGATCGGCGAGCAGCTGGACCAGGGCGTCGCGGCGCTGGCGCCATTCGTGGTGTGCCGAGCCCTGCAGCCGCCGGGCATGACCTACACGACGTCGGTGGAGACCTTCGCGCCGTTCGACCGGATTCGGGAGCCCAACCCCGGGCTGCGCGCCGACCTCGTGCGACTGGTGGAGACGATTGTGGAGCTGGGAGTGCCGGGGTTCGTGATCGTGAACAATCGTGCGGAGGGATGTTCGCCCCTGACGATTGCGGCGGTGGCAGGGGCGCTCGCACATGAGGCTTGGGGCATGGGGCATGGGGCATGAGGTCCCATGCCTCATGCCTCATGCCTCATGCCCTGCGCCCTACCGCCGTCTCTAATGCTGCACCGACGCCCATGGTCTCACACACCCGCGCGATCGTCTCGCCAATCTTGTTGTTGGGTGTCGAGGCGCCGGCGGTGATCCCGATCCGGCGGACGCCGTCGAGCCAGCCCTCGGCGCGCTCTTCCTGCTTCCTGCCCACCGGCTGGAAGCGCATGGCGCCGGACTGCGGCTCGACGCAGGCTGCGTCCTCGATGTGATAGGTGCGCGCCCCGCGCGATTCGGCAAGCTCGGCCAGGTGACAGGTATTGCTGGAGTTGTAGCCGCCCACCACCAGCATGACGTCGAGCGGTTCCCGCAGCAGCGCCTCGACCGCGTCCTGCCGCTCCTGCGTGGCACTGCAGATAGTATCAAAGCTCCGGAAATGCTCCGCGACATGCTCGGCGCCATGGCGATCGGTGAGCGCCTGCCCGAACGCCGCGGCGATGCCGAGCGACTCGCTCGAGAGCATGGTCGTCTGGTTGGCGATACCAACGCGCGTGAGGTCACTGCGGAAGTCAAAGCCGGGCGAGGTCGCCTTGGCAAAGCGCTCCGCCAGCGCCGCAGCCTCCGCTTCGGACCCGCCGTGGCGGATGAAATCCAGCACCGGCTGCGCCTCGCCCATGTCGAGCACCACCAGATACTTCCCGTCGGGGTGCCGGTTCACCTGGCTGGCAGTGGCCTTGGTTTCCTCGTGCCAGTGCTTGCCGTGGATCACCGCGGTGAAGCCGTCGCGCGCATAGCTCTCCACCCGCTTCCACACGTTGAGCACCGACCCGCAGGTAGTGTCCACCAGCACGCACCCCAGCTCGCGCAGCCGCTCGAAGTCACGGATGGTGACCCCGAAGGCCGGCAGGATCACGACATCATTGACAGTGACAGCGCTGAAATCGAAGGCACGATCGGGGTCGTGCGCCAGGATGGTGATCCCCATGGCGCGCAGCTTGTCATTCACGTGCGGATTGTGGATGATCTCGCCCACCAGGAAGATGCGGCGGTCGGGAAACTTGGCGCGCGCCTCGTAGGCATAGTCCACCGCGCGGTCCACACCGTAGCAGAAGCCGAACTCGCGGGCCAGCCGGAACGTGAGCGGCCCCGCGGTCAGGGTGTATTCACTGGCGCGCAATGCCTCGACCACCGCGCTGGCGTAGTCGGCGGTGAGCTGCCCTTCGATCGCCGGCTTGAGGCCAAACCCGCGGCGGAAATAGGTGGATTCCATGGGAGTAATCTAATTCAGGTCGCAGGTCGCAGGTCATAGGTCGCAGGTCGCAGGTCGCAGGTTGCAGGTCGCAGGTCGCAGCTCGCCAGACGCCAGACGCCAGACGTCAGCCAGCACTGTCCGCGCAGGTTCCGATAGTCACCCGCCGGATCTGCCCGGTCAGCGTCACCTCCGCCTGGTCGCCCTCGCGCCTGAGCTGCGAGCGAAAGTCGCCACTGACAGCCTGCTTGCTGTCGGTGAGCCGCACGGTTCCCTTCACGCCGCGATAACCATCCACCCTGGTCGAATCAAGCCAGCGCGCCGCCACCGCGGCCGCCGGCCTCGTCTGTTTCGCATCGGTAGGCGCGAGAATCGGAAGTTCCGTGGCAGTGCGGACCTTCATGCTGGGATAGAGCAGCAGGGCGACTCCGGTGTCGCCCGAGGTGGCAAAGAGCTGGATCTCGCCGGCGCAGCGAATGGCGGTTGCACTGAGCGTGGCCCGACCGGTATCGGCGCCCGCCCACTCAATCACCACGCGCTCGCCACCGCCGCACGCCGCGGCCAGCGCCAGGAGGGTCAGCGAACCGGTGAGAAGACCAGGTCGAAGCGCCATGCGTCACCATTGTCCGGAGAAATGGGATGGCTCACGTCGAGCCGGATCAGGGTGCTGTGGAGCAGCGGACTGTACATCGACACACCCGCACCGCCGCCCACCAGCGCCCTGGACTGGAACAGCGCATCGGGCTCGGCGGCCTGGCCCGCATCCAGGAAGAGCACGGGGCGGATGGTCCCCTTGAGCGGCGACACATCCAGCTGCGCCGCCCAGAATGACCGGGCCGTCAGCACCCCATAATCAAAACCACGGACGGTCTCTCGTCCGCCCAGCCGGAACTGGAATTGCGGCGGCGCCGCTGCTTCGGCGATCCCGGCTTTCAGCCGCAACGTGAGGCCGCGGGAGCCGCCCACACTTCGCTGAAGTTCGGCGTACGCCCGGCCGGTAGTGAGCGACTTCCCCGCCATTCCTTCCGCGGCAAGCATCCAGCGCCAGGCACCCACGTGCGTGACGTGCGCACCAATGATACCGAAGTCGCCCTCCAGCACGGGCGGATTGAGGGGCATGAGCCCGTTTCCCCCCAGCTGCTCGTTGACCCAGGAACGCGCCTTCCGCTCCATTGAGCGCTGCCGCTCGCCCCGCACGGAAATGGTGAGATCGGTGCCGAGCCCGATCGAGGCCAGCATGCTCGCTTCACCACCCGTGGCCAGGAAGTAGTCGCCGTAGTCGTGGGCCGTGAACAGGGCGCTTGCCGAATTGGCGAGGGTGCGACCGGGCGAGAACGGGTCCACATCGGCCACGTCACGGTAACCGGCCAACGTGAAGCGGCCGGTCGGCCCGTCATGCACCAGGGCCAGCCGGCCCGTCACGCGCTGGTCGCTGAAGCCATACCGCACCGTGGGAAAAATGTCGGTGAACGGCATGCCGGGCACACCCAAACGGGCACCGACGCCAAGTGACAGCCCCTGCACGCGATTGTACTGCAGCGCGTCGGACGTCCGCTCATACCCGAAGGAGACGGCTCGCCGGTCGATCATGTCATCCGGCAGCTCTTCGATGATCCGGGCAAGATCCGCCACCGTGCTGCGCAGCCGGGCATCACCCTCGGCATCGTGATCGAGGCGCAGCGAATCCGTCCAGCCGGCGTAGTTGTCGAACACACTGTCGGGCGGCTGGCGGATTTCGTAGCTGCCACCCTGCCACTCACCCGTCTCCACTCTCGACCCCTCGACCTCTCGACGGTCTAGACGGTCTAGACTGTCGAGGCGGTCAAGACCGATCTCGTAGTCCGAAAATTCCGTCAATGCCTGGAACGGGATCACCTTCCCCCGCGTGAGCGGAATGGTGAACGTCCCCACGACCGTCTGGCGAAAGGGCATCCAGTAGCGGCCATCCTGCTGGCCATACTCGAGATCCACGTCAATCGTGATGTAGCGGTTGGCAAGCCGGTTGATCCGGCGGTCGCCGGGGGAGGCATCACCAGCGGAATCGGGCGCCACAAAGAGCCCGGTGCCGACGTAGCGGAAGGAAAAGCGGACGACATCAAAGGTGGACGCGTCGATCCACAGCTGGCCCGCCACCAGCGCCGGCGCCGACTGCTTGGGGATGACCTGCACCTTGTAGAGGCGGAGCGGCGGCCGGCCCGGCATCGCTGCGCCCACGCTGTCCGTCAGGTCGTAGTGATACAGCCGGTCAGCACCCCGGGCGAGCGGGTGCAAGGCCCCGGTGGCGGGAAACTCGTCGCTGAAGATGCGCAGCGAATCACCCGCGCCGCGCGGCACGAACCAGGGCCGGCTGAACGAACTCGAGAGGTCCAGGCCCTCGGCCACCGAGCGATGGCGCCGGCCTTCCATGGAAATCCGGAGGTCATTGGGCCGCTGCCAGGCCACGGTGCCCACCTGTTCCTCCACCGAGGCCGTCGGTGGCTGGGCCCAGCGACGGCCGGGCAGCCCCATGCTCAGCCGGTAGCGGATCCTGGCGGTATAGGCCAAGACCGTCGTGTCCTGGGCCTGGTACTGCGCCGCCGCCCGGACCACCACTGTTCTGGTGGCCGGGGACGCGTAGGTGACAACGGTATCTTGCGGGAAGCTTGCTGCGGCAACGAGAAGAGCTACGAGGTGTGCGCCCATTTGCTCCGGCCGTCGCGGTGAAGCCCGTATGCCTTGAGCCGACGCCAGAGTGTGGTCCGACTGATCCCCAGCTCGCGCGCCGTCTCCGCCAGCCTCCAATTATGCGCATCGAGCGTCCGGACGATAGCCTCCTTTTCCCGCGCGGCCAGGGTGGTAGCGCCTTCCTGGCCGGGGAGAAACATCGCCTCGCCGATCTCCAGCGAGCCCACCCGGAGCGGCCGCAGCCGGCCGCCAATATTGGCGAGGCGGGGCATCAGTTCCCTCGCCGAATCGCGGAGATCTTCCTCGCTGAGGGTGGAACGAGCCTGCTGATTGGCGTAGAGGACCTTGCCCTCAGCATCGAAGACGACAACGCCCTCGCTGAACCCATCGAGGAGCGCCTTGGCCAGTGGGGAAAA
>DASSTP010000180.1:0-5747 GCA_035707845.1 Gemmatimonadales bacterium | reverse complement strand
GGCAACATCCTGGTCAGTGCCTACCTCAACGCGCTGAGCGACTTCATGGGCATGATGCTGGTGCCCTCGGTGCCGGGCCTGGTCGTGGACCAGAGTGCCGCGGTGATCACCAGCACCTACCTCAACTTCGGCCAGGAACGGGACTTCGTCTTCTGCGTGGAGACGTCGTTCCAGGTGGGCAAGGAGCGGGAGTCGCTCAACGGGCACTTCCTCCTTCTTCCCGACATGCCCTCGCTCCGCGCCATCTTCGACGCCATCCGCCTGCCGTAGGACGCTCGATGCCGGCGCCCGTATTGTCCGAGCATGACCTGTCGGCGCTGCGGTCATTCGCACGGCGTATCGATCCCGCGGATGCGGGCGCGCACAACAATCTCGGCGTTCTCTACTACCACAAGGGCCTGATCCCGGAAGCGGTCGCCGCCTTCCAGCGCGCGCTCGAGCTCGACTCGCGCATGAGCATCGCGCAGACCAACCTGGAAATCGCCTACCGCGACAGCGGGCACTATGACCACCGCGTCGCGCAACTGCAGGGCCGCCTGCGCGCCAACCCCGATGACCGCGAGGCGCGCTGGGAACTGGGCCGCGCCTACGCGTCGCTCGGCCAGCACGACCAGGCCGCGGCTGAATTCGAGGCACTGCTCGCGCGCCATCCCGGCGACGTGGCGGTGCTGGTGCAGCTGGGGCTCAGTGAGCGCGCCCGCGGGCGGGTCGAGGAAGCCACGGAGTGGTTCGCCGAGGCGTGCCGGCGCGATCCCGGGAGCGCGGTGGCGCTCTTCTATTACGGCGAGACGCTCTATAACCGCGGCCTCAACGAGCCCGCGCTGGCCGCGCTGCAGGGCGCCGTGGGCCGCAACCCCGACTACGCCGACGCGCACTACCTGCTGGCCTTCGTGTACGGCGACATGGGCCAGCACGCCGAGGCGCGAGCCGCGGCCAAGCGTGCCATCGAGCTGAATCCCGCGCTCGCCCGGGCGCAGGCCAACCTCACGCTGAGCCGGAACGGCAGCAGCGCCGATGGTGCCGCTCCCTCGCGGGGCGGCACGCCCCAGCCGGTGAGTGACGCCGCGCTGGCCCACTTCAATCTCGGGCTCGCCTTCCGGCAGAAGGGCTACCTGACCGAGGCGTTGCGCGAATACCGGCTCGCGCTCGATTCCGGAGAGGACCGCCGCCTGGCCCTGCAGGCCATGGCCGAGGTGGAGCTGCTGCGCCGCGAACTGGCGGCAGCGCTGCAGCTGTATGACCAGCTGGTGCAGGAATTCCCCGAGTCGCCCAAGCTCTGGTCCGAACGCGGTGTGTGCCTCCAGCAACTGGGGCACCGCGATCCAGCCGAAGCATCGTACCAGCGTGCCGTGGACCTCGACCCTGAGTACGTGATCGCCTGGAACAACCTGGGTGTGCTGCGGGCGCAGGATCCCGCCGCCGAGGCCACTCTCGCCACCTTCCGGCGCGCGGCCCGCGGCCCGCATGTCCCCATCACCGTGCGGCTCAACCTCGCGCTGCTGCACTTCCAGCGTCACGAGCTGCAGCCCGCGCTGGAAGGCTATCGTGCGGCGCTCGCCGCGGAGCCGCACAACGCCGTGGCATGGAACGGTGTGGGCCTCGTCATGATGGAGCTCAAGCGCTACACCGAGGCACGCACCGCGTTCCAGCGTGCGGTCGAGGCGGAGGACGCGCTTGCCTCGGCCCACTACAACCTCAGCTTCACCATGAGCCAGCTGGGCGACTTCGATGGTGCCTTGCGCGAGACCAAGCGCGCGCTGGAACTGGAACCATTCTACGTGCCGCAGAAATACACCCTGGCCCTCGATCTCCAGTACGAAGATCCGACCATCGCCATCGCGCCGCCGCTCACCAGCGATGTCGGCGGTGAATTGCTTGCCGGGGAGTTCGACTTCGTGAGCGGGACGCTCGACCAGCTCTTCGACGAACTGGTGGCCGGCGAGGAAGCTGCAGCGCCAGCGGAGCCGGTCGAGGATCCGCTGTCGCTTGCGCGTGACTATGCGGCGAAGGGGCTGCTGGAGCTGGCGACGGCGGAGGCGGGCCGCGCGCGGGCCCGTGGCGCCGACCCGTCGCGCGTCGCCGGCCTGCTGGGGGAGATCCACGCCCGCCGCGGCCTCCACGGTGAGGCACTGGAGCAATTCCGCATTGCGCGCGAGGCGCGCGACGACGACTGGCGTGCGGCGCTGGGCGAAATCCGCGCGCTGGTGGCACTGGAACGGGGCGCCGACGCAGTGGCGCTGGCGGAAGCGCTGGCGGCGACGCAGGGCAGCAATTCCGAGGTCCTGGCAGCGCTCGCCCGCGCACGCCTGGCGGCGGGGCAGGTGCAGCCGGCCCTGCTCGCGGTGCGCGAGGCACTCGCGGTGGCGCCGGGCCAGCCCGATCTCTACCAGCTCCAGGCCATCATCTGCGCGCAACTGGGCGACATCGAGGCGGCCCTCGATGCCTGCCAGCTCGCGCTCCGGGTGGATGCCGGGCTGGTGCAGGTGTGGCTGGAACTCGCGCGATTGGAGGAGCGCCGCGAGAACTGGACTGCCGCCAGCGCAGCGTACGGCCGCGCCCTGGACCTGCTGCCCACGTTTGTTGCCGCGGCACTGGGCCGCGCCGACCTCGTGCGGCGCACCGAGTCGCCCAGGGCGGCCATCGTGCTGCTGGTGGATCTGCTGAGCGCCGATCCGTACGAGTTTGACGCGCTGCTGCTCCTGGGCCGCGCACTGCTGGATGACGGCCGGGCCCGGCAGGCGCTCGAGGCCTTCGATCGGATCCTGCGCTTCGTACCCCAGCACCCCGAGGCGCACTTCTATCGCGGCGTCGCGCTCGCGCGCGAGCGGCAGTTCACCCAGGCCGTAACCGCCTGGGACCAGGTGGTGCAGCTCGCGCCGGGTGCCGAGCTTGCCACCGCGGCGCGCAGCCGGGCGCGCTCGGCGCGTGACCTCCAGCACATTCTCGCGGCGGAGGCGCGCTAGCCATGCCCATCGAAGGACCGCTGCGCGAGCTGGGCATCCACGACGTGTTCCAGCTGCTCGACCTGGCGCGAAAGACCGGTGTGCTCAAGGTCACGTCCGAGCTGCGCCAGAACGGCGGGACCGTCTATTTCGACCGGGGCGCCGTCGTCGCCGCGGAGATCCACAGCAACCCGCATCCCCTTGGCAGCATGCTGCTGCGCATGGGCAAGCTGGGCGAGGCGGATCTCCGGCGCGCGCGCGACATGCAGGAAGCCGGCGACACCCGCCGCCTCGGCGACGTGCTCGTCGAAATCGGTGCCATCACCCGTCGCGAACTGGAGCGTCAGGTGCGCGCGCAGGTGGAAGAGGTCATTTTTGAGCTGATGGGTTGGTCGGAAGGCTATTTTTCATTCTCGGAAGCCCCGCTCGAAGCGGTGCCTGCCCAGGCAACCGTGCGGATTCCCACCGAGGCGCTGCTGATGGAAGCGGCGCGACGCATTGACGAGTGGAGCCGCATCGAATCGAAGATCCCCCATCTCGATGTCGTGCCGCGCCTCGTGGTGCCGGAAGGTGCGGATGCCGGTCCGATGGACCTCCGTCCCGCGGAATGGGAGGTGCTTGCGGCGGTGGATGGTGTCCGCGATATCCGGCAACTCGCCGCGGTCGTGCGCCGCTCGGAATTCGACGTGGCGCGCACGCTCTTCGGGCTGGCCACCGCCGGGGTCATCGTGCTCGAGGACCCGCGGCAGCTGCCGCTTCCGGACGCGGTGGGAGGCGAGATCGCTGACCTGCTGGCGCGGGCCGAGGCCTACCTGATCGCCGGAAACGGTCCGGCGGCGCTCGAGTCGGTGGAGGAGGCACGTCAGGCAGTGCCCGGGCCCCACCTGCCGACGCTGCTGATGCTTGGGCGGGTGCTGCTGGCGCTGGGGCGGCCCGGCGACGCCGCCGACGCATTCGCCGCGATCACGCAGGCCGATCCCGCCCATGCCGCGGCGCGGCGGCTGCTCGGCGTCGCGCTCGCCGGTGATGGCCGGTTTGATGAAGCAGTGGAGACGTGGGATGCATGGAGCAGACTGCCGGCCCGCCCGGCTGACGAGGATGCGCAGGGAGGTTGGGTGAGCCGGATGCGTGACGCAGCGAAGCTGCTGGGACAGGCGGCACGGGTGGCGCATGGCTGACGATATCCGCGCCATGACGGCGGAGCTCGCCACTGATCCCGGCAGTCTCGTATTCCTGAAGCTGGGAGAGGCGCTGCGCCGCCGCGGCCAGGTGGAAGCGGCGCTCAAGATCGCGCTGGCCGGTGCCGCACGATATCCCTCGCTCGCCGATGCGCACGACCTGCTGGCGCGGGTGCAGAGCGACCTCGGCGATGGCGAAAGCGCGTTCGATGCCTGGATGAATGCGCTGCAGAATGATCCCGCGCACCTCGGCGCCCATAAGGGCCTCGGGTTCCTGTATTACCGCGCGGGCGATCTCGCACGGGCCCTCCGTCACCTCGACCTGGCCCGCGAGCAGGACGACTCCCCTGGGCTGGAGCAGGGAATCGCCCGGGTGCGTGAGGCGCTGGCGCGGCAACAGGCCAGGGCGGCTGAACCGCAGCAGGCCGCAGGGCCTTCCGGGGTCCCGTTCTCGTTGGATGAGACGGACTCCACGGACGAGGTGGAGCGCTCAGCGTCAAGCGACGACGTGCCGAGCCGCCGAGTCGCCGAGCCAGCGAGCCGCCGAGCCGCCGAGAACGACCTCTTCCACGGCTTCGATGCCGCCCGCGACGGCCTTCTCCTCCTCGACCAGAACGGGCTTCGCCTCGGCGGCGGGATCCGGAACGCCGACAATCGCGACGTGAGCGATGCGGTCGCGGCGCATCTCGCCGGTGTGTCGCGTGAAGCCGTTCGAACCGCACGCCTGCTGGGACTTGGCGGCTGGCAGAGCGTGGTCGCCGAATGTGGCTCGGGCAACCTGCACCTCAGCGCTCCGTCCGACGATACGGTGCTGCTTACCACGCGGGACGCGAGCGTTCCGGCCGGGCGGCTGGCGGTCATTGCCGAGCGAGCCGGTGCGGCCGCGCGCCGATGGCTGGAGCGGGTCTCGTGACCGATGTTCGCACCACGCTCGACCGGGTAAGCGCCATTCGTGGCGTGCGCGGGGCCATGCTCGTGTCGGCCATGGATGGACTGGTGATCGCGGACTCGCTGATGGACGGCGTGGATGGGCAGGCCGTGGCGGCGCTGGCTGCAAGCCTGGTAGGCCGGCTCTCCCGCGCCACCAGCGCTGCCGGGATGTCGGCGCCCTCCATCGTGCACCTGCGCGCAGCCGAGGGATCGGTACTGGCCGTGCCCGCGGGCACGGACGTGCTGGTCGTTGCGGTCACCTCGGCGGACGCGAATCTCGGACTGGCCCGGCTCGAAATGCTTGACGTGGCACGAGGCCTGGCCTGATGCGGACGCTGGAGCCGTGGGTAGGGCCGCCGCTGGAGGCATTTCTCTCCGAGTCGTCCGCCCGACTGGTGCTGCTCATGACCTCGGCCGGGCAGGTGGTTGCCCAGCACGGCTTCTCACGCTCGCTCGACGTGATGGCGGCGTCGGCGCTGGGCGCCGGCATCGTCGCCTCCACGGCCGAGGTGGCGCGGCTGATGGGTGAGCCTGAGTTCGGGGCCCTGGTGCACCAGAGCGCCGAGCATGGACTGTTCATCTCGTCGTTCGACACGCCGCGGGGACGGTGGATTGCGCTCGTGGTCTTCGGGCAGGACACGACCGTGGGGCTGGTGCAGCTCTTCTTCAGCCGGCTCTGCGCCGACCTGCGCGCGGC
>DASSTP010000179.1:0-8078 GCA_035707845.1 Gemmatimonadales bacterium | reverse complement strand
CGCCGGACGCGACAGCGTCTGGGATGTCGCGCCATCGCCGGACTGGACCCGGCTCGTGTACGGAGATGCGCTCATCCTGCACGCCGGCGAGTCGGAAGCATTGCCTCCCGGCACGCTCGCCGAGGCCGCTCGGCGCCTCGGCGTCTCGGCGGAGGAAGCGCGCGCCGGTCAGTTCACTGCCAGCGGCATGGGACCGGCCACCGGCTGGGCCAGGCTTGGCGTCATGGACCTCGGCACCGGGGAAGCACACGCGCTCGCGTCGCTCACCGGCTGGCGGGTGCGGTGGAACAGGGATGGCACACGAATCTTCGGCGGACTGGGTCCGGATGTAGTCCAGGATGATGCCCCATCAACGGTCTGGGTCTCGATGACGCCGTCGAGCGACTCGGCCGTCCAGTGGACCGGTCAGGCGCCGCTCGACACGGCGACGGTTGCGTGGATCACGGGTCCCACGCTCGACGTGTCGGTCACGCCGGATACCGCAGCGGTGACGCTTGCGCGGGCCGGGCATACGGTCACGAGTGCGGGAGACACGATCCGGGTGGATGATCGCGTGTTGGGACCCGGCATCGCGCTGGCCGCCACCCGCCACGGCTGCTTCGTGCTGGCACTGGTGCAGGACTCGGCGGCGCGGGAGTACGAACCCAGGTGGCGTGGCGCGATCTATGACGCGGGCTGCGCCCGCCCGGAGGACCGATGATATCCGGCGAACGCATTGCCGTCGAGATCATTGACGATCCGGAGGCGCTGGCGCGCGCCGTGGCAGCGCGCATTGCCGATCTCATCGTGAACCGCGACAGGCAGGGGAAGCGCACCGTCCTCGGGCTCGCCACCGGCTCGACGCCCGTCGGGGTCTATCGCGAACTCATCCGCCTGCACCGCGACGAGGGCCTCTCGTTCCGGCAGGTGGTGACGTTCAACCTGGACGAGTACTACCCGATGGCGCCCGGCAGCATCCACTCGTACCATCGCTTCATGTGGGAGAATTTCTTTTCCCAGGTGGACATCGAGCCGGAGCAGGTCCACATCCCGCGGGGCGACCTGCCGCGCGACCAGGTCGCCGCTGGGTGCGCCGCGTATGAATCGGCCATCCGCGAGGCCGGCGGCATCGACTTCCAGATCCTCGGCATCGGCAAGACGGGCCATATCGGGTTCAACGAGCCGGGATCGGACCTCGACAGCCGCACCCGCCTGATCACCCTCGACCGGATCACCCGGAAGGACGCCGCCGCTGATTTCTTCGGCGAGGACAACGTCCCGCGCGAAGCCACCACGATGGGCGTCGCCACCATCCTGGAGGCGCGGGAGATCGCCATCCTCGCCACCGGCGAGCACAAGGCGGCGATCGTCCGCCGCACGGTGGAGGAGCCGGTGGACCGGCAGGTGGCAGCCACCTACCTGCAGCAGCACCCCGCCACCACGTTCTACGTGGACCTCGCCGCTGCCGCCGAGCTCACTCGCATCGCCACGCCCTGGCTGCTGCATGAAGTCGAGTGGACTACCGACATGTCGGTGCGTGCCGTGGTGTGGCTGGCGCAGCGGGTGGGCAAGGCCATCCTCAAGCTCACGCCCGGCGACTACGCCGAGCATCACCTCTCCTCGCTTATCGCGACCCACGGCGACGCCGGTGCCGTCAACGGCCTCGCCTTCAACGCGCTCGGCGCCCGCATCCGGGGCCGGTCCAAGCTGCCGCGCGGCAAGAAGATCGTCTGCTTCTCGCCCCATCCGGACGACGACGTGATCTCGATGGGCGGGATGCTGCGCAAGCTGGTGCTGAACGGCAACGAGATCGTGGTGGCCTACCAGACCAGCGGCAACATCGCCGTCTTCGACCACGACGTGCGACGCTATATGGACTTCCTCGAGCGGCTGGCGCGTGCCGGCGTGATCGAGCACGAGGGGGTCCTGTCGCTGGCGGAGCGCGTGCGCCAGTTCCTGGCCACGAAGTCGCCCGGCGATGTGGACCTGCCGGAGATCCAGGACATCAAGCGCATGATCCGCGAGTCAGAAGCGGTGAGCGGTATCGAGACGCTGGGGCTGGAGCGGCGCAACGCACGCTTCCTCAACCTGCCGTTCTACCAGACCGGCAAGGTGCGGAAGGATCCCGTGGGACCTGCCGATGTCGCCATCGTCCGCCAGCTGCTGCAGGAGGAACAGCCGGACCTGATCTTTGCGGCCGGTGACCTGAGCGACCCCCACGGCACCCATCGCATGTGCCTCGAAGCGGTGACCCTCGCGCTGGACGAGCTGCACCCGCGTGACAGCGGCACCCGCCCGCCCGTCTGGCTCTATCGCGGTGCCTGGCAGGAGTGGTCGGTAACCGACGCGACCTGGCTGGTGACGATGTCGCAGGAAGAACTGCGGCTCAAGATCCAGGCAATCTTCAAGCACCAGTCGCAGAAGGACTCGGCGCCCTTTCCCGGCGGCTACGACGAGCGCGAGTTCTGGCAGCGGGTCGAAGCCCGCAACAAGGAAACCGCGGCACTGCTGGACCGGCTTGGGCTGGCAGAGTACTTCGCGGTGGAGGCGTATGTGGTGAGATAGCTGGACAGATGGACAGATGGACAGTCATGCATACTGTCCATCTGTCCGTCTGTCCATCTGTCCATCCTCAATAGAACCTCCCTCCCGCCTCCGCCATCCCCACCAGCGCCTCTGCCGGATGAAACCGCGGCCCGTGGCTCGCTTCCAGTGAACGCAGCATCTGCACCACCCGGCTGGCGCCGAGGTCGTCGATCATCCGGAGCGGGCCGCCGCGGAAGGCCGGGAAGCCGATGCCGAACACCGCGCCGATGTCGCCGTCACGCGGCGAGCGCACCACGCCCTCCGCGGCGGCCATGGCCGCTTCGTTGAGCATGGCATAGACCAGTCGCTGCTGCACCATGGTGGGAGCCATTTCGTCGCGCCGCAGCACGCCCAGCAGCCGGTAGACGCTCTCGTCCACGCCCTGTTTCTTCCCGTCGGCGTAGCGATAGAAGCCCTTCCCGTTCTTCCGGCCCAGCCGCCCTGCGGCCACCATGGTGCCAAGAATGCTGGCCGGCTCGAGACGCGCACCGAACTTTTCGTGCATCACCTTCCCTGCCTTGAGCCCGACGTCGAGCCCCACTTCGTCCAGCAGTGTCACCGGACCCACCGGGAAGCCGAACTTCGTCATGGTGCTGTCCACCAGGTCGATCGGCGCGCCTTCCTCCAGCAGCAGCCCCGCTTCATTGAGATAGGGAAGCAGGATGCGGTTGACCCAGAACCCGGGATGGTCGGCCACGACGATGACGGTCTTGCCCATCTTCCGGCCAAAGCGCACCGCGCGGACAACGCACTCCGGTGCCGTGCCCGCGTGCGGAATCACCTCGAGCAGCGGCATCTTCTCCACTGGCGAGAAGAAGTGCATGCCCAGAATGTTCTGGGGCCGCTGGGCCCCGGCGGCGATGTCGGCGATGGGAATGGTGGAGGTGTTGCTCGCCAGGATGGTGTCCGGCGTGACCGCCGTCTCCACGTCGGCCAGGACCTCGCGCTTCACCTGCAGGTCCTCGAACACCGCCTCGATGACCAGGTCGGCCCGGCGAAAGCCGCTGAAGTCGGCAGCGCCCGAGACGAGACTCGCGAGCCGCGCGTGTTCCGGCTTGCTGATGCGCCGGCGCTTGAGCCGCTCATCGAGAATGCGCAACGCACTCCTGATCCCGCGCCCCACCCGCACGAGGTCAGCGTCCTTGAGCCGCGCCTCCACCCGCGCCTTGACCACCGCCGTCCCGGCAATGGCAGCGCCCATGAATCCCGCGCCGACGATGGCGATCCGCCTCACCGGGGCGACCTCGCCCACGCTGCCGGGCGGCACGCCGTCATCCTTCTTGAGCGCCGTGGTGGCAAAGAAGATTTCCACCAGGCGATGCGACACGTCGCTGATTGCCAGCTTCCCGAACGCCTCGCGCTCGGCCCTGAGCCCGCGTCGCATGCCGAGCTCCAGGCCGGTGCGGACGGCGGCGAGCGCGGCCACCGGCGCCGGGTAATTCCCCCCGGTTTTCCGCAGGAGGAGGTGCTCCGCCTTGTTGTACACAAAGCGCCGGCCGATGGGGTTGCGGTCGATCAGGACCGCTGCCAGGCCCCCGATCCGGGAGCGACGCGCCGGCCCCAGCATGACCAGCCGGTCGGCCGCGCGCAACGCCGCATCGAGGAGAATGCTGGGCGGCACGAGTTCATCCACCATCCCGCGCCGGAAGGCGCGCGCCGCCGCCTCGCTCTTGCCGGCCAGAATGATGTCGAGCGCGGCACGGGCACCGATGAGCCGGGGAAGGCGTTGCGTGCCGCCCGCGGCCGGGATGATGCCCAGCTGGATTTCGGGCAGGCCGATCTGGGTTTTCGGATGGTCGGTGGCGATGCGCCACTGGCAGGCCAGCGCAAGCTCGAAGCCGCCGCCGAGGCAGGCGCCGTGAATCGCAGCGACAATCGGCTTGGGCGAGAGGGCCACGCGGTCCATCACCGCCTGGGCCTCGCCACTGAGCGTCTCGGCCTCCTCCGCGGAGTCGAGCGCCCGGAATTCCTCGATATCGGCGCCGGCAATGAAATTGTCCGGCTTTCCCGAGATCAGCACCATGGCACGGACGCCGTTGTCGCGGAGCAGCTGCTGCAGCAAGGCGGTGAACTCCGCGCTCACCGCACTGCCCAGCGTGTTGACCGGGGAGCCGGGCAGGTCGAAGCGCACCACGGCCGTGCCGTTGTCGATGCGGAAGGTGAACGCGGTCATCTCAGGCACGCTCCAGCACCATGGCGTACCCCATGCCGCCCTGGGCACAGATCGAGAGCATGCCGAACTCCGCGTCGCGGCGCTGCATGGCATGCGCGAGCGTCGTGATCATGCGGCAGCCAGTGGCGGCAAAGGGATGCCCCACCGCAATCGAGCCGCCCATGAGGTTGGTGCGGTCCCAGTCCACCGCTCCCACCGGGCCCGGCAATCCCAACCGTGCCGCCCACTCTGCCGAGGCCCACGCCTGCTCGTTGGAGAGCACCTGGGCTGCGAAGGCCTCGTGGATCTCCAGCACACCGATGTCGTCCCACGCCAGCCCGGCGCGCGCCAGCGCGCGCGGCACCGCGAGCGCCGGCCCCATGAGCAGCTGCCAGCCGGGATCCACCGCGGCCACGGCATAGCTCCTGATGAAGGCCAGCGGGGCATAGCCGAGGGCGTGGGCACGGTCTTCGGCCATGAGGAGCACACACGCGGCGCCGTCGGTGAGCGGCGACGAGTTGCCGGCCGTGACCGAGCCGTAGCGTCGATCAAAGACCGGCTTGAGCGCGGCGAGCTTCTCGAGTGACGTGTCGGTGCGGATGCCGTTGTCGGTGGTGACCGGCTCGTCCATGCCGCGGCCGCCGAACCAGGGCGCGATTTCCGCTGTCATGCGGCCGTCAGCGGTGGCCGCGGCCGCCCGCTGGTGGCTCATGAGCGCCAGGCGGTCCTGCGCCTCCCTGCTGATATGATTCTCCTTGGCCATCTTCTCCGCGCTCTGCCCCATGGTCTCGCCAGTGGAGGGCTCGGCGATGGCAGGCGACACCGGCACGAGGTCGCGCGGACGGATCCGGCTGAACACCTTGAGCCGGGCGCCCAGGGAGCGGGCCTTGCTCGCCTCCACCAGCAGGCCGCTCATGCGGCGTGAGTGGAGGATCGGCACGTTGCTCAGCGATTCCACGCCACCAGCCAGGATGATGTCGGCGTGGCCCACGGCAATCTGGTCGGCGGCGTTCTGGACCGCCTGGGCACCGGACGCACAGGCGCGATTGAGGGTGTACGCGGGAACCGACGGCGGGAACTGCGGCAGGAGACTCACTTCCCGCGCCACATTGGGTGTCAGGGGCGACGGCACCACCTGGCCCCAGATCACCTCGTCCACGAGGTGGCCCTCGAGTTCGGTGCGGTAGAGCAGCTCGCGCGCGACATGCCGGGCCAGGTCCACGCCGTCGGCATCCTTCAGCACCGTGTTGGCGCGGGCGAAGGGGGTGCGAAGGCCGGCAATGATGGCAACTCGGCGGGATCCGTGCATGCGCGGCGGTCCTGACTGCAAGGTGGTCGATACCGGAGCAAGATACGTGAGACTGAGCGACCTCGACGATTCAGCCCTGGACCTGCTGGTGATCGGTGGCGGCATCACCGGCGCCGGCATTGCGCGTGATGCTGCCATGCGCGGCATCAGCACCGTGCTGGTGGAACAGCTGGACCTCGCGGCCGGCACCAGCTCACGCTCGAGCCGGCTGGTGCATGGCGGGCTACGCTACCTGGAGCAGGGGAATATCGCGCTGGTGCGCGAGGCGCTCCGTGAACGCGCCATTCTCCTGCGCATCGCCCCGCACCTGGTGCGGTCCATCCCCTTCATCTTCCCGCTGCACGAAGGCGACCGCGTGCCGCGCTGGAAGCTGGGCGCTGGGCTGGTGGCCTACGAGCTGCTGGCCGGCTTCCGGAATGTGCGCCGGCCCCGGATACTGGGCAAGCGCGGCGTGCTGCAGCGCGAGCCGCTCCTGCGGGAGCGCGGCCTCACCGGTGGCGCGCTGTACGGCGACGCCCAGTGCGATGACGCCCGGCTGGTGATCGCTACCGCCCGCTCGGCGGTGGATCATGGCGCCACGGTCCTCACGCACACCCGCGTGACGGGATTGGTCGAGGACGGGGGCCGAATCGCCGGCGCGTCACTGGAAGACCGGCTCACGGGGACGCGGCGCGACGTGCGCGCCACCGTCGTGTTCAACGCCACGGGGCCGTGGACCGATGAGCTGCGGCAGATGGAAGACCCGGCGGCACCGCCGCTGCTGCGACTCACGCGGGGCACCCACGTCGTGGTGCCACGGGAGCGGGTTGGTCACCGGCACGCCATCACCTTCCTCAGCCCGATCGACGGCCGCGTCATGTTCATCCTGCCATGGAACGATCTCACCTACATCGGCACGACTGACACCGATTACTCCGCCGATCCATCTGCGGTGGCGGCGACCCGCGATGACGTGGTCTACCTCCTGCGATCCGCCAATGCGCTCTTTCCCGCCGCCCGGCTCACCGAGGACGACGTGCGGTCCACCTGGGCCGGCCTCCGTCCCCTGCTGCGCGAGGATGGCGGCCGCGAGCCGTCCACGGTGTCCCGGGAGCACGCGCTGGTCGAGGGATCCCACGGGATGCTGACGATTGCGGGGGGCAAGCTCACCACCTATCGCGCCATGGCCGCGGAGGCGGTGGACCGGGTGGCCGGCCGGCTCCGGCGCAAGCTCGGGCGCGCGCTCACCGACGTCATCCCGCTGCCCGGTGGCAACGCCGCTGACCTCGAACCGTTTCGCGCCCGGGGCGCGCCACTCGGACTCCCGGCCGCGGTGAGTGACCGGCTGGTCGATCGCTATGGCACTGAGTGCGCCGGCATCCACAACCTCGGCATGAAGAGCCGGAGCCTGTTCGACCGCCTGCATCCGACCCATCCGGCCATCGAGGCCGAGGTGCTGCACGCGGTGCGGCGCGAAATGGCGCTGACCGTGGAGGACGTCATGGTGCGGCGACTGCACCTCTATCACGAGACGCGAGACCACGGCTTGCGTGCGGCGGAGCGGGTGGCGCAGCTGATGGCCGGCGAGCTGGGCTGGAGCTCGGAGCGCATCCGGGAGGAAGTGGCGGGGTACCGGAGGTATGTGGCACGGGGGGAGAAGTGGAGGTAAGGGCAGGATGGGCAGGCCGAAGCTCGCCCGGCATCACTTGCCCATCCCGCCCATCTCGCCCCTCTAGCCCATCCCGACTCTCCGCACCGCCGCCTCGATCTCCACCAGCTCGACCGGCTTGGCCAGCACGCGCTCGGCGGGAACTGGCAGCACACCCTGCAACTGGCTCAGGTCGCCGGACAGCAGAATCACCCGCGCCAGCTGGCCGGGACGGCTCCAGGCGAGTTCCGCACAGAACGCGGCGCCATCCATGCGAGGCATTCGCAGGTCGGCAATGATGGCATCCACCGCATGACGATCCAGTGCCGCCAGCGCCTCGATTCCGTCTGACGCCTCGTACACGGTGGCGCCACGCCGGCTGAGGAACCGGGCAATCGGTGAACGGACCACTTCTTCATCATCCA
>DASSTP010000178.1:0-16593 GCA_035707845.1 Gemmatimonadales bacterium | reverse complement strand
TCGGCGATGATCTTCCAGTCGAGGCCCTTGCCGGCCAGCTTGGAGAACTGCCGGGCCACCTGGTTGAGCAGCATGAAGCCGGTGAGCGCCGCCAGCGCAAAGCCGAACGGTGCCACCAGTCTGCCGAGCACGTAGCGGGTCAGTCGTCGCACGGTCTAAGTAATGTGGTTGTAAGGGTTTCGACCCATCATTATATTCTGCCGCGTCCTTCCTTCATACCCCGGTCCCGATTCCGAGTTCGCGTGGCCCGTCCTTTTCTCGCACTCCTCGTGGGTTTCCTGCTGTTTGCCCTGCCTCGTGCGGTGGCGGCTCAGGTCCCCGACACCACCTTGCCGCGTCCTCCCGCGGAATTCCAAGTGCAGATTCCGGAGTTGAAGCAGCCGGCGGCGCTCCGGGCCCCTTGGCTGGGCGGGCACGAGGGGTTGGTCAGCTTCGACAGCGCGCTCAGCGCCGCGCTCGATTCGGCGCACATGGCCCAGGCCAATGCGCGCCGGGCGCTCACCATCTACGGGCGGAGCGCCGTGGACACCACCCGGGCGCCAGAGCAGCGGCGCGGCATCCTGGGATTGGATGAAAGGTACGCCGATCTCGCAATTGACGGCCAAGCCACGCTCGATATCCGGACGGAGCGGGTCAAGAACGAGCGCTGCACCGCGGCCGAGCTGAACGATCCCACGGCCGGATGTGGTGGACAGATTCGCGCCCCGAAGCTTGAAAACAATATCGATGTGCGTTCGTCGGGCCTGATCGGACGTCGGGTGCACGTGAATGTGGACTACCAGTCGGCCCGCGACTTCACGGCGAATAACAATATCCAGGTGTACTACCAGGGGTTGAGTGACGAAATTGTCCAGCGAGTGGAAGTGGGTACGGTCACCTTCCAGCCACCGCCGTCGCGATTCCTGACCGCGGCGGTTCCGCGCAGCAATTTCGGCGTCAATGGACTGTTCGAGGTCGGTCCAATGCAGTTCCAGGCGCTCTTCGCCACCCAGAAGGGCAGCTCCCTCAATGAGCGTGTCTTTCAGATCGGCACCGGCACCACGTCCGCCCCGCAGGACCGGCAGGTTCGCGATCTCGATTTCGAGTCCGGGCGCTTCTACTGGGTGGTGGATCCTGTCGGAATCGCGGGCTATCCCGCGCTCGACATCCTCAACCTGGACGCTCCGGCAATCCCGGCGACCGCGCGGCCAGCGCAGGTGCGGGTCTACCGTTATCGGGCGGCGACGGCCGGCAACAACGCAACACCCACCCTCGGTGGCATCAAGGCCTTCGCCGTCAACTCGGCGGATCCGACCCAGCGTCTGGGACAGGTCGCGCCGGATGAAGGCGTCCAGTGGGAGCTGCTGCTGCAGGGGCGTGACTACTATCTCGACCCCTCCGGACTCTGGTTTGCGCTGTCCGTCAAGCTCGACCCGGCCGACTACCTCGCGGTCAGCTACACCACGGCATCCGGTGGCCGGGTCGGCACCTTCCCGAGCGTTGATCAGCCCGCCGTCGTGGATTCGCTGGAGCTGATCGTCGAGCCGCGCCGAGGCCCCGACGCCGGCACCTTCCGCCACGAAATGCGGCAGATCTACCGCGTCGCGGGTGGCGACCTCGACCGGAACTCGCTCACGGTAGCTGTGACGCTCAACCAGTCGGAACGGCCACAAAGTGGCGCGTCCACGTATCTGGCCCAGCTGGGCCTCGCGGTACCGAGCGATCCCGCGGCGTTCGACGTGACCAACCGGCTCTTTCCCCGCGCGCGCGATTCGATCAGTACGGTGGGCGTGCTGCGGGAATCCTACATCATCTTTCCGAATCTGCAGCCATTCGCCGATCCAACCCGGCTCAGCCCGTCGGAGATCAGCGACTCGCTGTATCGGACGCCCAGCTATCTCGTTCTGTCGCCGCAGGGCCCGCCCTCCCGCTTCCAGTTCCGGCTTCAGTATGACGCCGTCGCCGGCGGAGATCGTTCGCAACTCAGTCTGAATGCGCTGCAGTTGAAGGAGGGCTCCGAGCAGATCGAAGTGAATGGCCGGCTGCTGATGCGCGGCGTCGACTACAATATTGACTATGGCACCGGGCTGGTCACCTTCAACGATCCTGATGCCCTGTTCGGTACGGGCAGCGCCCTGGTCAAGGCTCGCTTCGAGCAGCAGGACCTGTTTGCCGTCGCGCCGACCTCGATCGTCGGGCTGACCTCGCGCTACTCCCTGGGCGACGTCGGCGCCATCAATCTCGTGGGCGTTTTCCAACGCGAGGCGAGCGCCTATAACCGGCCGCAGCTGGGCTTCGAAGCCAAGGCCAACATGGTCGGCGGCGCCAGCGCGGACCTGCACTTTCGTTCCAACGCGATTACGCGCTTCATGAACAGCCTGGTTCGCACGCCGTCGTCTGCGCCCTCCCGGCTCGACCTCAACGGAGAACTGGCGTTCTCGAAGCCCGATCCCAACCGCTCCGGCGCGGCCTATCTGGAGGAGTTCGAGCGTGACGTCGGCACGCCGATTTCGCTCTTCGAGCAGTTGTGGGAATTCGGAAGCGCGCCGCAGCGCGCGGACGGCCTCAACCCCCTGCTCGGCTTCGCAACCGGTTTCGATCCCGCGGACGCCGTGCAGCTGACCTGGCAGAACCTGGTCCCCAACGATGCCGGAAAGGTTGCCGAGTGGCGGCCGCAGGACATCGACTCGACTATCGTGCTCGCCGGCCGCGGCGATCAGTTCGAGACTGTGCTGTGGCTCGGGCTACAGGCGGATACCGCCGGCGGATTCCTGCGCGAGGTGGCACCCGATTCATTTGCCCTGCGCTGGACCCTTGCCCCGCGCCCGTTCCGGCCGCGGTGGCGCTCCATGGTGACGTCGCTCAGTTCGACGGGAGTGGACCTCTCACGCTCGGAATACCTGGAGTTTTATGTGTACGAATCGGGAGCGCATTCCGCGGATTCGGCGCATACGCAGGTCGTCATCGATCTGGGCAGCGTGAACGAGGATGCCGTGGGGCTTGCCCCGGAGAGTCTCAGCGTCCGCGGCAGCGACTCACTCTACACCGGCCGCCAGCTCATTGGCCTGGGCCGGCTGGATACCGAGCGGGGCAGCGACGGCATCTTCAATGCCTCCACCGACGATATCGGCATCCTGGGCGACCGTCCCGATTCCATCAACGTGGATGGGACCTGGGTGCCGGACGTCGCATTGTGCCATCGTGAACTCCAGTCCTCGGTTCTGATCCTTCCCTGGGGCGACCTGGGCGCCCGCTGCACCAATGGCAACGGGCATCTCGACACCGAGGACCTCAACGGCGACAACTTGCTGAACGCCAGTGGCGCCAATGAGAATGTGTTCCGGTACGTTGTCGACCTGACGGACAGCACGTACATCGTCAAAGGCCGGGGCCAGAAATACCAGGACCGGGCGGGTCAGGGCGGCTGGACGCTCTACCGGGTTCCCCTTCGTGGCCCGAATGCCGTAACGCTTGGGGCCCCCAACATCCGCCTGATTCAGCAGCTCCGGCTTACCTTCGTGACGCCACCTGATGACGGCGGCCCCGACATTACCGCGCGGCTTGCGCTGGCACGGATGCGGTTCATCGGTGCCCCGTGGAATCGCCGTGCCGAGACGCCCATTGCCGGATTGAGCGGATCCACGGCGCTGCCGCATGGCACCGTGGCGGCGGCCACGGTCTCCACGGAAAACGTCGAGCTGGGATACACGCCACCGCCGGGTGCGGTCAATTCACTGAACGACAAGAACGTCGGCTCGGGCCAGCTTACCCAGCAGATCAATGAGAAGTCCTTGCGTGTCGTGGCAACCGACCTCGGGGTGAATGAACGCGCCGAGGCGTATGTCCGCTTCGGGGCCGGGGCGCAGAATCTGCTCAACTACAGCGAGCTGCGGGTGTGGGCGCGGGGACACGGCGAGGGGTGGGAACGCGGTGATCTCGAGGCGTTCATCAAACTGGGAAGCGACGACCGGAACTTCTATCTCTACCATGCGCCGGCCAGCACCACATCGTGGGAACCGGAGATGGTCATTGATCTTGAAGTGTGGCGCACGCTTCGCGCCGAGATCGAAGCCCGATGGCTCAGGGGTGAAGCGCCATCCGGCGCAGCCGAATGCGGTGGCGACCCGCTGGCCTACGTCGCCTGCCAGGATGGGTACATGGTGCAGGTGGGCAGCCCCGGCATCAATCCGCCCAACCTCGCCTCGATCCAGGAGCTGTCGGCGGGACTCTACCGGGTGGCGGATCACGGCCCGCTCCCGACTGCCGAAGTCTGGATCGATGACATCCGGGTCACCGAGCCCGTGTCGAAGATCGGCAAGGCGTACGCACTCGACGCCCGGCTTTCCGCCTCGGATGTCGGCGACTTCAGCGTCTCACTCATCGGGCAGGACGGCCAATTCCGTCAGATCGGACAGTCGCCCAGCTTCCAGACCAACAATACCCTGCAGCTCGGCGGCAATGTGCGGCTCGACCGCTTTCTGCCGCCGTCACTGGGCCTCGCCTTTCCGGTCGCCGTATCACTGGCGCGCACCTCGGTGGATCCGCAGCTGATCAGCGGCACCGACATCCGCGGCGCGGCCCTGGAGGGGCTCCGCCGGCCCCGGTCATGGACGACGAACTACAGTTTTTCCCTGCGCCGGTCGGCGCGGGGCAATGACTGGCTAGTGCGTGGACTGGTGGATCCCGTGGCGCTTACGGCCTCCTTCGCGAGCGGCCTGGCCCAGACCGAATTGAGTCACGCCGAGAACAGCAGCACGAACGTCGTGGTGTCGTACAATCTGCCGCTGGGCCGTAGCGGTCCCGTGGTTGATCTGAGCGGGATGCTCCCCGGCTTCCTGCGAGAGTCGGCGGCCGGCAAGGCGCTGTCCAAGGCGCGGTTCAGCCTGGCGCCCAGCAATGTCCGCCTCTCCACCGGGCTGGTGCGAGACCAGAATGAACTCACCGCCTACCAGGTGCCAATCATTCGCGACCTCGACACCGCGTTGGTGCCGACGTTTTCGCTGAATCACGTCTGGCGTAACAACGCCGGCATCACCTGGCAGCCCCTCGGTATGCTGACGCTGAGCGGCGACCTCACCAGTACCCGCGACCTCCGGCACTACGCCGACTCCACTGAGATCGGACGGCTCGCCACATTGTCGCGCCGGAGCTTCCTGGGCATGGACGTCGGGGTGGAGCGGGATCGTCAACTCAGCACGTCGGCAACGCTCACGCCGGTCATCTCGAGCTGGCTGCGGCCGCGGTTCATCCACCGCTCCGGTTTCACCCTCTCGCGCTATCTGACCAGCCGGCCGCCGATCCAGGCCGGAGGCGATACGACCGGAGCGTTCGTGCTGCCCCAGACGCTCAACAACAGCCGCAGCAATGAGATCGGCGCCTCGGTGGATCTCGGGGAGCTGATCCACGGCATCGCGGGTGACTCGTCCGGGCTCAACAAGATTTTCGGGCGGATGCGACCGATTGACGTGAGCTCACGGCGCGTGCTCTCGTCCAGCTTCGATCTTGCGGCGTTCGAGCCGACGCTCAGCTACCAGTTTGCCTTCGGCGGCCTGGAGGACTTTCTCCAGCAGTTCGGCACACGCGCCATCGGCGCGTCCGATCTCACCCTGCGGACCGTCACCAGTGGCGCGGACCTGCCGATGGGTATCTCGTTCGCTCTGAGCTACGGCCAGACCAATGCGACACGCTACCAGCGCGTCACCGGCGCCACGCAGCCGCTCGTGTCCAACCAGACCGAATGGCCGTCCGGCAACGTCCGGTGGTCGCAGACCTTCATGAGTGGCCCGGTCACCCTGCTCGCGTTTGGCGCAACGTTCCGTCACCGGACGGGACTCAGCGAGCAGCCGGCCGGGGACGCGACGACGGCCCGCAGCGCCACCAGGTCCACCTCGCTGTCGCCCGATCTCCAGCTCGGGCTCCGAAACGGCATGAACCTGTCCGCCAGCCTGTCGAGCGTGAACCAGCGTGATGAGCGCAACGGCACGTCCACGCTACTGGACCAGAGCAACTTTCTCGCGACGCTGTCGTACTCGTTCCGGCTGCCGGAGACGTTTGGCCGCACGCGCAAGCGGGTCAATTCGTCACTGCAGGCACGGACCGACCACAGCACCACCTGTCTCATCAGCCAGAATGAGACCGACTGCGTGCAGGTGAGCGACACGAAGAACCAGGCCATCAGCGCCAACTTCAGCACCGACCTGGGCAACCTCCTCACGGGCGCATTCGAGTTCGGCTACCTTGTGAACGCGGCGGAACACCTCAACCGGCGGCTGTCGACCATCTACATGACCATCAGCTTCCGGCTGGCCCTGTACGCTGGAGACCTGCGATGAACGCGGTACGACAACCAGGCGTCCTGCTTGCCTGCCTCCTCCTGGCCGGCGCACTCGGGTGCGGCAAGGAGAAGGTGGCGGAGCCGAGGCCGTTCGATGCCGATGCGGCGCTCGCGTACGCCGGGGCGCAGGTGGCATTTGGCCCGCGCATTCCCGGCACCGACGGGCACGCCGCGGAGGTCCGGTGGCTGGACAGCCTGCTCGCCGCGCGCGCGGATACGCTGGTCGTGCAGCGCTGGACTCACGTGGACGTGCGCGGCGACTCGCTGCCGCTCACCAATTTCGTGGCGCGGTTCAACCCCGGGGCTACCGAGCGGGTGCTCTTCCTGGCGCACTGGGACACGCGGCCCCGTTCCGACGGCACCCGCGCGCTCCCGGCCGACAGCGCCAAGCCGGTGCCGGGCGCCAATGATGGCGCCTCCGGTGTCGCTGTGCTGCTCGGCGTCGCCGATGCGCTCAAGGCGATGGCGCCCAAGGTGGGCGTGGACCTGCTCTTTGTGGACGGCGAGGACTACGGCGACTTCTTCAAGGAACGGAACGACGTCCTCATAGGCAGCCGCTACTACGGCGCGCACCAGGTCGGGCCCAAGCCGCTCTATGCCGTGCTCTTCGACATGGTGGGCGACAAGAACCTGCGGATCTCGCAGGAAGGTAACTCGATGATCGGCGCGGGCGAGGTGGTGGACCTGGTCTGGGATACCGCCCACAAGCTCGGCTATGGCGCCATCTTCGTCCCGTTCGAGAACGTGACGCTCACGGATGATCATGTCGAGTTGCAGCAGGCCGGCATCCGCGCCATTGACGTGGTGGATTTCGATTATCCCTACTGGCATACGCCCAACGACACGATGGACAAGATCAGCGCGCAGAGCCTGGGGATCGTGGGCCGGCTGGCGCTGGCGCTGGTGGCGCGGGAGGAGTAAGCAGGGCGAGCAGGAAGGCAAGGCGAGCAGGGCGAGCAGGAGGGCAAGGCGAGCAGGAGGGCAGGGCGAGCAGGAAAACGAGTCGTCCCGCAGTTTTGCGGTTACCCCCGTGGCCCTCGGCTGGCCACATTCCTTCCATGAAAAAGTACGAGAAGTTGCTGGCCTGGCAGCGCGCACGTGAATTGGTGCTCGCCGTCTATCATGCCACGGCGGACTGGCCCAGTGCGGAACGTTACGGGCTCACGTCCCAACTGCGCCGGGCGTCCGTGTCTGTGGCTGCCAATATTGCCGAGGGATCGGCGAAGCAGGGTCCACGCGAATTTCGCCGCTTTCTCGATATCGCTATCGGCTCCTTGGCCGAAGTCGGCTGTCTTCTCACGCTCGCTCGCGATCTTGCGCTGCTCACTGATGAGACTTGGGCGGTAATCGACGGCAAGCGCGACAGCGCGGCCGCACTTACCTGGCTGCTCTTCAACTCGCTCTCCCGCTAACCTGCTCGCCCCGTCCACCTGCTCGCCTTGCTCGCCCTGTTCGCCCTGACCTCCTGCCCATGTCCCCCGAATACCGCTCTGTCCTCCTCCTAGCCGGTCTGGCTGTCGTCGGTCAGGCGGTCCGTTGTGCCCTGCTCGATCCCGGCGACGCGCCTGGCGCCATTGCCGTCCTCGGTGCCGACTCCGCCTCGCCCCTGGAGCACCGTGACAGCTCGCGCCTCGCCGGCCAGCCGTTGGAGCAGGGCGAGCAGATCGACCTCGATCGTGCGACGGCTCCCGAGATTGCCCGGCTCCCCGGGATCGGCCCCGACCTCGCCCGGCGCATCGTGGAAGACCGCAATGCTCATGGCAGCTTCGGCAGCCTGGTGGCGCTGGACGCGCTGCCGGGCGTTGGTCCCGGGCTGCTCAAGCGGCTCGACGGTCACGTACAATTTTCCGGCCCGATACGATCTGGTGTTGTAGCGGTCGCCGGCCCCGCCGGGGCCGCCAAAGTTGGCCTTAACTCTGCTACAGCCAACGATTTGGCAGCACTTCCTGGGCTAGGGCCCGGGCGCGCTGCCGCGATTGTGGCGTATCGCGAGTCGCATGGGCCGTTTGCGAGCATCGAAGGCCTGACGGCAGTGGCCGGCATCGGCCCCGCAACCGTGGGCAAGTTGCGGCCCTTCTTGGAGATACGCTGACGCTCCGGAGGGCTGTGGCGCGTGGCCCACGGTTGGCTATCCATGCGGTCCTCTCGTAATCACTTTATCCCTGAACGTCGGAATACGATGGCAACGGCGGCGGCGCAGCACAGTGACCGGCTGGCACAGGTCCTGGTCCAGGAAGGCCTGCTCACGCGTGAGCAGCTCGTCCAGGCCCAGACCGAGCAGCGTGCCTCCAAGTGCCGCCTGCCCTATGCGGTGGTGAAGCTGGGCATGGCCTCGGAGATCGAGGTCACCAAGCTGCTGGCCCGCCAGTACCGGATGCCGGCCGTGGACCTGCAGCGCTTCGAGGTGGACGCGCGGATTCTCAAGCTGATCCCGCCTGACGTGGCCCAGAAGCACGTGGTGGTGCCGCTCAAGCGGGAAGGCCGCACCCTGACGGTAGCGCTGGCCGATCCGACCGACATTGGCCTGCTCGAGGACCTGAAGTTCATCACCCGGTACGACCTGTTTCCGGTCCTGGCCGGGGAGTTCACGCTCCGCAGCCTGATCGAGAAGCACTACGGCAACGTCGCCGAGCAGCAGTTTGCCGACATCCTCAAGGAGCTGGAGCAGGAAGAAGGGGACGTCGAGGTTGTCGCCGAGGAGGAAGAGGAGGCCGCCACCCAGGCGCAGATCGACGATGCGCCGGTGGTCAAGCTGGTGGAAGGGATCCTCAAGAACGCAGTGCAGCGCGGCGCGAGCGACATCCACATCGAGCCGTTCGAGCATGAGATCCGGGTGCGGTACCGCATTGACGGTGCGCTCCAGGAAATCATGAAGCCGCCCTTCAAGATGAAGGCGGCGCTCACGAGCCGGGTGAAGATCCTGTCGCACCTCAACATTGCCGAGCGCCGGGTGCCGCAGGACGGCCGCCTCAAGCTCAAGATGGGCGCGCGGGTCATCGACTTCCGCGTCTCGACGCTGCCGGTGCTGTTCGGCGAGAAGATCGTGCTCCGTATCCTGGACAAGGGCAACCTGACGCTGGACCTCCAGAAGTTCGGGTTCGAGCCCAAGGCCGAAGCGGACCTGATGAAGGCGATCCTCAATCCCTACGGCATGGTGCTGGTCACCGGGCCGACGGGGTCGGGCAAGACGACGACGCTGTACAGCTGCCTCCAGCGGATCAACACGGAGGAAGTGAACATCATGACCGCCGAGGACCCGGTGGAGTACAACCTCCACGGCATCAACCAGGTCCTGGTGCGGAACGAGATCGGGCTCACCTTCGCGTCGGCGCTCAAGGCGTTCCTGCGACAGGACCCGAACATCATCATGATCGGCGAAATTCGTGACCTGGAAACGGGCGGCATCGCCATCAAGGCGGCGCTCACCGGCCACCTGGTGCTCTCGACGCTTCACACCAACGACGCGCCGAGCACCATCACCCGCATGATCGACATGGGGGTCGAGGCGTTCAACGTGGCGAGCGCGGTGAACCTGGTGGTGGCGCAGCGGCTGGTGCGCCGGGTCTGCAAGCATTGCTCGGAGCCGGTCACCTACCGGGAAGAAGAGCTCAAGTCGCTGTCGGATGACCTGGACGCCATCCGGCACATCGAGTTCCGCCGGGGCAAGGGCTGCGAGACCTGCGGCGGGCTGGGGTACAAGGGGCGCGCGGGCCTCTATGAGGTCATGGCGCTCACGCCGGAGCTGCGGCGGGCCATCCTTCGGGGTGACTCCGTGGCCGAGCTCCGCGACACTGCGGTGCGGGAGGGGATGCTGACCCTCCGCATGGACGGCATCAAGAAGGTCGAGCGAGGCGTAACCACCCTTGAGGAAGTCGTGAAGGAGACGGCGGCATGAGTTTCAACCTTCGGGCGCTCCTGGAAGAAATGATCGAGCGCGAGGCCTCGGACCTCCACATCACCGCGGGCGAGCGCCCCAAGCTGCGCATCGACGGTGACATTACCGATTCATCGGTGCAGGAGGTCCTGACACCCAAGGACACGCTGCAGCTTGCCTATTCGGTGCTGACCGAGAACCAGAAGAAGCGGTTCGAGACCGAGGACGAGCTGGACTTCAGCTTCGGCATCCAGAACCTGGCGCGCTTCCGCGGCAATGTCTTCAAGCAGCGCGGCTGCGTGGCGGTCGTCATCCGGATGATTCCGTTCAACGTGCGGACCTTCCAGGACCTGGGGCTGCCGCCGGTGGTGGCCAAGCTGGCCGAGAAGCCGCGCGGGCTCATCCTGGTCACCGGGCCCACCGGCTCGGGCAAGAGCACCACGCTTGCCGCCGTGATCGACAAGATCAACAAGGAACGGAAGGGGCACATCATCACGGTGGAGGACCCGATCGAGTTCATCCACCGCCACCAGTCGTGCATCGTGAACCAGCGCGAGGTGGGGACCGATACCAAGAGCTTCGGCAGCGCGCTCAAGTACGCCCTGCGCGAGGACCCGGACGTGATCCTGGTGGGCGAAATGCGCGACCTCGAGACCATCGCCGCGGCGCTCACTATCGCCGAGACGGGCCACCTCGCGCTCGCCACCCTGCACACCAACTCGGCGGCCGAGTCCATCAACCGCATCATCGACGTCTTCCCGTCGAGCCAGCAGCCCCAGGTGCGGGCCCAGCTCGCCTTCGTGCTGGAGGGCGTGCTGACCCAGACCCTGCTCCAGAAGGCGAGTGGCCGCGGCCGGGCCATGGCGGCGGAGATCATGGTGGCGACCCCAGCCATCCGCGCGCTCATCCGTGACGACAAGGTGCACCAGATCTATTCGGCGATGCAGGCCGGCAAGAAGCACGGCATGCAGACCATGAACGACGCGCTCTACCAGCTCTACATGTCGCGGGAAGTGACCCAGGACGAATGCCTCCGGGTGTCGCCGGAGCCGAACGAGTTCCTCCGCGCCATCGGCGAGAAGCCGCTGGAGGAGAGCGATGGGTACGGAGACAAGGGTGCCCGCATGACCGCCATGGCCGGCGGGAGGCGCTAGGGAAGGGGGCGGCCCGCGGGCCGCCATGTACGGGCGGCCTGCGGCCGCCCCTTCGCGGCTCGATGACCGCGTTCACGAGGAGATTTGCGATGCCGCTCTACGAATACACCGCGCGCAACCAGACGGGGCAGATCCAGAAGGGCCAGCTCGAGGCCCAGAGCCCCGAAGAGGTCAACGCGCACCTGCGCAAGAACCGAATGATGCTGGTCAGCGTGCGGCAGGCGCCCAAGGCCATCAAGTTCGGCGGGTCGGCCAAGCCCAAGACGCGCGACATCGTCATCTTCACGCGCCAGTTTGCGACCATGATCAACGCCGGCCTGCCGCTGGTGCAGTCGCTCACGATCCTGGCCCAGCAGACCGAGAACAAGTCGCTCAAGGAGACCACCAAGGCGGTGGTCTACGACGTCGAGAGCGGCAATACACTGGCCGATGCCTTCGCCAAGCACCCCAAGGCGTTCAGCGGCCTCTACGTGAACATGGTGGCCGCCGGCGAAGCGGGCGGTATCCTCGACACCATCCTGCTCCGGCTCGCCACCTTCCTGGAGAAGAGCGACGCGCTGATCCGGAAGGTGAAGAGCGCCATGATCTACCCGGGCGTGATCCTGTCGGTGGCGGCCGCCGCCGTGGCCGTGCTCCTGATCTTCGTGATCCCGACCTTCCAGAGCATGTTCGCGTCCGTCAACATGGAGCTGCCCCTGCCGACCCGCATCGTGATCGGCATGTCGCAGATCCTGATCCACTACTGGTGGGCCATCCTGGCGGTCATCGCTGCCACCATCTTTGCCATCAAGCGCTACTACGCATCCTCCAACGGGCGGAAGCAGATCGATACCCTGCTGCTCAAGGCCCCGGTCCTGGGCGACCTGCTCCGGAAATCGGCCGTGTCCCGCTTTACCCGCACCCTCGGCACCCTGATCAGCTCCGGCGTCAGCATCCTCGACGGCCTCGAGATCACCGCCAAGACCGCCGGAAACCGGGTCATCCACGACGCGGTCATGGAAAGCCGCCAGAGCATCGCCGGCGGTGACACCATCGCCGCCCCGCTGGAGAAGTCGGCCGTGTTCCCGCCCATGGTCATCTCGATGATCGCGGTGGGCGAGCAGACCGGCGGCCTGGATGAGATGCTGTCCAAGATCGCCGACTTCTATGACGAGGAAGTGGACGTGGCAGTGGGCGCCCTGCTTTCCCTGATGGAACCGGTTATGATTGTGGTGCTCGGCGTGATCGTTGGCGGCATGGTGGTGGCCATGTACCTGCCGATCTTCGACATGATGAATGCGATTCAGTAGAGCTGAGAGCTGAGAGCTAAGAGCTGCGAGCGAAACCTTCTCTCAGCTCTCAGCTCTCAGCTCGCAGCTCGCAGCCTTCACCCCCGGACTCTCAGCCCTCAACCCTCAACTGCCTGACCAAACTTTCCCCGTCTCGGCCGACCTGCTGTGCCGGCTGGATTTCGGCGGCCGCTTCAGCCGGCTGAGTTCCGCATGGGAGCGGATGCTGGGCTTCGACCGGGACGAACTGATGTCCCGGCCGTTCATCGACTTCGTCCATCCGGATGATTGCGAACGCACCCTGCGGCAGAACGCCGTCGTGCGCGGTGGCGGGCGCGCCCTGGCATTCGAGAACCGCTACCGCTGCAAGGACGGCTCCTACCGATGGCTCGCCTGGAACGCCGCCCCGGATGATGACGAGCGGGTGATCTACTCGCTGGCCGTAGACATCACCCTGTTCAAGCAGGCGGAGAGGGCGGCTGGCTCGCAGGCAGCCCAGCTCGATGAGCTCCTGACCGAATTGCGCACCGCCGGCCC
This sequence comes from Gemmatimonadales bacterium, assembly GCA_035707845.1. Classification (GTDB taxonomy): domain Bacteria; phylum Gemmatimonadota; class Gemmatimonadetes; order Gemmatimonadales; family GWC2-71-9; genus CAMLHP01. Next base: position 3,447 of record DASSTP010000178.1, on the reverse strand, counting down.
GATGCTCACGATCTGCGCCTGGTGCCGGCGACTCCAGGGCGACGGCGACTCGGCCTGGAGCATCACCCGGTACCTGGCGCTCCATCCCAACATCCGCATCAGCCACGGCCTCTGCCCCAGTTGCCTCGAGAGCGTCATCAAGCCGCAGATTGCGCAGATGGGCTGAGAGCTGAGAGCTGAGAGCTGAGAGCTGCGAGCTGTGAGCTGCGAGCTGGACGAAGCTACTTCCACCGTGCACAGCGCACAGCGCAGAGCGCAGAGCGCGCAGCGCATAGCGCTCTAGCGCCCCCGGGAGCTGAACGCCAGATTGGAAGCGTCCTGCGCCCCTGAGGTACGCCTGGAGACCCCCGCAATTCCAGAAGGGCTGGCCCACGCGGTGGCTGGCCACTACACGATCGAGCGGGAGCTCGGCCGGGGCGGCATGGCCACGGTCTACCTGGCGCATGACCGTCGTCATGACCGGCAGGTCGCGCTCAAGGTACTGCGGCCCGAACTCTCCATGGCGATCGGGGCCGACCGGTTCCTCGCCGAAATCCACACCACCGCCCGACTGCAGCATCCGCATATTCTGCCGCTGTTCGATTCCGGAGTAGCCGAGGTCGAGAGTCGAGGGTCGAGTGACGAGGGCCTAGCGCGTAGCGCTCAGCGCTCAGCGTTCCTCTATTATGTCATGCCCTACGTCGAAGGCGAGACACTCAAGGAGCGGCTGGCGAGAGAGGGCCCCCTGGCCGCTGCCGAGGTCACGCGGCTGGTGGGCGAAGTGGGCGCCGCGCTGGACTACGCGCACCGGCACGGCATCATCCATCGGGACATCAAGCCGGCCAACATCCTGATGCACGAGGGGAGCGCGCTGCTGGCCGACTTCGGCATTGCGCGCGTGGCGTCGAGCCCCGACGGCGAGCGGCTGACCGAGACCGGGCTGTCCATCGGGACGCCACAGTACATGTCACCCGAACAGGCGGCGGGCGAACGGGAGATCGGCCCGGCCAGCGACCAGTATTCGCTGGCTGTCGTCGCCTATGAGGCGCTGGCCGGCCGCCTCCCGTTCGACGGTAGTTCCTTCGCTGCCCTGCTGGTACAGCTCCTCACGGCATCGCCTCGACCCCTGACCGAGTCCCGTCCCGGCTTGCCGGAGGCCGTCAACGTTGCGGTGTTGCGTGCGCTGGCCAAGGATCCAGCCCAGCGGTTCGACGATTGCGAAGCGTTCAGCAGCGCGCTCGGAACCAGTTCCTACCCGGATCGCACGCTGCCACCCATGCCTTCAAAGCCGGTCCGCACAGGTACTCGCCGGCGTCCGGCACTCATCGCTGGCGCCCTGGTGTGCTGTGCGCTTCTCGGCACGTGGCTCGTGACCCGCCGGCACGCTGCTCCGGCGGCCTCCGCGCCGAGACTGCTCGCCGTGCTGCCGTTCGTCAACCTGACGGGTGACACGACGCGTGAATATTTCGGCCGGGGGCTCGCCGTGGAGATCACCGACGAGCTGCACCGGCTCGGCGTCGAAGTGGTGGGCTCGGCTGCCAGCGCCGTCGCCGCGCGCCAGTTCGCGGCCGGCACCGACGTGGATGTGCTGGCTGCCGGCAGGTCGGTTGGCGCGGACGCCGTGCTGGGCGGAACCTTGCTCCGCTCGGCGAGGGGCGGTCGCGTGAAGGTGGAACTCACCGACGTGCAGAGCAAGCGGCTGCTCTGGGCGGATGACTACATGCTGGGCGCGGACCTGTTCGCGATGCAGGATTCCGTGGCGCGCCGGGTGGCAAGCTCGCTGCAGGTGACGCTTCATCCCTCTGACCTCGCCGCCGTGCAGCGGGGCCGGGGCGCCGACCTCGCCGCGCACGACCAGGTGGTCCGCGCCAAGGGCTATGCCGACCGCCGCGACCCGGCCGGCCTCGACCAGGCGATTCCGCTCTTCACCGACGCGATTCGACGGGACTCCAGCTACGCCGAGGCCTGGGCGGGACTGGCGGAGGCCTATTTCCTCCGCGCCGTGTTCAGCGACGCCGGCTTCGGCAATGCCGTCAACCACGATGAGTACTTCCGCCGGTCCGCGGCCGCGGCCGCGCGGGCGCTGGCGCTCGACAGCAGCTCGGCCGCCGTGCATCGGGTACTCGGTATGCTCGCGGTGTTCCACACTCATGACTGGGCCGTGGCGCAGCGCGAGTTTGAGCGGTCCGTGGCGCTGGATTCGGCCCAGGCCGCCACCTGGCTCTTCCGCACCTGGTACTACTATGGCATGAACCAGCGCGACTCGGCGCTCTGGTCCGTGCGCCGGGCCTGGGCCCTCGACTCGCTCACGCCGATCTACCCGACGCGGCTGGCCGATGTCCTGCACGACTGGGGCGACAAGGCGGAAGCACGGCAGCTCATGGAACGCACCATGCGGCGGAATCCAACCGACCTCATCCCTCGCCTCTCGTACGTCACCTTGCTGGCCACCGAGGGCCGGTGCGACAGCGCCCTCGCAATTCCGCTTCCTCCTCTCGAGTCATCGCCAGGTGCGCAGCTGGAGCTCGAGGCCTGGGCACGGTGCGGGCAGGTGAGCCGGGTGCGCGCAGCACTGGACTCCGCGGACCAGTCGGTGCGCCGGGGCCAGTGGGCGCATGGCGTCTTCATGGCGATGGGGGCGGCCATGATCGCGGACACGGCGCGGATGGAGCGCTGGCTCGACTACTCGGTCGCGTCGAACGATTACACCGCGTTCTTCCTTCGCGCGCCGGCGTTCGCGGAGTACCGGAGCAATCCGCGCTACCGGGCGGCGTTGGAGGGGTTTGGGTTGGAGTGAGCTATGCGCCATGCGCTGTGCGCACGGCGCGCGGCGCTACGCGTTCAGCGCCAAGCGTTCAACCGTCGCATCAAAAGCTGACTTCAGATCCTCGGCCTCCTGCTCTCCCAACGCTTCCACCACGCGCGCGTGGGCATGGCGCCAGAGCGGCAGGGCGTTCTCGATGAGACGCTGTCCCGAGTTGGTGACCCGCGCCACGCGCACTCGGCGGTCGGCGGGCAGTGGCGCAATAGCAATAAGCCGGGACTTCTCCAGCGGCCGCAGGTTGCGCGACAACGTGGTGAGGTCCATGGCCAGCACGTCAGCGAGGCGACTCATGGCGGCGCCTTCACCGTTGCTGGCCTCGTCGCACAGCGCCACCGCATTCAGAAGGGTGAGTTGGGTGGCCTGGATGCCGAGGGGCCGGAGTGCCTCATCGTAGAGGCGGGTGAGCACGCGCGACACCCGCCGCACCCGGAAGGCGAGGCAGTCGGCGGCGATGGTTTCGGCGACGGAGAGATGGTGGGTCATGGGCTTGGAGCTTGGAGCTTGGGGCTTGGGGCTTGGGGCTTAGGGCTTAGGGCTTAGGGCTTAGGGCTTAGGGCTTAGGGCTTAGGGCTTAGGGCTTAGGGCTTAGGGAATTAAGATACCATCTCAGCATCTATCACCCACGCCCCACGCCCCATGCCCCG
>DASSTP010000177.1:0-3709 GCA_035707845.1 Gemmatimonadales bacterium | reverse complement strand
CTCCGGGAGGGACAGGCGCGCCGGGTGCGCCCTGGCGACCTGCCTGCCACCGACCGGCGCCTGCTCTTTGCGGTGCGCCGCGGCAACCATCCGCCCCTGGAGGCGGAGTCGCTCGAGCAATTGCGGGCAGGGATGGACAGGAGACGGAAAGTCGGACAGACGGACAGGCGGAAACCACGGACTCGGGACGCGAGACGCGGAAGACGGTGAGGCTGGAAAGGCGGGATGGGCGAGATGGGCGGGATGGGCAGGACATGCCGGGTGAACTTCGGCCTGCCCATCCTGCCCATCCTGCCCATCCTGCCCATCCCGTCACATCAGTCCCAACCACACCCGATCATACGCCTCGCGGACTGCCGCCATGGGTGCGCCGCGCACCAGCGCCGCTTCCAGAGCATCCAGCAGCAGCAACAGGGTCGCCGCGCGATTGGGTGGAAGCGCCGGCAGTTCCATCGCGGCGCTGCTGGCAGCGGCAAACTGCTGAAGCTCGGTGACCGAGGCCGCCATCGCGCCGCGGATCTCGGGACCGCTCTCGAGCCCTGCCTCGAGCCAGGCCCGGCTCACGCCCGCGCCAGCATCTTCGCGCAGGACTGCCCAGAGCGCGTCGAGCGCGGCCGTGCCACCCGGGGCCAGGGCGGCACTCCGGCGCGCCATGCGTCGGCGCGCCATCTCATCGACGACCGCGGCCAGGAGTGCAGTCCGGGTGCCGAAGTGATAGTGCACCAGTCCCTTGGCGCAGCCGGCCCCGGCTGCCACCTGTTCCACGCTCCATCCGTGCAGGCCGTGCGAGGTGAGCAGCGTTCCAGCCGTGGCAATGATGCGAGAGCGTCGCTCGGGCTGCGACGCTGTCACGCCGGCGACGCCTGCGGCGAGGGCTCGGCCTCGCGGTCGAGCCGCGCGCACATGAGGTCACAGAGCTCGATCGTTTCCTGGTCGGCGATCGAGTACCAGACGTACAGGCCCTCGCGGCGGCGCGACACGAATGCCGCCGCGTACAACAGCTGCAAGTGCTTGGAAAGGTTGGCCTGGCCCAGCCCCGTGAGTTCCACCAGCTGCGTCACCGTCAGTTCGCGATTGTCTCGCAGGGTATTGAGGATGCGGAGGCGCGCCGGTTCACCCATCAGCCGGAAGCACTCAGCCACCTGGCTGAGCACCGTCTCGGGCATGGCGCTCACGACTTCACCGGCTCCGGCTCCTGTTCCATCGGCAGGCCCGCCTCCCGCCACCCGCGAATGCCGCCGCGCAGGTTGGTGACGTCCTCGAAGCCGTTGGCCTGCAGCAGCGCGGAGGCAATGCTCGAGCGGCCGCCTCCCTGGCACTGGAGCACCAGCGGCGTGTCCCTCGGCAACTCGTCGAGCCGATTCGCGAGCGTGGCAAGGGGAAGATGCACGGCGCCGGGAATGTGCCCGGCGTCCCACTCGGCCTGGCCGCGGACATCCACCACCGTGACGTCACCATGCCGGGCTGAGAGCGCGGGCGCATCCACCTGGGGCACCTGCTGCAGCTTGCCACGCTTGCCCCAGGCCGCGATGGCGGACTCCGGGAACACGCCCCGCACCCCATCCAGACCGATCATCGCGAGCGCCCGAATGGCGGCGGCGGACCTGCCCGGTCCGTCAGGCACGATGAGATAGATGTCGCGGTCGTAGGGCAGCAGTGAGCCAGCCCAGTTGGTAAAGGACTTATTGAGGGGAATGTTGAGCGTGCCGGGCACATGTCCCTCGGCGAAAGCGCTGGCCGGTCGCAGGTCCACCACAACGGCGCCGGACACAAGCACGTCACTCAACGATCCGGAATCAGGTGTGGGAGGATCGGGCCAGGCACCGAGGATAACGGGTCCGTCGCGGTTGACCCGCTTCATCTCGGCGAAATAGGCGGGCGGCTCCGGCTGGCCCGCCAGGACGGCACGAACAAACTCATCCTCATCGGTGATGCCGAACGCCCAGTTGACGACGCGCTCGTAGCCCAGCGTGGTCTGGGGGACCGCGCCCAGCGCCTTGCCGCACGCCGAGCCGGCGCCATGGCCGGGCCAGAGCTGGAGGTAATCGGGCTGGTCGGCGAAGCGGCGCAGGGAGCGGAAGAGCTGGCGGGCGCTCATGTCCATGGTGCCCTCCACGTGCGCGGCGCGCTCCAGCAGGTCGGGGCGGCCCACGTCTCCAACGAAGATGAAGTCGCCGGTGAAGGCACCCATGGGCCGGAGCGTGGCTGGCGTATCGGTCACGATGAAGGTGAGGTGCTCCGGAGTGTGCCCCGGCGTATGCATCACGTCGAACCGGAGGTTGCCCACCATGAATGAATCGCCGTCATGCAGCAGCGTGGCGCCGGCGTCCCGGGCGAAGCGATACTGCCACTCCCTGCCTCCCTCGGCGGAGAGCAGCAGCGAGGCACCGGTGCGCGAGGCCAGCTCCCGGCTTCCACTCACGAAGTCGGCGTGGATGTGGGTCTCGGTGACATGGGTGACGCGCAGTCCCTCCGCCCTGGCGGCGGCCATGTACTGCTCCACGTCCCGGTTGGGGTCGAGCACGATCGCCTCGCCGGTGGCCTGGCATCCAACCAGGAAGCTGGCCTGCGCCAGCCCCTCATCGTAGAACCGCTTCAGCAGCATGACGACTCCAGTGTTGTCAGTGCGCCCGTTCGACGGCGCTGGACGGCGAAGTGCGCGCAAAGACAGCGCGATTCTGGTAGAACACGAACCCGCCCACGGCGAGCAGGAAGATGGCGAAGGCGCGCTTGAGCTGGGCCGGTGTCGCCGCGTGAACGAGTCGCGTGCCGGCGAGAATGCCAAGGATCGCGATCGCGGTGAACGCCAGCACCACGCCCCAGGGAATGTCCACCTTGCCCACGTAGCCAAGGTACGCGGAGCCCGTATTCATGGAAATGATCACGAGCGAGGTCCCCACCGCCTCCTTCATCGGCACGCGCGCCAGCAGCGCCAGCGCCGGTACGATCAGGAACCCTCCCCCGATCCCCAGAACGCCGGTAAGCATCCCGACACCAAGGGCGGTGAGCATGAGGAGGGGCAGCGAGAGGGATGGTGGCCCTTCGGCGTCCGGTGCCTTCCGGCCGCCCGCATTCCGGAACATGGAGATGGCCGCGATGAGCATGACGGCGCCCAGCAGCAGCAATTGGGTTTCACCGGTGAGGCGTGGGGCGATGAGGTGTGCCGACCCGAAGGCGCCGACCATGGCCACGAGGCCAAAGATCAGCGCCGTGCGCCAGCGAACGTTGCCGTGACGCCAGTGCGAGAGCGCCCCCACCAGGCTGGTGCCGCCCACCACGGGAAAGCTCATCGCGATGGCGCGCTTGGCCTCGAACCCCATGACGTAGACAAAGATGGGGACCGTGAGCGTGGACCCGCCGCCGCCCAGGGTACCAAGGGAGAGGCCGATGAGGGCAGCGAGGATGAGGCCGGCGAGGAGCATGGGTTGTGAGCTGTGAGCTGTGAGCTGAGCGCCATGTGCTGGGCGACCTGCGACCTGCGACCCGCGACCTGCGACCTGCGACCCGCGACCTGCGACCACATTACCGACCAGTTATATTGCCGGGTGACATGGCTCACTGTCAAGCGTTGTGTCATGATGCACCATTAAGACGACTCCCATACACACCGGTTGGGAGTTGGCATCTGTGCCGAACTGAAACTTCCAACCATGTGAGGCGTATACTGACTCATGGCTGAAACACTCACACAGAACGGTATGCCATCCGT
>DASSTP010000176.1:0-25623 GCA_035707845.1 Gemmatimonadales bacterium | reverse complement strand
CTGTGAGCCGTTGGATACGCCGCTCATAGCTCGCAGCTCAAGGCTCGCAGCTCGCAGCTCTCAGCTCGCAGCTCTCAGCTCTCAGCTCTCAGCTCTCAGCTCTCAGCTCCCTGTTCAGCCAGGCCCGCGCCAGTTGCCAGTCCCGCTTTACAGTCGCAGGCGAGAGGTCGAGCGCTTCCGCAATTTCAGGCACGGTCATGCCGGCGAAGAAGCGGCATTCCACCACCTTGGCGAGCCGGGGCTCGTCGGCTTCGAGACGCTCCAGCGCTTCATGCAGCGCCAGCAGCTGGTCCCCGACCTCATCGGCGATAGCGAGATCCTCGCCGAATTCGACGCGCACCTGCTTGCCTCCCCGCTTCCCTGCGCCGCGCCGCACGGCATGATCCACCAGCACTCGGCGCATCGCCTGGGCCGCGCCGGCAAAGAAGTGCGAGCGGCTCTGCCACTCGATCCGGTCGAGGCGACCCAGCTTCAGGTAGGCCTCGTGCACCAGGTCGGTGGTGCAGAGCGTATGATCCGGACGCTCGCCGGCCAGCTGGCGGTGCGCCATGCGATGGAGCTCGTCGTAGAGCTCGCGGGCGAAGTGGTCGAGGGAGTCGTGGGTCACGGGCAGGTCACAGGTCGCAGGTCACAAGTCGCGAGTCGCGAGTCACGGGTCATGAGGCCTGCGACCTGTGACCTGCGACCCTCAACAGTCCACCCTCAAGGGGCGGCGGCTCCGGATCTCGTAATACTCGGTGCAGGCCCGGCCCGCGTGCTCGATGCCGCGGCGGCCGACGCCATTGGCCCGCAGGAACTCGAATGGCGACGTGTGCCCGCTCGAATTCCAGTCCATCTCGGCCCAGCTATACCCCGTACGACGGGCCGCCACGGCAAGGTAGCCGACGTAGAACAGGGCAAAGACCAGCGCCGCCTCGGCGACATACATGAGCAGCCGCCGGAGCGTCAGCGGCTCGTAGAGCGATTCGCGATGCTTGCGCTGCCTGGGCATGTCAACGGTCAACGGTCGACTGTTGACCGTTGACGGCCACCGGCGGGCAGGGCGTATCGCCATACGAGCAGAAAACGCAGCAGTCGCCCGCCCTGGGACGGAGCAGTACCCGGCACGACGGACATTCGAAGAATCGCATGCACGCATTCTCCGGCATCGGCTCCGAACTGCGAGTGCCGCACTCCGGACAGGTAATGACACCGGCCTGCATCAGGATGTTTCCGCCCGCCGGCCCCGAGCCGGTGAAAGATCGATCAGCAGCGCAATCACGATCCCGATCACCGGCCACAGTCCCCAGTGGCCGCCGAACCAGTGCTGCACGGCGGTGTACCAGAGGAGCGTGGTAGGAAGAAAGATGAAGCCGAGGATGGGCCAGAGAATGGTGGAGAAGATTCCCTGGAACCAGCTGGTGAAGAACCAGAGCAGCAATATGACCACGCGCGGCACCGCCAGTGCCAGCACGGCGAGCAGGCAGGGCATCAGTGAGTCTCCATTGGGGTCGTGCAGGAGTCGGCGCCGGGAGGATCGGGGGCGCCGTAATGCGCGCGCACGAGTCGCACCGGTGACCGGTCGAGCTCGAGCACGAAAATCGTGGAATAGGAAGCGTCGCAGAGATCAGCCAGCTTCGGGCCACCCAGCGCCGCGATGATGGGTGGGACCGTATTGCTGTGCCCCACGACGAGCACGGCCTCACCCTTGGGGACCTTCCGCACGGCAGCGGCAACGGCAGCCACCTGCGCTGAATCGCCATCCCCATAGGGGATCACGACCGGCTTCAGGTGCTGGGCGGCGATGACGGCAGCGGCAGTCAGGGTCGTCCGCCGGCGCGAGGTCACGATGACGTGACGCACGTCGGCGTGTTCCAAAGCGACCTGGAGCGCGTCGGCTCTTGCCGCTCCCGCCTCGCTCAACGGGGGGTCGTTCCCCGGTACCTGGGCCTTTTCGGCATGCCGCACGAGGATGACCGTCTGAGCAGAGAGCGGCGCCATGGCCAGCAGTGACAGCATGCCCAGCACGAGGGCGGCTCCAAGGCGATTCAACGTCTGCATCCGTTCCTCATGATCGTGCCCGTTGGACCGGTTGTCCCCGGCGGCTGGTGTTGCATACCGCTACCCCGTAGTATGCAGACGATGCGCGCCGGACGCGAGGCGGGGCGGCCGGCCTGACAGGGAGAAGACGCCGTGAAATCTGCGGAATCGGCTGAATCGGTGGACCGGATTCGTGACCAGTACCAGCGCGCCTGGGACGGTGACGCCTGGCATGGGCCACCGCTGGCCGAGCTGCTGGGCTCGATCACACCCCAGGTGAGTCAGTGGCGGCCACCCGCTGGGGCGCACTCGATCCAGCAACTGGCGTCGCATATCGCCTTCTGGCTCGACGCGGCGCATCGCCGGCTCAACGGCGAGACCTACCTGCCGGACAGCGGTGACTGGGATGTACCAGCCGCCGAAAACTGGGACGGCACCGTGGCCCGGTTACGAAAGACCTATCAGTCGCTGGTCGACGCAATCGCGGCAGCACCAGCGGCCCGGCTGCGCGATCCCGTGGCCGGCAAGCCCTATGACGTGTACGTCCTGCTCCACGGCGCCCTGCAGCACACGCTCTATCACGCCGGCCAGATTGCCATGATGCGGCGGCTGGCGGAAGGTGACAAGTGCTAAGAGCTGAGCGCTAAGAGCGACACCTTCGCGGGCTCTCAGCTCGCAGCTCGCAGCTCGCAGCTCTACGCCTTCAGCTCTCGCCCTACTACGAGGCTACGACCATGCACAACGAATTCCTCTTTGCCATCATCCGATTGATTCACATCCTGGCCGGCGTCCTCTGGGTAGGCGCCGCTGTCATGCTGGCCTTCTTCGTGGGACCTGCGGCGGGCGGGGCGGGCCCGGCGGGTGGCGCAGTGATGGATCAGCTGATTCGGGTGCGCAAGCTCCCAGCCTACATGGCGAGCATGGCCGGGCTTACCGTGCTGGCTGGCCTCGGCCTGATGTGGATGCACGCCTCGGCGACCGACGGCGGCTGGATGCGGACCCCATCGGGCAAGCTGTTCATGTGGGGGGCGCTGGTGGCGATCATCGGGTTCGTGTGGGGCATGATCATGGCGTCCCGCCTGGCCAAGCGCATGTCCGCACGCGCCTCCGCCCTGGCGGCCGCCGGCCGGCCACCAACACCGGAAGAGCAGGCGGAACTCCGCCAGGGCTTTGCCAGGCTCAGCTTCCACACCCGGGGCGCCGCCATCGTGCTGGTCATCGCGGCCGCCATGATGGCGCTGGCGCGGTACGTATGAGGGCATGAGGCGTGGGACATGAGGCATGAGGCATGAGGCTGTGGCCCCAGGCCCCAGGCCCCATGCCTCACGCCCTACGCCATCGCCTCCGCATGATCCACCGCTTCCGTCACGCCCATTTCACGGGCGCAGTGGGCGCAGCAGAAGAACGTCCCCTTGGCCTCGATCCCGTGCCCGGCGATCTTGCAGCCGCAGTGCGCGCAGACCGGCGCAAGCTTGTGAATGGCGCATTCGAAACTGTCGAAGACGTGCTTTTCTCCAGCGGCTATGACTTCAAATGACAGATAGTAGTCATTCCCGCAGACTTCACAGCGAGCCATCGGGCCCTCCTGGTCAAGGCAGCGACGCGCTGCCATCTCAATACTGGCTCCGCCTGACGTCGGGCGCCACCCCGGTTCTGGCACTCACCACACTGACCCTGCTCGCCTTCGCGGCCAATTCCCTCCTCTGCCGTGCCGCGCTCCGAAGTTCGCTGGTGGACCCCGCCAGTTTCACCGCGATACGACTGGCCAGCGGCGCCGTGGCTCTTGGGCTCCTGCTCTTCTTCCGCCGCGGAGGCGCCGCCGATACACCCTCCGGCGGATCCTGGGGCTCGGCCCTCGCGCTGGCCGCATACGCCATCTTCTTCTCGTTGGCGTTCGTGCGCATCGGCGCCGGCGTCGGGGCGCTGATTCTCTTCGGTGCGGTGCAGGTGTCCATGATCGGCTGGAGCATGGTGGGCGCCGAGTTTCCCACCCTCGGCCAGTCGCTGGGGCTGGTGGTTTCGCTCGCAGGGCTGGCTTGGCTCACCTTGCCCCATGCGGCGGCACCTGACCCGGTTGGTGCGGCGCTGATGGGGGTCGCCGGCATCGCCTGGGGCATCTACAGCCTTCGGGGCCGGCAAGTACAGGCGCCGATCCGCGCCACCGCCCTCAACTTCATCATGGCCGTGCCGCTGGGACTCATTCCCGTGCTGCTCAGCGCACATTCGCTCCGGTTCACAAGCAATGGCGTGATCCTGGCCATCTTTTCCGGTGCCGTGACCTCGGGCCTGGGCTATGTGCTCTGGTACAGCGTACTTCCGTCCCTCGGCGGCACCCGGGCCGCGATCGTGCAGCTGCTGGTGCCGGTCATTGCCGTCCTGGGCAGCATCGTCTTTCTCGGTGAAGCCCTGACGGCCCACCTGGCGCTGTCAGGCTCGGTGATTCTGGGAGGGGTGGTGGTGGCGATGGTGAGTCGTCAGTCGTAAGTCATCCGCCCTGCGACTTATGACCTGCGACTTGCGACTTGTGACTTGCGACTTGTGACTTGCGACTTGTGACCTGCGACTTGCGACTCGCGACTCATTGACACTCCTGTCTCCTCCCTTCACCATTACTTGACTGTCCAACTGTCCAACTGTCCAACTGTCCAACTGTCCGTCTGTCCGTCTTCCAAGGAGGCCTTCAATGGGTCGTCGGTATGCGGTGTTCGCCATCGCGGGGTTGCTGGGCATGGCAGCGTGCACGGAGAAGGGACCGGAGCAGGCCGCTGCTGCGGCTGCGCCGGTGGCGTCCGTGGCGCCGCAGGAGATAACGGTGCATGCCCGGGATTTCGGCTTTGACGCACCGGACACCATCCCCGCCGGCCTCACCACCATCCGGCTCATCAACGACGGCCCGGGCCTGCATCATGGCCAGCTGCTGCGAATCGACAGCAGCAAGACCTTCGCCGATGCCGTTGCCGCCATACCCCAGCAGATCAATTTTCCCAGGTGGCTCGTGCCCGTGGGTGGCCCCAACGCCGTGGCGGCGGGCGACACCAGCGTTGTGACCCAGGAGCTGGCGCCCGGTAATTACATGTGGATCTGCTTCGTCGACATGCCGGGCGGGGTGCCCCATTACAAGAAGGGAATGGAGCGGGCATTCACGGTGGTGCCGTCCACTGCACCGGCAGCCACGCCGCCCACCGCAGACATCAGCGTGACGCTTCGGAACTACGCCTTCGAATTCTCCACACCCCTCACCGCCGGCCATCACACCTTCAAGGTGATGACCGCGGACACCAGCAGCCAGTCGCATGAGCTGGTCCTCATTCAGCTCGCCCCGGGCAAGACCGGCGAGGACGTCCTCGGCTGGCTCCAGAAGCCCGAGGGCCCGCCTCCCGGCCGCCCACTGGGTGGCGTCGCTGACCTGACCCGGAGCATGCCGGTCTATTTCTCTGCCAACCTGACGCCGGGAAACTACCTGCTGATCTGCTTCGATCCGGACTTCAACGACGGCAAGCCACACTTCATGCATGGGATGATGGAGACGGTGAGTGTAAGTTAGTCGTAAGTCGTAGGTCGTAAGTCATATGTCCGGTGGCCTGCGGCTTATGACTTACGACCCTACGACGTACGACCTACGACTTACGACTTACGACTCCCATCGAGGTTTCATTGTCAAAGACCGCCACCATCGAGACCGCCAGGGGCACCATCACCGCCGAGCTCTTCGCTGACGAGACGCCGGGCACGGTGGCCAACTTCGAGAAGCTGGCCAACGAAGGCTTTTATGACGGCACCCGGTTCCATCGTGTCATCGACAACTTCATGATCCAGGGCGGCGACCCGCTCTCCCGCGATCCCAACAATCCGCGGGTGGGCACCGGCGGTCCCGGCTATACCATCAAGTGCGAGACCGACCGCAACACCCACCGGCATGTGGCGGGCACGCTGTCCATGGCGCACGCCGGCCGCAATACCGGAGGCAGCCAGTTCTTCATCTGCCATTCGCCCCAGCCGCACCTCGACCGCCAGCATACCGTGTTCGGCCAGGTGATCGAGGGCATGGATGTGGTGAACGCCATCCGGAAGAACGACGTCATCAAGTCCATCAGGGTGGCGCCCGCTGCAGGTTGATTTCGCGGTCATCGCGGACTACGCGCTGATCGACCAGCATGGGAAGCTCAGCGTACTGGGCATGTTCCAGCACGTCTGGGTCCAGCAATTCCCCACCGTGCATCCGCGCACCCACCTGGTGCTTCGGGTGCGCGGCCGTCGCACCGAGATCGGGGTGCACACCCTGCAGATCCGCTTTCTCGATGATGAGGATACGATCCTGCTGGGTGGTGAGGGGACGGTGCAGTTCGGTGAACCGCCGGCCGGCGTCGTCGACGTCGAGGCCGGCGCCGTGCTGGTGTTCGACATTCCGCTCGCCCGGGCCGGGCACTACCGCTTCGAGATCACGCTGGACGGCGAGAGCGTGACCCAGGTCCCCTTGAGCGCCAGCAACGCCCAGGAGCCGGGCGCCATGTAGGGACGGCATCCATGGCGCCCCTGCACCGCGCCCGGAGTACATTTCTCCCAGCAACGATCTGGGGGAACCACCATGCATCCGGTACGGATCTGTCTGCACCTCGGCGCCACCCTGGCCGCCGCCGCCCTCGCACTCTCCCTCCCCGTGCCCGCCCATGCCCAGGGCTACGGCGTCTTCGAACAAAGTTCCTGCGTCATGGGACGCGCCGGCACCAGTGTCGCCAGTCCCTGCGGCGACGGGTCGAGCATCTACTTCAACCCGGCCGGCATCGCCTCTGCCACGACCACCGAAGTCGCGGCCGGTGCCACCGGCATCTTCGTCAGCGGCGACTTTACCAACGACGTCACCGGGTTCCGCACCAGCCTGAACAGCGACATGCACCTGGTGCCGCACGGATACCTCGTGCGACCGATCAGCGGGCGGCTGGTGGCAGGCCTCGGCGTCTTCGTGCCCTATGGCCTGGCGACCGACTGGCCGTCCGATTTCGAGGGCCGCTTCCTCGGCTACCACAGCAAGGTCCAGGCGATCTACGTGCAGCCGACCCTCGCGGCCCGTATCTCGCCCCGCATCCGGGTCGGCGCGGGCTTCGACCTCACATTTGTAAGCGTCCGGCTCGACCAGCGCCTCGATCTCTCCCAGCAGGCCACGCCCACTCCCGGCGTGACGTTCGGGATGCTCGGTGTGCCCGCCGGAACCGACTTCGCGGACGTCAACCTGACCGGGAACGGCACCGGCGTTGGCGGGCACTTCGGGGTGCAGGTCGACCTCCGGCCGGACCTTACCCTGGGCGCGCGGTACCTCCTGCGACAGACGGTCGACTTTGGCAACGGCACCGCCGAGATCAACCCGGTCTCGACCGGATTGATCCTCGCGGCGGGAAATCCATTCGGCGTTCCTGCCGGCACGCCGCTCGACGCCGTCCTGGCCCCGCAGTTCACCGCGGGCGGGCCGCTGGAGACCCAGGGCGGCGGCACCTCGCTCACCCTTCCTGCCCAGCTGGTGGTGGGACTGTCCTGGCGCGGCGTGGACCGCCTCAACCTGCTGGCGGATTTCCAGTACACCGACTGGCGGGTCTTCGACACCCTCTCGGTGACACTCGAGCGGCTGGGCACCACCAACATCCCGGAGGATTACCGGCGTGCCTACACCTGGCGCTTCGGCGCTGAGTACGGCCTCTCGCCGACCAGCACCATCCGCGGCGGCTTCTACACGCACAACGCCGCCGCACCCGACCAGACCGTGACCCCCAATCTTCCCGAGGGGCACCGCAACTCCTGGACGCTCGGCTTCGGCACCCGGCTGGGCAGCAACCTCGGCGTCGATGTGGCCTATCAGTTCATTGACCAGGGCGACCGGCGCGGCCGCACCGTGCCGCTGGACCCCGCGCTCGCACCGTCCGAAAACACCAACGGCCTCTACACGTTCAAGGCGCACCTGTTCGGCGCGACACTGCGCTACGCCTTCTGAAGGGAGTGACCACCATGAGCATTCGCATTCCGGCGGCCGCGCTCTTCATCGCTGCCGCGCTCACCGGCTGCCGCGGGGACCAGACCCTGGCGCCGCCGCTGTCGGCCACTGACAACGACGGCCTCTTCCGCCGGTACGTCTCGCTGGGCAACAGCATCGCCGCCGGATTCCAGTCGGGTGGCATCAATGACAGCACCCAGCGGGCGTCCTTCGCCGTGCTTTTTGCCCGGCAGGCCGGGACCCCGTTCACCTATCCCGCGCTGGCGGGACGGGGCTGCCCCGCTCCGCTGGTGAACAACGTCACCGAAGAGCGGGTGGGCGACCAGCCCGCCGACCAGCCGTGTGACCTGCGCCAGACCCCGCTGCCCGTGTACCTCAATAACCTGGCGGTGCCCGGCCTCGATGTGGCCGATGCCTTCAGCAACACCGCGTCGGGACTCGGTACCTACTCCCGGCTCACCCAGTTCTTCCTGGGCGGCCGGACCCAGGTGCAATGGCTGATGGCCGAAAGACCGACGTTCGTGTCGGTCGAGGTCGGACCCAACGACGTGCTCGGTGCCGTGATCTCCAGCACCAACCCAGGTGATCCTGCCGAAGTCACTCCCCCCGCCGACTTCGCGGCCTCCTACCGCGCCCTGGCGGACAGCATCGAGGCAGCCGGCGCAGAGGCGGTGCTCTTCACCATCCCGGATGTGACGCTCGTGCCCTATGTGTCGACTGGAAGTACGTGGTGGTGCATCAAGAACCAGCCGGCCTGCGGGTTCACCACGCCAGCCGCGTTCCCACCGACGTTCACGGTCAGCAACAATTGCGCGCCTGCAGCCGCGATCCCGGGCGCTCCCGGTGACCAGACCTTGGTACCATGGATCAAGGGTCTTCCGCTCCTGGCTGCCGCAGCGGGAGGCGCATCCACGACGCTCGACTGCAGCGTGGATACGGACGTGATCCTGCCGTCCGAGCTGGCCACGATCGCAGCCGCGGTCGCGGCGGATAACGCGGTGATCCAGGATGTCGCGGCGGAGCACGACTGGGCCGTTTTCGATATCAACGTGCCGTTCGCCGCCCTGCGGGCCGACGGCAACATCCCAGCCTTTCCCGACATCAGCCAGGCACTCGCCGGTGGCAGCGTGACCTTCGGGCCGATGTTCTCGCTCGATGGCTTCCATCCCTCCACCGCCGCGCAGCAGCTGATCGCCAACGAGGTGATCAAGGTGGTCAATGCGAAGTACGGGACGGCGATACCGCAGGCGGAATGACGTCACGGGTCGCAGGTCGCAGGTCACAGGCCGCGCGACCTGCGACCTGCGACCTGCGACTTGCGACCTGCGACTTGCGACTTGCGACCTGCAACCCTAACCCCTGACCCCTACCCCCTAATACCTTTCCTGCATGAACCGCGACGAAGCCCTTGCCCTGATGCACCAGTACACGGCGTCGGAAGCCCTGCGCCGTCACATGTATGCCGTCGAGATTGCCATGCGCGCCATTGCGCCGCGCTACGGTGGCGATCCCGAACGCTGGGGCCTCGCCGGGCTGCTGCATGACTTCGACTACGAGCGCTATCCCAACGACGCCCGCTCGGCCACGGAGGAACATCCCGCGGAGGGCGTCCGCATCCTTGCCGGACTCGGCGTGGACGACGACATCCTTCGCGCCATCCTGGGGCACGCCACCTACACCGGCACGCCGCGCGACAGCGACTTGGCGCGGGCCCTCTTTGCCGTGGATGAGCTGAGCGGCTTCGTGGTGGCCTGCGGGCTGGTGCGCCCGTCGCGCAGCCTGGCCGATCTCGAAGTCTCCAGTGTCAGGAAGAAGCTCAAGGACAAGGGGTTTGCCCGGGGCGTCAATCGCGACGACGTGCGGCAGGGCGCCGAGGAACTGGGCGTGCCGCTGGATGAACACATTGCCTTTGTCATCGCGGCGCTGCGGCCGCACGAAACGGCACTGGGCCTTGGCGGCCCATGACCCTGGCGCGGATCAGTGCCCAGACCCGGGCAGTCGAGACCGCGGTCACCCGCGCGTCCGGGGGGCGCCCGGTCCCGGGTAACGCGGTTTCCCTCCTGGTGGATGGGCCAACCGCCTATGCCGCCATGCGCGACGTGATCTCTCGTGCTTCCCGCTGGATCCATTTCGAGAACTACATCATCCGCAGCGACGACGAAGGCTGGGCCTTTGCGAAGCTGCTGGCCCGGAAGGCGGGCGAGGGCGTACGCGTCCGTGTGCTCTATGACTGGGTGGGCTCGGTCGGCACCAGGCGCGCCTACTGGCGCTTCCTCCGGGACGCCGGCATCGAGGTGCGCGGCTTCGGTCCACCCAGCATCAGCCATCCGCTCGGCATCTTTTCGCGCGACCATCGCAAGCTGGTGCTGGCCGATGGCTGTGACGCGGTCATTGGCGGACTCTGCATCGGCTGTGAGTGGACCGGCAACGGCGTTGACGGCGGCCAGCCCTGGCGCGATACCGCGGTTCGCATCTCGGGACCGGCGGTGCCCCTGCTGGACGCGGCGTTTCAGGGCATCTGGGGCGCCGCCGGCCTGCCGATTCCCGACGCGGAGTCCGCGCCGGACGTACCTGCGCGTGGTGATGCCGTGGTACGCGCCATTGTCGGCAAGCCGGGGCGTGAACGGGCCTACCGCCTCATCGAGCTGCTGGCCACGGGGGCACGCGAGCGCTTCTGGGTCACCGACGCCTACTTCCTCGCGCCGCAGCGCCTGCTCCAGTCCTTCCGTGACGCGGCACGCGACGGCGTCGACGTCAGGATCCTGGTCCCGGGCACCAGCGACATTCCGCTGGTGCGAAACCTCACGCGCTTCGGGTACCGCGACCTCCTGCGCGCCGGGGTCCGGATCTTCGAGTGGGAAGGCCCGATGCTGCACGCCAAGACCATCGTCACGGACGGGCGGTGGGTGCGGGTGGGCTCGAGCAACCTCAATCCCGCCAGCCTGGTCGGCAATTATGAGCTGGATGCGCTGATTGATGATGCCGACCTGGCCGACGCGCTCGAGCAGCAGTTCCGTCTCGATATCGCGCGGGCCAGCGAAATCGTCCCGCGCCCGCTGCGTGGCCCGCGCCGCATCAGCCAGCGGCTGCCGGCAGTGCTGGCCCGGACGGCCGCGGCCGATGTGACGCCGTATCGGCGTTCCCTGCGGGAGCGCCGCCAGCGCGCGACGGTGGCCCTCCGGCTCATGGCATCCAACGCGAGGCGATCGGTGTTCGTGCCGGCCATGATTGCGCTGGCATCGCTGGCCGCGTTCTTCCTGCTGGCCCCCCGCATCACCGCCTACGTCTTCGGCGTCCTGTGTGTCTGGCTCGCGGTCAGCGCCGGGCTGGCGGCGTTCCGGCAGCGGGAACAATGAAGGTCGCGGGGTCTAGGGGTCGAGGTGGTCAAGTAGTTCGGTCTCGACCTCTCGACCTCTCGACCGCCTCGACCCCTCTCAACGTATCTCCCCTCCCATGCGTACCTCCCACGTGACCGACGCCGAACTTGCTGCCCAGGCGGCTGAGGGCGACGGAGACGCATTCGGCCAGCTGATCGAGCGGTACGCGCCGGCCGCGCGACGAGTCGCCCGGGCGCTGCTTGGCAATGATCATGATGCTGACGATGCCGCCCAGGACGGGTTCCTGGCAGCGTGGCGCGCCATTGGCCGGTTCGACACGGCGCGGCCATTCCGGCCGTGGCTCATGCGGATTGTCCTGAACGCGGCGCGGGACCTGGGCCGGCGCCGCGCGGTGCGCGATACCGAACAGTTGTCACCCGCGGCCGCGGACCAGCATCAGGGGCCGGACCACGATGCCGATCGCCTGCTCCTCCGTGAGCGGCTGGCCACGGCGCTGGACCGGCTGACCGAGCGGCAGCGCATTGCCATCACGATGTTCGACGCGGAAGGGTATGCACATGCCGAAATTGCTGAAGCCCTCGGAGTGCCGGAGGGCACGGTACGATCGGATGTCTTTCATGCACGGCGGGCACTGCGGGCCGACCTGGCGTCGTTCCTGGAGGTAGGGCAATGAGCAATCCATTTGATCACGCGCCGGACGAGCAGCTGGGACAGCTGCTGCGGGCCGGGCTGCCGGTGCCGGCGCACGATGATTTCGTGCACCGCACCATGGCACTGCTGGCGGCAGAGCCGCGCAAGTCGAGCTGGGATGTGCTCAATACCTGGCTCAGGCCGGGGCTCGCGGCGGCCGCAATCCTGGCCCTGGCGCTGGCCATGTGGCTGCGGCTGGCGCCGGCCACCGCCGGCGAGGCGTCACTGGCCGACGCGGTGGGCTCGGCCGGGGTGCCGTCCGTGCTCGTCTCCTCGGCGCAGGGCGCCAGCACCGACAACCTGCTTGCCGCCGTAGTGGAGGGTCGCTGAGATGACCACCCCTCGGCGCAACGCGGTCGTCCTGCTGTTGGCGGTCTTTTTGGCCGGCCTCGTCGTCGGCGTGGGCGGCGTGGCCATTGCGGAGCGTAGCGGCGTCCGTGTGGTGTCGCACGAGCAGCATCACGGCTACCTCGAGTTCCTGAGCCAGCGGCTCGACCTGACGCCGGCCCAGCGCGACAGCGTGCGCAGTATCCTCGAGCGGCATCGGCCCACCATGGATTCGATGCGCGCCGCGGTGGCACCACCTTTTGAAACCCTGCGGAAGCAGATCCGTTCGGAGATCCGGGCCCAGCTCACTCCCGAACAGCAACTGAAGTTCTCCGACCTTGGCCGGAAGAACGACTCAACCTCGAATGGCAGAGATGCGCACTAAGATCCTGGCACTGGTACTCCTGGCTGCAGCGTCGCCGCTGGCCGCCCAGACCGCGGACACCACGCGGCCCTCCATCACCCTGGATGAGGCCATCGCGCTGTCGCTGCGCACGCAGCCGAACGTCATCCAGGCCGAAGCCGCCGTGGACAACGCGGGGGCACGGGTGCGCACCGCCAAGGGCGCCTGGCTCCCCAGTCTCGACCTGAGCGCCAGCGGCAACCAGAACTATTCCGGCGTGCCCTCGCGGGTGGATCCCAACACGGGACTCGCCGTCGGGAGCTCCAGCGGCAGCATCAGCACGTCGCTCCGGTCCAGCGTCACGCTGTTCGACGGCTTCCAGCGCAGCGCCGACACGAAATCGGCGCGGGCCAGCCAGTCGGCCGCCGATGCCTCGCTGGTCAACGCGCGCTATCAGCAGCGGCTCGCCACCACCAACCAGTTCCTCGATGCCCTGGCGGCAGCGGAACTGGTGGGCGTGCGCCGGGCCAGCGTGAAGCGCGCCGAGGAACAGCTCAACGTCTCCATCAACAAGCTGAATGCGGGCTCCGCCACGCGCTCCGATTCGCTGCGGTCGCGGGTCACGCTGGGCACCGCACAGCTGCAGCTGATCCAGGCCCAGGCCGACCTGGCGTCGGCCGAGGCGGGGCTGGCGCGCCTGGTTGGGATGACCGGCCGCGTGGCGGCCTCCGACGACTCCAGCTTCTACAACGTGATCACGACGCCGCTCGACACGGCGGCGCTGCGCGCGGAAGCGAAGGCGCGCTCGCCCCAGGTGCAGGCGGCGGAAGCCGGCGCCGCCGCGGCCCGCGCCGACATCAGCAGCGCGCGCTCGGGCTACTGGCCCACGCTCTCGCTCTCGGGCAACGTCGGCCTGAGCGGCAGCAGCTCCCGCGACTACAGCTTCTACGACAGCCGCGGCGCGAGCCTGTCGCTCTCCTGGCCGATCTTCAACCGGTTCCAGCGGGAGCAGAGCATCAACAGCGCGGAGAACTCGGCGCGGACCGCGGAGGCGCAGGCCGCCGACGCCGCACGGCAGGTGTCGGCCAACCTCACCTCGCAGCTGGCCGGCCTCGAGGCGGCGCGGATCCAGATCGAGATCACCCAGGTCAGCGTCAAGGCGGCGGAGGAAGACCTCCGGGTGCAGCAGGAGCGCTACCGCCTCGGCGCCTCGACCATCGTCGATATTCTCACCTCGCAGGAAGCCCTCGACCAGGCGGAGGTTGACGCGGTGAATGCCCGCTTCAGCTACCTCCGCGCCAAGGCGCAGATCGAAGCGCTGATCGGACGGAGCCTATGATGGCAGTCATGGACACGGCGGAGCGCATGGCGCTCCTGCCGTCGGATGTGCCGCGGGATGCCGTGATCGTCGTGCGCAACCTGCAGCGCGAGTATGACATGGGTGGCGAAGTCGTGCGGGCGCTCCGGGGCGTGGACCTCACCATCCGGCGCAACGAGTTCGTGGCCATCATGGGCCCGTCAGGTTCCGGCAAGTCCACCCTGATGAACATGATCGGCTGCCTCGACAGCCCCAATGCCGGCGAATACTGGCTCAACGGCCACCGGGTCTCCGAGCTGGGCGACGACGAGCTCGCCCGCATCCGGAACAAGGAAATCGGGTTCGTCTTCCAGACGTTCAACCTGCTCCCGCGCGCCTCGGCGCTGCACAACGTCGAGCTGCCGCTCATCTATGCCGGCATCGGCGCCAGGGAGCGCCAGGAGATGGCCACCGAGGCACTCACCCGCGTGGGCCTCGCCGAGCGGATGCAGCACAAGCCCAATGAGCTCTCGGGCGGCCAGCGCCAGCGCGTGGCGGTGGCCCGCGCGCTCGTTAATCAGCCGAGCATCCTCCTGGCGGACGAGCCCACCGGCAACCTGGACAGCGCCACCAGCGTGGAGATCATGGCGCTCTTCGAGGAGCTGCATCGCGGGGGCCAGACCATCGTGCTGGTCACCCACGAACACGATATCGCCGAGCATGCCGACCGGCAGGTCCACCTCAAGGACGGCCAGGTCGCACAGGACTTCCAGACCGAGGGAAAGCATTGATGTCGAATCGTACCGTTGTCGCGAGCCTGCTGGCCCTCGTTGTCGTGGCGGGCTGCAAGAAGGAAAAAGAGCAGGTGGCCTACCAGGCCGTGGCGGTCGAGCGACGTGACATCGTCGTGTCGGCACAGGCCGCCGGCACCATCCAGCCCGATACCGTGGTCGAGGTGAAGTCCAAGGCGTCGGGCGAGATCCTGAACATCGCCGTCCAGACCGGCCAGGACGTCCAGCGCGGCGACCTGATGGTGGAGGTGGACCAGCGCGTGCCCCGCAACACGGTGGCACAGGCGCAGGCCGACCTCGAAGTGGCCAAGGCCCAGCTCACCAACGCGGAATCCAAGAAGCACCGCGCCGATGAGCTCTTCCAGACCAAGTCCATCACCCAGGAAGAGCACGAGCAGGCGGCGCTCGACTACGCCAGCGCCAAGGCCTCTGTCATCCGGGCCCAGGTCTCGCTCGAGACCGCGCGGGACCAGCTGGAGGACACCAAGGTGCGGGCCCCGATCAGCGGGACCATCATCTCGCTGGCGGTCTCCCGTGGCGCCGTGATCTCCTCGCCGACCAAGGACGTGGGCGGCGGCACCGTGCTGCTCACCATGGCCGACCTCAACCTGGTGCAGGTCAAGACGCTGGTGGACGAGACCGACATCGGCAAGATCAAGCCGGGGATGCGCGCCACGGTCACCGTGGATGCCTATCCCAACCGTCCCTTTGACGGCGAAGTGCTCAAGATCGAGCCGCAGGCCGAAGTGCAGCAGAACGTGACCATGTTCCCGGTGCTGATCCGGATCGAGAACCAGCAGAAGCTGCTGAAGCCGGGCATGAACACCGAGGTCGAGATTCATATCGGCCGGCGTGACAGCGTGCTGGCCATCCCCAACGCGGCCCTCCGCACCCCGCGCGACGTGGCCTCGGCGGCGCAGGTGCTGGGACTCAATCCCCAGACGGTGCAGGAGGAGCTGGCAAAGGAGCAGCAGCAGACGCCCCAGTCCGATTCCGGCAACGGCCGTACCTCGCTGGGCGCGTCCACGCCCGCCACCGACACCACCGCCAAGCCGGGCAGCACGCTCACCATGCCGAACGGCCGGACCATTACCCTGCCGGCGGGCGTTGATGCCGCGCAGGTGAAGGCCATCATGGAAAAGCGGATGAAGGGGCAGGAACTCAGCGCCGCGGACCGCGCCGTCATGCAGAAGGCGTTTGCCGGCATGCGCGGCAATGGCGGCGGCATGCGGCGGAACGGGAACAACGACGCGGCGCTCTACGGCGGCAGCTACATCGTCTTCGTGAAGCGCGGCACCGGGATCAAGCCGGTGCACATCACCACCGGGCTCACCGACCTGGACTACAGTGAAGTGACGAAGGGGCTGGAGCCGACCGACTCGGTGCTGCTCCTGCCGAGCGCGGGGCTGATCGAGTCGCAGCAGGAGTTCCAGCAGCGGGTGAACCAGATGACCGGCGGCGGCGCGGTGCCCGGCATGCGCAATAACACGAGCACCGGCGGCGCGAGCAGCGGTGCCGCTGGCGGCGGCAGGAGGCAGTAATGCTCATCAATGAGACTGTCGCCGTCGCGCTGCAGTCGATCCGCGCCAACAAGCTGCGCGCCTCGCTCACGATGCTCGGCATCGTGATCGGCGTGGGCGCCGTCATCACCATGGTGGCGCTGGGCAGCGGCGCGCAGAAGGCCGTCAATGACCGGATCGCCTCGCTCGGCGCCAATACCTTCACGGTGTTTCCCGGCCAGCAGTTCCGGGGCGGCGTGGCGCAGGCCACCCGGGTGAACCTCACGACCGACGACTATCTCGCCGTGCGTGCCAAGGCGCGGGAGATCAAGGCGGTGGTGCCCGAGCTGCAGCAGTCGCTGCAGGTGCAGTTCGGGAACCACAACGTCAACACGGACATCGTCGGCACCACGGCCAACTATCCGCAGGTGAATAATTTCACCATCACCTCGGGCAAGTTCTTTTCCGACGGCGATGACGACTCGCGGCAGCGCTACGCCGTGCTGGGCGCCGACGTGCCGGACCAGATGGAGTCCAATGGCGCCGCCATGATCGGCCAGACCATCCTGGTCCGCGGCATTCCGTTCGAGATCATCGGGGTCATGAGCCGGAAGGGCTCGCAGGGGTTCAGCAACCCGGACGACGATATCTACATCCCGCTGGCCACCGCGCAGTATCGCGTCTTCGGCACTGATCGGATCCGTTCCATGTCGATCCAGGTGGCGGACGGCATCCCGATTGAGCGGGGCATGGTGGACCTCGAGCGGGTGCTGCGCGCGGAACACAAGATCCGCCCGGGCGAGGAGAACGACTTCCGGATCCGGAACCCGCAGGACATCCTCGCGACGCAGCAGGAAGCGACGCAGGTCTTCACCATGCTGCTCGCCAGCATCGCGGCGGTCAGCCTCCTGGTGGGCGGCATCGGCATCATGAACATCATGCTGGTGTCGGTCACCGAGCGCACCCGCGAAATCGGCGTGCGGAAGGCGCTGGGCGCCACCCGCGGCAACATCATGCTCCAGTTCCTCATCGAGGCGCTGGTGCTCTGCCTCCTCGGCGGCATCCTGGGCATCGCCCTGGGCACCGGTGCGGCCATCCTGCTCGCCAAGGTGGCGCAGTGGAACACGCTGATCTCCCCCGCGGCCATCATCGTGGCCTTCGGCTTCAGCGCGTTCATCGGCCTGTTCTTCGGGCTCTGGCCCGCCCGGCGGGCGGCGAGCCTGGATCCGATCGTGGCGCTGCGGTACGAATAGACGGACAGTTGGACAGTTGGACAGATGGACAGCGTTCTCAAACTGTCCAACTGTCCAACCGTCCAACTGTCCATCTATTATCTTCCCCTCCCCCACTCACCTGACCCTCGCTTCTCATGCACCTCGCCCTGCTCGCGCTCGCTGCTTTTCTCCAGGACACGACCCCGGCCCGCATGAAGGAGTCGGTCACCATCCCGCGGATCGAGGCCACGGCGGTGGTGGACGGGCGGCTGGAGGACAGCGTCTGGCAGCAGGCCGCAGTCCTGTCGGGATTTCATCAGTGGATGCCGGTGGATGGGCGGCCGGCGGAGGAGCGGACGGTCGTGCGGGTATGGTACGCGCCCGACGCCATCTGGTTCGGTATCACGGCCTACGACCGCCAGCCCGGCACCGTCCGCGCCACGGTGGCGGACCGCGACAACCTGGGCAATGACGACCACGTCTCCATCTACCTCGATACCTTTGGCGACCGACGCCGGGCGTACGTGTTCACCGTCAATCCCATCGGACAGCAGCAGGATGGCGTCCGCAGTGAAGGCGGCAACCAGGCTGCGTCGCTCACCGGCGGCACCGATGACCTGAGTCCCGATTTTCTCTGGGACTCGCGGGGCATGCGCACCGACTCGGGCTACGTGGTGGAACTGCGTATCCCCTTCAAGAGTCTGCGCTATCCCACGTCGGCACAGCAGACGTGGGGTCTCAACGTTGTCCGCGAGACCAAGCGCACCGGCTACACCGACACCTGGACCGATGTGCGGCGCGCCAGCGCCAGCTTCCTGGCACAGGGCGGCCTCATGTCCGGGCTCCATGACATGAAGCGCGGCGTGGTGATGGAAGTCCAGCCGGTCTTCACCGCCTCCGCCAATGGCGCCGTGAACGAGTCAGGCGAGTTCGAGCGGGGCAAGGTGGATGGCTCCGCCGGAGCCAACCTCCGCCTCGGCTTTACTGCCATGACGCTGGATGCCACCTGGAACCCCGACTTCAGCCAGGTCGAGGCCGACGAGGGCGTCGTCACGGTAAACGAGCGATTCGCGATCTTCTTCGAGGAACGGCGGCCATTCTTCCTTGAGGGGATCGAGCTCTTCTCTACCCCGAATCGCCTGGTCTACACCCGCGAGATCGTGGACCCAATCGCCGGCGCCAAGTTCACCGGCAAGTTCGGCCGCTATGGCGTCGCACACCTCACCGCCGTGGATGAGGCGGGCGACCGGAATGCGCTGTTCAACATCACGCGGATACGGCGTGACATCGGGCAGAACTCGCTGGCCGGGGTCACGTACACCGACCGCATCAGCGGCGACGATTACAACCGGGTGCTCTCGGGCGATACGCGCATCGTCTTCGGGGGGATGTATTTCGCGCAGGGCCAGCTGGGCCAGTCGTGGACCCGGGACGACGCCGGTAGCCGCACCGGCCAGATCTGGCAGGCCCAGCTCGACCGCACTGGCCGGCTATGGGGCTTCAACTATCAGCTCAATGGCCTGAGCGACGACTTCGAGACGCAGTCGGGATTCGTGAACCGGGTCGGCATCGTGACCGGCCACATCATGAACCGGTTCTCGATCTACGGGAAGCCGGGCGCGCTGCTCGAGACCGCCACCGTCTTCTTCGGACCCGACCGCACCTGGAGCTATGACTCCTTCCTGGGGGACGGCGCCATCGAAGGCAACGACGACGCCAACTTCAGCTTCCGGCTCAGGGGCGGGTGGGAAGTCGACCCGAAAATCTCGCGCGACTTCGTCCACTTCCTGCCCAACGATTACGCCGGTTATGAACTGGGTGGGACAACGACCGATCCCTTCACCCCACGGCCGGAAATCAACAACGCCATCGGGACCTCGCTGCAAGTCTCGACGCCGACCTGGCAGTGGGGTGACGCCGAAGCCCAGGCACGGTACGGCGAGACGGCAATCTTCCCCGAGGCAGCGGAAGGCCGGGAGCTGCGCCTGAGCGGCGAGCTCAGCCTGCGGCCACAGCGTTCGGTGCGGTCGAGCTTTGAACTCACCTATAGCCGGATCACCCGGGAGCGGGATGGCAGCGAGTTTGCGCGGACGATCATCCCGCACGTGAAGATCGAATACCAGCCGACGCGCGCCCTCTTCTTCCGCTTCATCGGCGAATACCAGGCGCAGCGGCGCGCGGCGCTGGTGGACGAGGCCACCGGCCGCCCGCTCCTGATCGATGGGGCAGGCCAACCGGCCACGCTGTCCAACACCTTCCGCATGGACTGGCTCGCGTCCTACGAGCCGAGCCCGGGAACGGTGTTCTTCCTGGGCTACGGATCCACAATGGCGGATGAGGGAACGCTCACGTTCCGGAACCTCCGCCGGCAGACCGATGGGTTGTTCATGAAGGTGGCGTATCGGCTGCGCCGATAAGGTGGACCGATGGACAGTGGGACAGATGGACAGAGTGCGCAGCCTGTCCAACTGTCCAACTGTCCATCTGTCCAACTGTCCAACTGTCCATCTGTCCATCTATCTTCCTCCCATGCCCTCCCACACTCCCGGAGTCAAGCGCCACCACGGCCTCGTGCGCTTCACGCACTGGCTGCACGCGCTTGTGCTTGCGGGGATGATCGCGAGCGGCTTGCAGATCTACCTTGCCTTTCCCCACATCGGGCAGAAGGGCAAGGTTGCGGGCGTGCCCAATCCGCTGGACATGTACGCCTTCCCCGAGTGGTCCCGGCTGGGCGGGTGGCTGGCGGGCGGGCTCAACTGGCACTTTGCGCTGGCGTGGCCGTTCGTGCTGACCGGTGCGGCCTACCTGCTGTTTCTCTTCTTGAGCGGCGAATGGCGCAAGCTGTTCTTCCGTCCCCGCGACGCCCGGCCGGCACTGGACATGCAGCTCTATTACCTGCGACTCCGCAAGGAACCGCCGCCGCAGGGAAAGCATAACGCGCTGCAGAAGCTGGCCTACACCTCGATCCTGCTGCTCGCCATGATCTCGGTGCTCTCGGGGTTCGCCATCTACAAGCCGGTGCAGCTTTCCTGGCTGGTCTCGCTCTTCGGCGGCTATGAGCTGACCCGGTACTGGCACTTCATCGCCGTGTGGCTCTTCATTGCATTCACGATTGTGCACATCCTCGCGGTGTTTCTGTCCGACCCGGCATCGCTACGAGGCATGATTACCGGGTGGTATCGCGGGAGGCATGTGGGATGACGGACTCGTCCGCTCGGCGGCTCGGCGGCTCGGCGGCTCGGCAGCTCGGCGGCTCGACGGCCCGGCGGCTCGACGGCTCGGCGGATGCCCAGCGCTCAGCGCTCAGCGTTCAGGAGGCAGCTTCAGAGGGCCGAGCCGCCGGGCCGCCGAGCCGACGTGACTTTCTCCACCTCGCCGCCGTCGCCGGTCCGGCGTCACTGCTCGCCGCCTGCGGCTGGGATGGTGGACCGCTCATCCGCCCCAAGCTCCGCACCATATCCCGCCTCAACGACTGGGTGGGCGAACACGTCTTCCAGAGCAACAGCCGGCTGGCACCGGTCTATGAGGCGGGCGAGCGCAGCGGCCGCATGCCGGCATACCATGTCGCTCGCACCCTTCCGGAACTCGACTCCTCGACCACCTGGACGCTTGACGTGGATGGCCTGGTGCGGAAGCCGGGCCACTTTACCATGCCAATGCTCCAGGCCCTGCCCCGGCTCGCGTACACCGTGAAGCATCATTGCGTCGAGGGATGGACCGCGGTGGCATCGTGGGCCGGCGTGCCGTTCAGCGCCCTCGCGGCGCAGGTCGAGCCGCTGCCGGAGGCGCGGTACATCATGTTCAGCTCGTTTGAAGTGGACCAGCGCGGGGTGCGCTACACTAACGGCTGGGACATGAAGAGCGCCATGCATCCGCAGACCATGCTGGCCTACGCCTTCAACGACCGGCCGCTGATGCCGGACCACGGCGCCCCCCTCCGGCTCTACGCGCCCATCAAGCTGGGCTACAAGATGACCAAGTATCTCTCCAGTGTCACGTTTACCCGCGAGCGGCCGGGAGGATATTGGGAGGATATGGGGTATCCGTGGCTGGCGGGCTTGTAGGCAGGGCGAGCAGGGCGAGCAGGGCGAGCAGGGCGAGCAGGGCGAGCAGGGCGAGCAGGAGCCTACCCAATCGTCATTCCCGCGCAAGCGGGAATCCATGAGGGCTCACCCGCACGAATTCACCGCGCAGAACGGGTTGGGCGGCGTGAAGTGCCATGCCCGATCTCCTCTTGCGCGGGAATGAGGGAAGGGAGCATCCGGTCCGCCCTGTCTGTCCTGTCCGCCCACCTGCTCGCCCTGCCAACTTGCCCGCCCTGAACCATATTCCATCATGATCACCTCTCTCATAATCGGCACCGGCATGGCCGTCCCTGACCGCGTTGTCACCAACGACGATCTCGCGCGGGTCATGGACACCAGCGACCAGTGGATCCTTGAGCGCACCGGCATCGCCGAGCGGCACTGGGTGACGGAAGGGCAGACCGGCGTCGAGCTGGGGCTGGCGGCGAGCCGGGCGGCGCTGGCCAGCGCCGGGCTCGAGCCCACCGATCTTGAAGCGATCGTCTATGCCACCTGCTCGCCCGATCACTTCGCGCCCGGCAACGGAGTATTCCTGCAGCAAGCCCTCGGCGCTGGAAACATCCCGGCGCTCGATGTCCGGGCCCAGTGCAGCGGGTTCATCTATGGGCTGTCGGTGGCGGATGCGTGGATCCGGAGCGGGATGTATCGCACGGTGCTGCTGGTGGGCCAGGAGATCCAGAGCACGGGGCTCGATGTCTCATCAGAAGGCCGCAACACCGCGGTGATCTTTGCGGACGGTGCCGGCGCCGTCGTGATGACCGCATCTGAAGAGCCGGATCGCGGTGTCCTCGGCTTTGATCTCCACAGCGACGGAGGCAACGCCGAGAAGCTCTGGGTGGACGCCCCGGGCTCGATGTACCATCCGCGGGTCAGCGTGGAGCAACTGGAGCGGGGTCAGCATTTCCTGCAGATGGAAGGGCGCGAGGTGTTCCGTCATGCCGTGGCCCGGATGCCGGAATCGGTGACCGCGCTCCTTGACCGCCTCGACCTCTCGACCTCTGATATTTCATTGCTGATCCCCCATCAGGCCAACCTCCGGATTTCCGAAGCGGTGCAGAAGTCGCTGAAACTCGGCGACGCGCAGGTCTACAACAACATCGAGCGCTATGGAAATACCACGGCTGCAACAATTCCGATTGCGCTGGATGAGTGCGTGCGGGCCGGGCGGATCAAGCCGGGAGACCTTGTGGTCTTCACGGCCTTCGGGTCAGGGTTCATGTGGGGGAGTGCCGCGGTGAGGTGGTGAGACAGGCGGGAAGACGGAAAGACGGGAGGGCGGGAAGACGGGAAGTGCTCACTCCCCAAGATCCTCCCGCCTTCCCGACCTCCCGCATTCCCGCCTGAAACTCCCCCTTCCCTCGTTCCGTAGTGCAACACCAGTTGGCGTAGAACCCGAAACTGGAAGGACCCCATGCTCGGCACATTCCTGACCGTCGGCACGATTCTCTTCGGCATCTTTGGCTATGTGGTGAGCCGGAATTTCGTGCGCAATCGTCTTCGTTTCGTGGACGCCGTTCGGTCGCCGCTGGCGCCGTTGGCGGCCGGTATCCTGGCCTTCTTCATCGCCTGGCCCATCAGCATCCTGCCCTTTATCGGCGTCGGCACGGCCGTGGTATTCGCGTTCGGCTGCGCTTTCGGCACGGCCAGCGGCGTCAAGGCGCTCCGGCGGGGCGAGTATAACGAACGGCAGATCGGAGCGTAACGAACCGCAGTAGGGGCAAAGCTATAGCCTTGCCCCTACTGCGGTTCGTATCTTTCGGGCCATGCCAACCATCACATGCACCCGCTGCGGCCAGGCCCGCGACCAGATGGCCTTCCAGCCCTTCCAGAACGAGCTGGGCAAGCGCGCCTACAACGAGATCTGCACCGTCTGCTGGGGCGAATGGCTCAAGCAGCAGCAGGCGCTGATCAACCACTACGGGCTCAACCTGCGGGACGCGGAAGCGAAGAAGTTTCTGTTTGGTGAAATGGAGGAATTCCTGTGGGGGGAAGGCGCTAAGCGCTGAGCGCTCAGCGCTGACGGCTTTGCCCCTACACGTCACCACGTCCCACTCGCCTTGAACACCAGGTCAATCCCATTGTCGCCCGGCTTGAGATCCTCCGTCATGCCGATGCGCCATTCGTTGCCGCCGGACGAGTGAATCATCCAGCCGAAGTCCGCCGTGAGCTCCCGGCTGTCGAGTGACGTGAGCGTGGTGTTGTGGTAGTACGGTGTGTGGTAGAAGAAGTAGCCGTAGATGGACTGCCCGCCCCAGAGATGGATCCGCACCCCTGTCGTCCCCATCCCGAAGACGCTCCGCTGATAGTCGCGCAGCACGCCATGCTTGGGCGTGAAGCCGGCGCCCGCGGAAATTTCCCAGTAGAGCGGCGCCGCCAGGTCAATACGCAGCGTGTGCGTGGCACTCACGCTCGGCACCCCCCGGCCGAACTGGCCGTCGCCGGTGGCAGTGGGAAGAGTGATGCTGAGCGTGGACTGCTGGAAATAGTCGTGGCGGAAGCCGATCGTTGCCCGCGCGTCGCCGAGGGCAAACGGCGTGCGTGCCGGCGCCAGGTGGGTGCCATCCGGCAGCGTCAGCTCGAAGCCATAAGTATTCCTTGGCCGAGCGTTGCGTTCCGGCTGCACATAGCCAATCTGCCGGTGATACCAGACAAAGAAGCCGTCGGCAAAGCCGGCGTAGCTGCCATCCGCCTCGCCCTCGAGCGAAAGCCAGAGTCTGGGCGTGAGGTCGCGCGTCCAGCCGATGGTGGTGCGCATCAGCTCGGCATCGAGCAGGTAGCTCGCACTGCCGCGCTCATCACGCTCGATCGCGTTGCCGTATTCGAACGAGGCCGACCAGCGGGTGCGCGAGAGATCGTACGGGAGATATGGCTGATAGGCGAGCCCGCTCCGCGATGCCGACATGGGGTTGAGCGGGCGGCCGGAGGGTGGAGACTGGGCAAGCGCCGACATTACGACGCCGCCCAGAAGAACCGCCGCTGCCAAAATGGATTTCACCGCGAGGAAGATAACGGAATGCCGGCCATCCGATTGCTTCGTCGGCGCCTGCTGCGCCTCCTCGCAATGACGCTCAGCGCATGGCGCTTAGCGCACAGCGTCTATCGCAATTGCCCCACCACCACGTGCCGCTTGTGTGCCCGGAGAATTTCGAAATGGATGCTGTCATCCGGCCCGTAGGTGCGGAGGATGCGCATCAGGTTGGAGGGACCATCGGGCCGGCGGCCGTCAATGCTCAACACGACGTCGCCGCCCCGCAGGTTGAGCGACGACTGGGGCGGAATGCTGATGACCAGCACCCCGTTGTCGCTCCCGAAATAGCGGCCCAGGTCCGGATTGAGCGGGGCGAGCTCGATACTCATGAGCGGGCTGCGGGGATTGGCCAGCCGGTACGCGAACACACTCCCTTCCCACTCATCCGGTATCGTCATGGGTTCGGCCCGGCGCAGCGAGGCCATCGCCCCGCTCAGTGGGGGCTCGTTCACCACCATCGGGACCAGATGCACCGTCCTGCGGACACTACCCCGGCGGTACTCGATGGCCACCGTGTCGTCCGTCGTAAGGCGGCTCTGCAGGAGCCAGAGCTGTACCGCAGGCGACGTGAGTGGACGCCCGTTCACCCGGGTCACGTAGTCGCCGGTGCGCAGTCCGGCGCGATCGGCGGGACTACCAGGTGTGATCAGCGTGATGGGGTAGCCGGTGTCGTCGTTGGACGGCATTTCGGTATTGACCACGATGCCGACCACTGCGCGCGGAATGGTGGGCACGCCGCGTACGGTGAACGTACCGCTGACCGGCTCGGCCCCGTTGCCGGGGACTTGGGCCGCGAGCGGTGTGGCGAGGATGAGACTTACGGCAAGAAGCGAACGCGACAACATGGTCAGAACCCTACGCTGCTGGCCCGGGTGACGTGGACATCCACCAGCGCATCCATCAACCCCACGCGCTGCCGCCAGAGATCGAGCCGCTCCTCATCCTGAACGACCGGCTCCGGCGCCATCTCGGCGGCCTGCAGCCGCTGGTCCACCTGGGCAATCCGGTCTTC
>DASSTP010000175.1:0-2406 GCA_035707845.1 Gemmatimonadales bacterium | reverse complement strand
CGCGAACGCCCAGGAGACGCTGCAGACGCTGCTGCGCAACCTCGGGCTGCCCCGGTACACGCTGCACGGCCTGCGGGCGACCGGGCCAGTGGTCCTGAAGATGCTGGGCTTCGAGAACCGGGCGATCCGGGCCCTCACGGGCCATACCAGCGACGCGGCGCTCGAGATCTACCTGCGCGGGGTGGACCACTACCCACTGGCTCGGGAGGCGCAGGAAGCGCTGGAGGGCAGGTTCGGCCCGGTCCTCGAGGAGGCACTGATGTCCGGCAAACGGGGCAAGGCCGCCGGGGCGACCGGGCGGGACGCGGCGCGGCTCGGTGTGGTCGGTCGGGCCCGCGACCGGCGACGCCGGAGTGGATAAGGCGCCGATCGTACCGGCCGTGATGGCAGGGGTGCCCTGAACAGTACGAGAACTGGGGCAGTGTGGCCCGCGAACGGAGCGCGAAAGGTGAGTGGAAACCGAGTGGAAACTGGAAACCGAAAACCGCTCGCGCTGTCTCTAAGTGGTGCATCCGGCAAGTTAGTTGCAGCTTTTCTGGGCCTGGGACGTTGAGGCCGGCATTGGCTCTCCCCGGGAATGCGGCCATGACCATTCGCGTGCGCGCACTGAGCGATGACGAGGCGCAAGGGCTGGCGCGGATGACACGCTCACGCACGCTCGGCGCCGGGCTTGTTCGCCGGGCGCAGATCGTGTGGCACGCGGTGGAAGGGGGGCTGAGCGCGCCGGTGGTTGCGGCCAGGATGGGCCTGTGCGGCGCCACGGGCTTCCGCATGGGAGGCCGCTCCACCGATCTGCTGGGTGCTGCTGCGCGACCCCTGCCGGCGCTTCGATCCGCAAGCTCTCCTCTGCACCGACCCCGCACAGGAGCCGCTGCAGGTCATCCGCTGGTTCACCCAGCGCTGGCAACTCGAAGTCACCTTCCGCGAGGTGCGCGACCACCTCGGCGTGGAGACCCAGCGGCAATGGTCGGACCAGGCGATCGCATGGACAACACCCTGCCTGCTCGGACTGTTCTAGAGCATTTTGCAGGCTATTTGGGACGGCTGTAGCCGCAATGGCGGAAGAACCCTGCGGCGTCCTGCGCGGTGATGGCGGCCAGCGCTGAGCCGCAAGCCGCGTGCAGCGCGTCCACGGTGCGGGCGGCGATGCGGCGCAACTCGGCCTTCACTTTGGCCCAGCCGGGCTCGATTGGGTTGAGGTCCGGCGAGTAGGCGGGCAGGTAGCGGTAGGCGAAGCCCGAGGCGTCGAGCAGCGCGCGGACCCGCGGGGCCTTGTGGGCGGGCAGGTTGTCCATCACGAGCACCGCGTCGGGCCTGGTGCGGCGCAACTCGGGCAGCAGCACCGCGTCCAGATAGGCGTGGAACACGGCGGCGCTGGTCGCGGCCTCCACGCTCATCGCGCCCACGATGCCCTCCGCCCCGAGCGCGCCTAACACGGTGACCCGGGTCCAGTGCCCGAACGGCGCCGACGCGCACGCACGCATGCCGCGCGGGCTGCGGCCATGCAGACGCGACAGGGTGGTCAACGCGCCGCATTCATCGAGGAATACCAGGCGCTCCGGATTGATCCCGCCCACACCGTCCGCCTCTGTCCTCCAGGCCAGGCGCGCGGCGGCCACGTCCTCGCGGTCCTGCTCGGCGGCGCGCAGGGTGAGTTTCTTTCACGTCCAGCCAGCCCGCCGCAGAGCCCGATGTATGGTTGTCAGATGCACCCGCACGCCCGTCGCCTCGGCCAGCCGTGCGGCGATCTCGGCCAGGCTCAGGTGATGGGGACCGCCCGCCAGGTCCAGCACGACTGCCTCGACCTTGCCGTGGATGCGCGGCGCGGGACCACCGCGCATCGGCTTGGCTCCACGCCTGCCCTCCTGGCGTGCGGCGGCCACCCAGCGATACGCCGTGGATCGTCCGACAGCGAACCGGCGTGCCGCCGCGTCCGCACTCTCGCCCGCCTCCACCGCCGCCAGCACCCGCTCGCGCAGGTCCGGCGAGTATGCTCCAGCCATCTCTACCTCCGCCCCGGTATATGGGCGGAGGCGTCCCAACCAACCCGCAAAATGCTCTAGCGGCGGATCACGGCGATGCTGCGCACCGACGGCTGGCGGGTGAACGCCAAGCGGGTGCAGCGCATCTGGCGGCGCGAGGGGCTGAAAGTGCCGAAGAAGCAGCCGAAGCGCGGCCGTCTCTGGCTGAACGACGGCTCCTGCATCCGGCTCCGGCCGTGCTGGCCAAGGCCTGTCTGGGCTTATGATTGCGTACAGGACCACACCTCGGACGGGCCGCCCTGCCGCATGCTGACCATCATCGACGAGTACACGCGTGAATGCCTGGCCATCGTGGTGGCCCGGCGGCTGACCTCGGACGATGTATTGCAGGCATTGACTGACCTGTTCGTCGAGCGTGGCCCGC
>DASSTP010000174.1:0-4693 GCA_035707845.1 Gemmatimonadales bacterium | reverse complement strand
CCTGGCGCGAGAGGCCCAGGCCGGTAAGCAGCGTGGTGACGGCCGTGACGCCGGTGGCCGTGACCCCCTTGAAGAGCACGTAGGAAATGACCGACGACGCGAGGCCGGCGACGATGCCGGTGAGGATCCCCCAGGCTGCCGAGCGGGCGGCGCCGCGGAAGGCACCGCGTGAGGCGGCCCACGCCGCCATCAGCGCGATGATGACCTGGATGAGTCCGAACGGGAGCCAGACAAAGCCCTCATAGAGGGAGCGAACCAGCTGGCTCACGATCCCCGTGAGCACACCCGCCCCCGGCCCGGCAAGCGCCGTCACCAGGACCGTGCCCGTGGTGTCGAGGTACACGGGGAGGCCGAGCTGGTTCACGATGAACCCCATGGCGAGGTTCAGGGCTACCGCGGAGGGGATGAGCGCGAGCAGTCTCGGAGTCACGGGCGTGGCCGGTCGAGGGTGGATCTGTCTATATTCCGGCGGTCAGGACGTCAGAAGTTTCTGTCGCACGTCCCTCTACTGCAACCCTTGCGTCACGTTCCGTCCCGGATGCCTTCTCTGATGCGTATGCGTGGTTTCCTGCTGGCCGGATTAGCGGCCCTCGCGCTGCCGGCCGGCCCGCTGGCCGCCCAGCGCGCCGTCCCCGTGCCGGCCGGCCTGGTGGACGATATCAAGTACCTCTCGTCCGACCAGCTCGGCGGCCGGCTCACCGGGACGCCCGGCGCCGACAGCGCCGCGCAGTACCTGGCGCGGCGGTTTGCCGCCGTGGGCCTCCAGCCGGCCCGCAGCGGCAGCTGGTTCCAGGACTTTGACGTCTCTGCCACGGCGCCCGGTGCGGCCAGCACCGAGCCCGACCAGCGGCATGCCCGGAATGTGATCGGTATCCTGCCGGGGCGGGATCCCGAGCTTCGACGCGAGGCGGTCATTGTCGGCGCACACTACGACCACCTGGGCGGCGGCGAGTTCGGCAGCCTCGACCCCGACAGTACCGGCAAGATCCACAATGGCGCGGACGATAACGCCT
Organism: Gemmatimonadales bacterium; assembly: GCA_035707845.1. GTDB lineage: Bacteria > Gemmatimonadota > Gemmatimonadetes > Gemmatimonadales > GWC2-71-9 > CAMLHP01. The sequence goes on along the minus strand of DASSTP010000174.1, from coordinate 3,680 downwards.
CCGGCGCCGCGGCGCTGATCTACATCGCCAGGACGCTCGCGGCCGCCCCGCCGGCCCGCACCATCGTCTTCATTGCCTTCTCGGGTGAGGAGCTCGGGCTGCTTGGGTCCAGCTACTACGTCAAGCACGCGATCTATCCGCTCGACCGCACCACCGCCATGATCAACCTCGACATGGTGGGCCGGCTCAAGGACAAGCGCCTGATCGTGTATGGCGCCGCGACGGCAACCGAATTCCCTGCCCTCCTCGATTCGCTCAACTGGTACCAGGGCTTTGACCTGCGCAAGCAGGGGGACGGGTACGGCCCGAGCGACCAGTCCTCCTTTTACGCCGCGCACCTGCCGGTGCTGCACGTCTTCACCGACCTGCATGCCGATTATCATCGCACCACCGATGACTGGGACAAGCTCAATTTCGATGGACTCGCCCGCGTGATCGACTTTACCGCGGGCATTGCCTCGGCGCTGGGCAGCCGCCGCTCGCCGCTGACGTTCGTGGATGTCCCGGTGACCGCGCACGGCGCCGCGTCGGGCGACTCGGTCGTCACCGGCGGCTATGGCGCCTATCTTGGGACCATTCCCGACATGAGCGACACGCCGGGTGGTGTTGCGCTGAGCGGCGTTCGCGCCGGCAGCCCCGCCGACCAGGCAGGGCTCCAGGCCGGCGACATCATCACGAAGATCGGTCCGCACGACGTGCCCGACCTCCAGGGCATGACCGACGCGCTCCGCCGCTACAAGGCGGGCGACCAGGCCGATATCGTCATCCGGCGCAACGACAGCACACTCACGCTCCACGCCACCTTCGGCACCAGGAACTGACGCATGGCCATTCTCAACGGAGACCGCGTCGTGGCGGCACTGCGCGGCGCGTTCGGGCGCGATGTGCTGGGTGCCGACCTGCTCAGGTTTGCAGCGGAAAAGATCCGCGCCGCCGGCCCGCCGTACACCTCGGTCTACATGTACATGCTGCACGACGGCGAGCTGGTGCTCGACGCCTACGACGGCCGCGAGACCGAGCACACCCGGATCGCCGTGGGCCATGGCGTCTGCGGCACCGCCGTGGCCGAGAAGCGCGACCAGAACGTGGGCGACGTTCGAGCCATCGAGAATTACATCGCGTGCAACCTGTGGACCCGCTCGGAACTGGTGGTGCTCATCCGGCGCGGCGACCTGATCCTGGGCCAGATCGACATCGACAGCGACGTCCCTGATCCCTTCACGCCCGGGGAAGAGGCGGAGGTCCGCAAGGTGGCGGACGCGCTGGCCGTCCTGCTCTGAATGGCGGAGTCGTTCACCCGGTCGGTGCGTGGTGTCGAGCTGTTCGAGCAGCGTATCGGTGCGGGCCCGCCGGTCGTCGTGCTCCATGGCGGGCCCGGCGCCGATCATGGCTACCTCCGTCCCGGCTTTGACCTGCTGGCCACCGGCCGGACGCTCATCTTCTACGACCAGCGCGGCGGCGGCCGCTCCGCGGTGGAGCGCGATGTCCCGGTGGGCTGGCAGGAGCAGGTGGCCGACCTCGAGGCACTCCGCCAGCTCTGGCAGCTCGAGACCCTCACCATCGCCGGCTATTCGTGGGGCGGGCTGCTCGCGATGCTCTACGCCATCCACCACCCCGATCGGGTGAGCCGGCTGGCGCTGATCTCCCCTGCCCCCAGCTGGCGCGCTGCGCGCGAGGAATTCGAGAACGAGTTCTCCCGGCGCAACCTCGATCCGGCGCTGCAGGCGCAGCGGAAGGAGCTCCGCGAGAGCGGGCTCCGTGAGCAGGATCCCGATGCCTACCAGAAGCGGCTCTTCGAACTGAGCGTGGTGCCCTACTTTCACGATCCGGCACTCGTCGGCGACCTTACCCCGTTCCGCGTTACCGGCCGCACCCAGCAGGAAGTCTGGCAGTCGCTGGGCAACTACGATCTCCGTCCCGCCCTTCGCGCGCTTTCGCTCCCCTCGCTGGTCATCCACGGCACCGACGATCCGATTCCGCTGGCGACGGCTCGGGTGACCGCCGAGTCCCTCAAGGCCGAGTTCATGCCGCTGGAGCGGTGCGGCCACGTACCGTACGTGGAACGCCCTGATGCCTTCCGGGATACGCTTGACGGGTTCCTTCCCAAGGAGCCGTAGCGCCCGGGACGGATTACCTTGCTGGTATGCCGCGCCCGACCCCCTATGACCTGGCGTTCGATCCGCTCGCCGAACAGCGCTTCCCTGCGCTCAAGGAAGAGCTGGCACGTGACGGCCGCGACCCGCGCGACCGCGACGCCTTCCTGGTGAGTCCCGAAGCAGTCCAGCTCATTCGCGATCTCCGCCCTACCGAGGGCGTGGGCGAGGCCATCGACCAGCTGGTCGCCTTCGTCCACCACGCCTACCTCTTCTGGGACTCGGGCCAGCTCTACACCAGCGTGCCCGCCGAGCAGCTCGAGGCATTGCTCGGTGCCGCGCCGCCTGTGTCGGACAGCGAGATCTCGACGCCCTTCTACGTGCAGCTCCCAGAACGGCATGTCTGGGGAGAAGTCCTGCAGGGCGAGCCGCACGAGCCGCTCGACGGCGCCTTCGTCCATCATGATCCGGCCGGCGATCTCCGGGTGCTCGGCGTCTTCGGCATGAATCGCGAGCGCGACGGGTTCAGCGTGGTCGAGGCCACGGGACCGCGCGCCCTCAACCTGGCCCGGCCCGATGGCTCGGCGCTCTTCGGACCCGTCATGCCGGGTGGTGACGCGGCAGGGCTGCACTCGATTGCCGGCGGGGAAGAGCTGCTCGAACTCGGATGGCGGGCCCGGAACCTGGGCGCCGGCGTACAGGTGGGATGACGTCCTCGGCCCGGCCGGTGATGGACCGCCGCGGTGCCAGCCGGGCGCTGGAACAGATCGCGTCGCTGCTGGAGTTCAAGGGAGAAAATGCCTTCCGGGTCCGCGCCTTCCGCGCTGCGGGCAGGGCCCTTGCCGCCATTCCCAAGGATCTCCAGGCCGCACTCGCCGACGGCACGGTCGCAGCGACGCGCGGGATCGGTCCCGCCACGCTGCAGATCATCGAGGAACTGGCACGCACCGGCCATTCCCGGATGCTCGACGGCTTGCGGAAGGAAATTCCGCCCGGCCTGGTCGAGATGTCCCGCATCTCCGGACTGGGCGCCCAGCGCATCCGGCAGGTGCACAAGCTCCTCGGCATTGATTCGCTGCCCGAACTCGAGGCGGCAGCACGCGACGGCCGCCTCGCCAAGCTGCCCCGCTTCGGGGCACGCACGGCGGAAAACATCCTCAAGAGCATACAGTTCCTGCGACGGGCCCAGGGACTCAGGCTCCGCCACCACGCGGAGCAGGAAGCGCAGGCGCTGGCTGGTGCACTGCGACAGGTGCCCGGCATCTCGGAAGCGTGGATTGCCGGCGACCTGCGTCGCGCGATGGAGGTGATCGGCGAAGTCGTGATCGTGGTCGTCTCCAGCGTACCGCCGGCCGAACTGTTCCGCACGCTGGCTGACCTGCCCGGCGTGGATGAATTTGCCGGGCGTGATGAGCGCCAGGTGACGCTTCATTTTGCCGGGGGATCTGCGATCCAGGTCATCGCCACGCCGCCGGTCAATACCGGCGCCGTGCTGGCCGAGGCCACCGGCAGTGAGGCACACCTCCAGGAACTGGAGGCACGCGCGCGGGAACGGGGCATGACGCTCACCGGCGCGGCGCTCTGGCG
>DASSTP010000173.1:0-9986 GCA_035707845.1 Gemmatimonadales bacterium | reverse complement strand
CTGGACGCCTGGGGCAGGAACCGACCACGGGGCGGCTGAATTCGGATTGCTACGGAGGCCACCACAAGGTGGCCTCTTTTTTTTTCGCGCCTCTTTCCCTAACCTAGTGGACAGTTTCCCCCCATTCCATCCACGGCGGCGCGACCTTCGCCCGCTTGCGGAGAGCTTGAGTGCCCCAGTTTCGCCGTCTCCTGCCGGCCGTGGTGCTGTGTGCCCTTGCAGCCTGCAACAGCTCCAAGCCGATCACCGTTGGACTCGCCGGCGCTTTCGATGACCCCGTAGGCCGCCCCATGAAGCTCGGCGCCGAGCTCGCCGTCGAGGAGATCAACAAGGCGGGCGGCGTCAACGGCCGGCCCGTTGAGCTCCTCGAGCGTAACGACTACGGCAGCGCGGACTCCGCAGTCGTCGCTGCCGCCGCGCTGTATGCCAGCAACGCCGTGGCGGTGGTCGGCCATCTCTTTTCTGGAACCACGCTGGCTGCGGCACCGGTCTACAATGGCGGGGCCACTCCGATCGTCGCGATCTCGCCGTCGTCGTCCGCGCCCGAGGTCTCGCAGGCGGGACCATGGACTTTCCGCGTCTGCCCCAGCGACAACGAACACGGTGAAGCGCTGGCCCGGTGGATTCGCGAACGGCTGGGACTGTCCCGTGGCACGGTACTCTACCTGAACGATCCGTATGGGCGCGGCGTCCGGCAACGATTCGCGGCCGAGTTCACCAGGCGCGGCGGAGAGATCATGGCCCAGTCGCCCTATCTCGGCACCGAGCCCGACGTAGGCGTGTATCTCGACCGGATGGTGCGCGATGGTGGCAGCCAGTTCATCGTGGATGCCGGCAACCGGAGCGAGGCCGAGGCCATCCTGCGCCAGGCGCATGCGCGCGGCATCAACATCCCGCTCCTCGGCGCCGATGGCCTGGAGGGCATCGAGCAGTCGGGTGCCCTGGCCGAGGGGGTCTACGAGACGCTGGCCTACCTGCCACAGCTCGAGACGGCGGCCAACCAGCGCTTCGTGGCCGCGTACAAGTCGCGCTATCCCGACGAGCCGCTGCCCAATCAGCCGGCGGCGGCGTCCTACGATGCGCTGCATATCCTGGCGCGGGTCATCCGGGACCATGGAACCGGCCGGGCCGAGATCCGCGATGGCCTGCTGGAGGTCAACCTGCAGCATCCATACGATGGGGTCACCGGCCGCATCGCCTTCGATTCGGTGGGCGATGTGCCCACCCGCGAGGTATACGTCGCCGTCGTCCGCAACGGCGCGCTTCGGCTCGCGGGAGGCCAGTGACCATGCTGCAGAGTCTCCGCAGCCGCATCGCCGCAACCATGGCGCTGCTGATCCTGCTGGTCCTGCTGATCGCCGTCATTGGCGTCAACGCCATTGTCTCCCTTGGCCGGACGGCTGACCAGCAGCTTGGCGCGATCGTGCGCGGGAGCCGGCTCTCCACCGGGCTGGTGGGCACCGCGACCGCCGAGGTGCGCGCCGCAGAGCAGTACCTGGCCCGGCCCGACCCGGTCCACATCCAGGAATTCATCGCCAACGGCGATTCCGCCTACGATTACCAGCGGCAGTTCCGCGAGCTGCCGGGCCTCACCACCGAAGACCAGCTGACACTCAACCGCATGGCCACCTCGCAGGCCGAGGCCGAAGTGGCCTACTCGCGAGCGCACGCGCTGGCGGATGTCGGGAAGATTGATGAGGCGCGTGCCGCCGCGGCGCTGGCGGAGGAACCAAGCAGCGCCTTGCTGGCCGACGTCACCAGGCTGTCGGTGGCGCAGGGTGAGCGGGCACGGGTGCAGGCCGAGGGCCTGCGCAACCAGGCTGGCCGTCGTCGCAATGCGCTCTGGCTGCTGTTCATCGCCGTGCTCCTGATCGGCATCGGGGCGTCGAGCGCCACCATCCGCGCGGTGGACAATCCCCTGCGTCGCCTGATCGGCGCGGCTGACCGGTTTGGCGGTGGCGACCTCCGGCCGCTGGCCCTCGGTGCCATGCCCACCGAGCTGGAGCGGCTGGGCCGGGCGATGGATGACATGGGCGCCAAGCTGCGGGAGGTGGTGGGATCGGTGACCCGCGAAGCCAATACCATCACCGCCAGCGCCACCGACTTCAGCGCCATGAGCGAGGAACTGGCGGCGTCGAGCGGTGAGATTTCCACCGCCATGGTTCGCGTGGCGACCAGCGCCGAGCAGCAGCGCAGCGGCATGGACCAGGCGGGCGCATTGCTGGAGGCGCTGCGGGCGGCCTCGGCCAGCAATGCACAGGCGGCCACGCGCGTGGTTCACCTGGGCGACCGGATCCGCACCCTCGCCGCCGAGCATCGCGGCGACGTGGAGAACGCGGGCCGCACCCTGCTCGATGTGCGGGAAGTGGTCCAGACCTCGGCTCGGCAAGTGCAGGAGCTGGCCCGGCAGAGCGAGGCCATCACCGACTTCATTGATCTCATCAAGCAGATTTCCTCGCAGACCAACCTGCTCGCGCTGAACGCCGCGATTGAGGCGGCCCGGGCGGGCGAGCATGGGCGCGGCTTTGCCGTGGTGGCGGAAGAGGTGCGGCGGCTGGCCGACTCCAGCGCGACCGCGGCGGAGGAGGTCACCAAGACGGTGGAGTTCATACGCCGCCAGATCCGCGAGGTGTCGGGCACGATGGAAATCGGGTCCGCAAAGGTGGTGGGAGTGGAAGGCACCGCGCATGCTGCCGCCAACGCGCTGGATGAAATCGCCAAGGCGGTGGAGGAAGTCCACGAGGCGGCGAGCGCGGTGTCACGCGACACCCAGCAGAACCGCGAGATTGCCGATGAACTGGGCGTGCGGACAGCGCAGGTGGCCCAGAGCGCCAATGATCACGCCGCGGCGAGCGAGGAAGTCACGGCGGCGGCGGAACAGCAGAGCGCCAGCACGGAGGAAATGGCCTCGGCAGCAAGCGAGCTGCTGCAGGGCGCCCAGCGGTTGGGCGAGGCGATCAGGGATTTTCAAACTTAGGGCGTGGGGCATGGGGCGTGAGGCATGAGATCCCACGCCCCATGCCTCATGCCTTATGCCTTATACCCTTCTTCACCGGCTGACTCTTCTTTGCCGTCTTCTTCGGCGCCTTGGCAACCTTCTTTGCCGGCGCCGATTTCTTTTTGGCCTTGGCCGGGGCGGCCTTGGCGTGGGCCTTGTGGGCGGCGTTCCGGTCGAGTCGCTTCTGGTTGGCGGCCCGGACGTCTTCCAGCACCCGTTCGGCCTCGCCTTCGTTCAGGAGACTCCGGCGCACCGCGTACTGCAGCAGCTCCTCGGCGTCAGCCACCCGGAACTCATCGAGCCGCGCTGCCGCCCGGGACAGGTGGACGATGGCATCGGCCACCGGATTGCGCAGCACGTGGGCAATGCCAGGCAGGGTCTCCATGAGCGACGAGATCTGCGAACCGCCGAGTTCGGTACCCACCGAGCCTCCTTGAGAAGGGTCCGGCCGAGTGTGGGCCGGGCATTCTGGGACGCCCGCAACGTATGGAGCGCCCGGCGGATGTCAAGAAATGCAGCGTAGTTGTGGGGGCTACGACGGGAAGGCGGGAAGGCGGGAGGACGGGAAGAGAGGCGGAAAGTTAGGAAGCGGCCTCATGCCCGGGCCTTCATGCTGCGATATAGCCCCCAGAGCAGGCGACCTGCTTCTTCTGCGGCTTCCGTTACGCCGGCCAGTTCCGGGGTGCTCAAGTAGCCCAAGTCGCCGGCGAGCCGCAGCAGGTAACGGACCTCAGTTTGTGAACCAAGTGCAATGTCCAGGAATCGCCGGAATTCCTTGGGTCCATGCTTAATGACGCCTTCAGCGATGTTGGCCGGTACGGAAACCGCGGCGCGACGAATTTGCGCAACTAGTCCGAAGCGTTCGGCTGCAGGCCAAGTTGCAGACAGGGCGTAAATGCGCAGCGTCAGGGCATGGGCGTGCTGCCAGGCAAGCAACTCTTCGTAAGGAGCCATGTAGCCAATATGCTGCGCTGAGGCGAGCGCACAGGTACCCGGAACACGCGCAGTGGTACCAAATCTCGTCTCCTCTACCTTCCCGTCTTCCCGCGTTCCCGTCTTCCCGCGTTCCCGTCTCCCTAGGCCAGATCCCGGTATCGCGCCGCGTCGGCCCCTTCGAGCTCGATCTCGAATCCGCCGACCCAGCTGGCGATCATGTTGTACAGGGCGGAGGCAATCGCCCCCATGACGGCGCCGACGATCCCGTAGAGGATGGGCAGGAAGAGCAGCATGGCGCCGCCGAAGATGGCCATCCCTGGCTGTGCCTTCTCTGCGGCAGGGATCATCGATCCCACCAGCCAGAAGATGACCGCAAAGACAACTCCCAGCAGCAGATAGAGAAGCCCGAGGACCTTTGCGGCCTGCCCGACGTCGAACCGGCGGATACGCTGGATCATGCCCTTGCTCCGGAGGAATGGGATGGTTGGTGGTCTTCCAACCTACGGCCGGCAGCGCGGGGCGCCAGATGGTTCGGGAGACGGGAAGGCTGGATGTCGGGAAGACGGGAAGACGGGAAGACGGGAAGATCCGAAGGAATGGTCCCTTCCCGCCTTTCCGTCTTTCCGCCTTTCCGTCTTTCCGTCTTTCCGCCTTTCCGTCCTATTTTACCACCACCACCTCGATGTCCCCGTCTCGCCGCAGCACATTCACGCTCACGTCCTCATCATGGCGGATCAGTTCCAGGTCCACGCTGGCATTGCCCACGACCAGGTCCTGGATGCGGATCTCCTCCAGGAAGGGCGGCAGGAATGGCTTGGCGAAGCGGATCTTCCGCCCAGCGCCGCGGATGTCGAGGCCGAGGCAGGCCTGGAGCAGGAGCCAGCAGGCGCCTGAGGCCCACGACTGTGGCGAGCAGGAGACGGGATAGTGGGTGGGACTTTCTCCCGGCCGGCGGCGAAAGCCGCAGAAGAGTTCCGGCATCCGGCGGAGATCGAAGAACAGGCTGGCATCGAACAGTCCGGTGAGTACGGCCGCCGCGTGATCGCGCAGGCCGTAGCGCGCAAAGCCGGCGGCGATGATCGAATTGTCGTGTGGCCAGACCGAGCCATTGTGGTACGACATCGGGTTGTAGCGCGACTCGGCGGCGGACACGGTGCGGACGCCCCAGCCGGAAAAAGCCAGCTCGCTGGTGAGCGTGGCCGCCGTCCGGTACGCCCGCTCGGTGCTCACAATGCCGGTATAAAGGCAATGGCCGGGATTGGAGGTGCGCACCCGGCAGGGCTGCTTCCGGCCATCGAGCGCCAGCGCGTAGGTCGAGAGGTCCTCGCACCAGAAGGCCTGTTCGAAATGCTCCCGCAAGGTCTCCGCCTGCAGCCGCAGCGCCTGGGCACGGTCGGTGTTGCCCAGCGCCGAAGCAATGGCGGCCGCCGCCCGCCTCGCGGCGAAGGTGTAGCCCTGTACCTCGCAGAGCGCGATCGGACCGTGGGCCAGCGTGCCATCGGCGTGGAAGACGGAGTCGTGCGAGTCCTTCCAGCCCTGATGGATCAGCCCCTGCTTCGCCCGGCTGGCGTATTCCACAAAGCCGTCATCGTCGGAGTCGCCATAGATGTCGATCCAGCTGAGCGCGCGCTCCACGTTGGGCCACAGCTCTCCCGCCAGCTCGAGGTCGCCGGTACGCTCCAGGTAGGCGCCAGCCAGCATGACGTAGAGCGGCGTTGCATCCACGGTGCCGTAATAGCGGCCGAAGGGCACCTCGCCCAGCGCCGCCATTTCACCGGCGCGAGTCTCGTGCAGGATCTTCCCCGGCTGGGCATCCTGTTCCGGCAGCTCGGCGTCGGCCTGGGTGGCGGCGAGGTAGGTGAGCACGCCCCGCGCGATGGCGGGATTGTACCACAGGTACTGCAGTGCGGTGATGATGCCGTCCCGGCCGAATGGCGTGCTGTACCAGGGCACGCCGGCATAGGGATATTCGCCCCAGGCGGTTGACGTCTCCATCATGTAGAGGTCGGACACGGAACGGTTCAGCCAGTCGTTGAACTGCTCATTGGACGTGAACAGCCGCGGGTCGCCGGCGCGGGCGGCATCGAGGGCATCCCCCGCTTCCCGCGCGGCTTCCTCGTACCAGAGACTCTTGCCCAGGGGTTCGTCGCCCCGCTGCACTTCATGGGTGGGGAGGGTCGCTGCTTCCTCACAGGCAATGGCCCAGCGCACGCTTGCCTCGCCGCCGGGCGGCAGCCGGAACTCGAACATCGCTCCGGTCTCATGCAGCTCCACCGGCGCGGGCTTGAAGGCGATCCGGGTCCGGCGCACCCGGCCATCCAGGCCCTTGTAGCCGAGGACCAGCATGTCATCACTGCGTTCGGCCGGCAGCCGGCAGCCACGATGCTCCCGCTCGGCGCCCCTCACCTCGAAGATGTCCACGTAATCGGCCTCGAAGGCGAGCGAGAGCGAGAACACCGCCTCGGTGCGGCCGTAATTGTGGAGCCGCAGTCGCTCGTGGCACGCCGAGTCCCAGAGCACCTTGCTGCGGAAGATGTGGAGCGTTCCGCGCGGGATGGCGAGTTCGCCGTCCTGCCAGAGGTCGGGATTCATCAGGTCCACGGCGAGGATGGCGTTGTCATCCTTGATGGTGGAGCTGAGCAGGAGCGGGCGCTGGGACGCCAGCCGGAGCACCAGCCCGGAGAGAAACCGGGTGTCCTGGTGGTAGATCCCGAACTCGCCCATGCCCAGCGTTTCAATGTCGCCAAACCGGTCGAAGATGGCGAAGGTGTCGCCCTGCTTGAGCACCTGGGTCCGGTCGTCGATCCGCGCCGAGGTGGAGAGGATGTAGAAGGTGTCGCTGATGCGGACGACTTCTTCGGTCATCAGCCCACCACCTTCAGCAGCGGCGTCGGGTGCTGGTTCATGAGCCGTTCGTAGACCCGCACGTAGTCGCGCGCCATGCGTTCCGCCGTGAAGCGTTCCTCGAAGATTTCCCGGCAGCGCTGGCGGCTCAGCTGGGGCACGCTCCGGACGGCCTCGACCGCTTCCTCGAGCGTATCCACGATGAAGCCGGTCCGGCCCTGCTCCATTACTTCCGGCACCGACCCGTTGCTGTAGGCGATGACCGGGGTGCCGCATGCCATGGCCTCGATCATCACCAGGCCGAACGGCTCCGGCCAGTCGATCGGGAACAGCAGCATGGCCGCGTTGCCAAGGAAAGCGTCCTTCTCGGCGTCGCCGATTTCGCCCACGAATTCGATCAGCGGATGCTCGAGGAGCGGCTCGATGGCGGTCGCGAAATAGTCGCCGTCGACCGCGTCCACCTTGGCCGCGATCCGCAGCGGCATCTGCACGCGCTTGGCGATCTCGATGGCGCGGTCCACCCGCTTCTCGGGCGAGATGCGGCCGAGGAACGCGAGATAGGCGCCGGGCTCGGGGCGAAAGGTGTAGAGATCCTCAGGCAAGCCGTGATAGACGGTGGCCTGCCAGTTGGCCCACGGGAGCGGGGTGCGCTGGGAGGTGGAAATCGAGACGACCGGCTCGTCCCGGAACTCCTGATAGAGGGGATGGAGATCCGGAATGTCGAGCCGGCCATGCAGCGTGGTCACGCGGGTCACCGGCTCGCGCCGGGACAGGCCGAAGTGGAGATAGTCGAGGTGAAAATGGATCACGTCGAATTCGGCCGCGCGGCGATAGACCTGTTCCAGCATCACCACATGGTGCGCCAACTGGTCCACGCAATGCTTGTCGAGCCGGAGTGATCGCCGGCAGCCGCTGACGAACCGCGCCCTGGTGACCGAGTCACCGCTGGCGAACAGCGTGACGTCGTGTCCCTGGCGGACCAGTTCCTCGGTCAGGTAGGAGACGATGCGTTCGGTGCCGCCGTAATACTTGGGGGGCACACTTTCGTAGAGTGGTGCAACCTGGGCAATACGCATATATGACTGCACGTGATACGAGTCACAAGTCGATGCTACGGAATCATTTGGATGGTAGACAGGACGGGCAGGACGGGCAAGACGGGCAGGTGCGCGCAGTAGGGGCAAAGCCATGGCTTTGCCCCTACTGCGCGCGTCACACCTCCATCAGATCCCGCCCCACGATGATCTTCCCCTTGAAATGCTTCCCCGCCGCCTCGGCCCACATCGCGTCGCTGATGGGCGGGTCTTCTGCCGGCACGAAATGCGAGAGCACCAGCGTCCTGACGCCGGCTGCCGCCGCCACGCGCCCGCAATCCTCCGCACTGGTGTGACTCGCGAGCAGGTGCTTCCGCAGCGGCTCGGCGTTGGCGCGACCCGTCACCATCTCCTCCACCGCCTGAGGATAGAATGCCTCGTGCACCAGCACGTCGGCACCGCGCGCGAGCTTTACGACGGCATCCGACCGTGCCGTGTCACCCGAAATGACAATGCTCCGGTCCGGCGCATCGAAGCGATAGGCATATGCCACGGGCACCATGGGATGGTGTACCAGCGCCGCCGTGACGCGCAGGTTGTCGTCCTCCATGACGAGCCCCGGCTGGATTTCGTGCGGGTGGATCAACTGCCCCAGTGGTGGCCGGCCTTCATCGACGACGCGGACGTCGATATCCGGCTTGCTCATTTCCAGGAAGAGCTCGGTGATGCGTGTGAGCGGCGCCGGGCCCCAGCTGTCCACCCGGTGCGCGAGTCCGCTGGCCCAGAAGAGCAGCAGGAGGTTGCCGTAGTCGGCGTTGTGGTCCGAGTGATGATGGGTGATGAAGATGTGCCTCAGCGCATTGAACGGCACGCCCGCGAGCACAGCCTGCCGAGCGACGCCGTCGCCGCAGTCCACGACATAGGCCGCATCGCCAGCGAGAATGACCTGCGCGGGCCCCGAGCGCGTGCGCTTGGGTGTGGGCCCGCCAGCGGTGCCGAGGAGGATGAGGCGGGTTCGGGCCTGTGGCTGCAGGGGAACCGGGACTCCAGCTGCGAGTGTCACGGCACCCATGGTGGCAACGAAGCCGCGGCGATTCACGAGGGGTCGTGGGTCATGAGTCGTGGTCCAGCGTCAGCGCGAACATGGTCAACGTACTGAGATCGCAGTTTGGTCCACAGATTACACAGATGTCGCAGATGGCTCCACATCTTGACCAGCTATCGGTGTAATCTTCGATAATCTGTGTCATCTGTGGATTCTGTTGTTTGTTGGTGCGCAGATGCAGGCCGATTTGGAATCGCCAACAGCCAGCAGGGAGCGTCATGGGTCGTGGGTCGTGGGTCGTGGGTCGTGGGTCGTGGGTCGTGGGTCGTGGGCCAAGACTCATGACCCATGACTCACGACCCAAAGGGCCACACCACATACCTCCCCGTTCGCGCCACATGCCACCAGATGCCGCCGAAGTAGATGGCGAGCACGCCGAGGACCACGGTACCCCATTTGTGGGCAGGGACGCCGAGTACTATGGCCGCGATGCCGGCGGCAATCCAGACGATGCCAATCACGCCGGCGACGATGCGGTTGAGGGTGCCGAGTTGTGGTGGCATCGTTGCAGGGCTTGGGGCTTGGGGCTTGGGGCTTGGGATCGAAAGTAATGCGCACAGCGCATAGCACACAGCGCATAGCGCTCAGCGCCTTTCCTGATAGATCCCGATGACATTCCCGCCCGGGTCGCGGAAGCGGGCGGTGATTTCAGGGGCGTCGACGCCGATCTCCTGCACGATCGCGCCGCCGTGTTCCACCACCGACCGCACCGCCGCCTCGGCGTCGTCCACCATGATATAGAACAGGAGGCCCGGCTCGCTCCACGCCTGCCGGCCGGTGACGAACGCACCGCTCACCTCGCCCGTGGTATCGTCGAAGGCGGTGCTGCCGTCGCCGCGCGTCCGGCTCTGCCAGCCGAAGACCTCGCGATAGAACGCCTGCGAGCGCGCGACATCCGCAGCCGGCAGTTCGATGTAGCAGATCTTGCCGTTGGCGTAGGTGGGCATGGGCTTGGGGCCTGGGACTTAAGGCTCAGGGCTTAAGGCTTACGGAGCTTACGACCGACATGTGGTGGTGTCCAGAGGAGGCGTCAGGCGCTCGCCGCTCGCCGCTCGCCGCTCGCCGCTCG
>DASSTP010000172.1:0-16525 GCA_035707845.1 Gemmatimonadales bacterium | reverse complement strand
AGGACTTGTGCGAGGCACCGTCAGCGCAGGCAGCCACAAGCACCGCCGCTGCGCCCATCGCCACCCTCGACATCTGTGTCATGCGTGACGATGCGTCAGGAGAAGTCCATGCACAAGTGTCTAATCACGAAAGCACGGAAGTGGTCGCGGGTCGCGCGTCACGGTTCGGCTGGCTCCGCGACCCGAGTCTCGCGACCCGCGACCCGCGACCGCTTTTGTGACTACCTGTCGTAGTCGTAACGGGAATCCCGGTCGTACCGATCCCGATCGTAGCGATCATGGCCATCATACCGGTCATCCCAATTCCGGTAGTACCGCCCGCCCCGCTCATACACCACCACCGCATGCACCCGGTCGCGCGAGTCGAAGCGGCGGTCGTAATAGCGCCCCGCAGTGTAGTAGACGGTCACGGGACGATAGCCGTGCTTCCGCCACCACTTGGCCGAACGATGACCGCGGCCGCGATCGTGGATGCGATCCACCACGATGACGCGCGGCGCCACCACGACTCGGCGAACGGGCGGCCGGCGAACAACCACGACCTCGTGTCGCGGACGGGGACCGATGTGAACGTTCACGTCCGCCCGGACCTGGGCGGCGAGCGGCAGGGGCAGGAACGCGAGTGCGCCGACCAACGCAGACCAGCGCGAGATGGAGAGAGGCATGGCAACCTCGGCAGTGATATGGAGACGGAACGAACTGACTTCCGCCCCCGGCAATGCGAACCGCATGCCATTGCGCAACTCGTTAACGTAGCGATACTTGCGAAGCGATCAGATTGGGGTGCTGTCCGAGACAGGGGACGCGCGGATGCCGCTCTCCGCGTCCAGGAAATCGCAGATGGCCTGAAAGGCCTGGGCGCGATCGAGCCCGAACGCGTCCATGAGATATGGGATGGCGCCGTACATGTTGCTGCGCCCACCGGCGCGAAGCCGGCGGAGAAAGCGGACATGCGGATGCGGACGGGGCGGCTTGCGAAGCTTCCGTGTGCGAATCTTGACTGACGACATACTACCCGAATATAACCCGAAAGCGTTATTTCCGCGAGCCCCACTTCCCTCTGTAGACCTGCTTTTCGGTCACCACGTACGTCATCGGGATATCGTGCTCGGCCATCGGAACCCGATCCACCAGCTGCACCTCGAAGCAGAGCCCCGCGAGCGTGGCATCCGGCCGCGCGTGAGCCAGCAGGCGGTCATAATACGCCTTCCCATGCCCCAGCCGGCCGCCGTCACGGTCGAAGGCCACGCCGGGTACCACATAGAAGTCGACCCAGTCCGGCGCCACCTGCCGCGCCATGTCCTGGCGGATATCGTCCCGGGGCTCGAGCAGTCCGAACGCCGCGGGCGCCACTTCCTCGAGCGACCCGACGAGCGCGAGGCAGATTCCGTCCGGGCTCACCCACGGCAGCGCCACGCGGCGCCGCGCCGCCAGCGCATCGGCGATCATCGGCAGGGTCATGACCTCGCTCTTCACGCCCACGAACCACGCGATGGTTTCGGCCTCGGCGTACTCGGCCAGGCCGGTTACGTGCCGCCCGATCGCCGCGCTGTGCGCCATCCGGTTGTTGGCCTTGTCCCGCCGCTCCAGCATGAGGGAGCGAAGGCGTGATTTCTCATTCATTCCGATCTACCTTTCGGCAAGCGCTATGCGCTATGCGCTCAGCGCACAGCAATTCAACCATCTAACCCTGTCCACCGTGGCCCCTAGCTTCCGCGTCACTGTCGCCAAGGATTACCTCAACTTCGCTGCGGCGCACTTCATCACCATGCGCGGGCACAAGTGCGAGGCGCTCCATGGCCATAATTACCGGGTTGGCGTCACGGTGGAAGGGGCGCTCGACGCCGAGTGCCGCTGGGTCATGGACTTCAGCGTGCTCAAGGAGATCCTGCGGCCGCTGGTGAAGAGCGTGGACCACCGCGTCCTCCTTCCCACCAGGAATCCCAAGCTCACCCTCGAGCCCCAGGATGGCCGGGTGCATGTCGCCGTCTTTGGCGAGCCTCGGTATGTCTTCCCCGAGACAGATTGCGTGTTGCTCGAACTCGAGAATACCACCGCCGAGCTCCTGGCCGAGCACTTTGGCCTGCAGGTGAAGACGGCCCTCGCGGAGCAGGGTTACGCCGACCTGACCCGCCTCGTGATCGAAGTTGAAGAAAGCACCGGCCAGTCGGCCTTCTGGGAATGGCGCTGACGGCCGCCCTGAGGAAAGGAGTCTCATGCCAAGGGAAGCGACCTATACCGGCTCGGCACTCGCCGAGCGCATGAAGGACCTGAAGGGCTGGAATGAAGACGGCGGCACCATCCGGCGGGTGTATGCCACTGATGGATGGCCCACCACGCTCATGCTGGTCAACATGATCGGCTTCTTCGCCGAGGCGGCGGACCACCATCCTGACCTCGCCGTGAGCTGGGGCAAGGTGGAGGTGCGCCTGAGCAGTCACTCGGCGGGTGGCATCACCGACAAGGACGTGGAGCTCGCGAGGGTCATCGAGTCCAACGCGCTCTGGCGGCCCACGGGCGGTGCGCTCTCCGGCACCTCGAAGCAGTGGGTCAAGGCGGAGTCTCCATAGCCGCACCGTCGGTAACCCGGCTCGATCCCGCTCCGGACCCGCTCACGGCGTTCGGAGCGGTTCGCCATCTGCCCTATCCACTGCTGCTCGAAAGTGCGGGACCGCTCACCGCTCATTCGCGCTACACGTACGTCATGGCAGACCCGGTGCAGGTGGTGCGAACGCCGGCGCAGCCGCGGGCGCTCGATGAGCTCCGCACCGTGCTCAGCGATTATCATCGCGAGCGCATTCCTGGTCTTCCGCCCTTCCAGGGCGGCCTCGCGGGCTATCTCACCTATGAGTTGGGTGCGTCACTGGAAGGCGTCGACACCGGCGCCGACGCTCCCGGCGTGCTGATGGGCTTGTACGACCGGGTGATGGCGTGGGACCGGGTGACGGGGGAATGCTGGGTGGTAGAGGGACGAGAGACGAGGGACGAGGGACAAGTGCTCAGCGCTGAGCGCTCAGCACTCAGCGCTCCACCGTCATCCCTCGTCCCTCGCCCCACCTACGAAGCCCACGTCCAGCGCATCCGCGATTACATCCTGGCCGGCGACGTGTTCCAGGTGAATCTCTCGCAGCGCTTCAGCGTGCCATCCGCGCGGGCTACGCTCGAGCTGTACCGGCGCCTGCAGGCACGGAGCGCGGCGCCATTTTCGGCCTGCTTCGAGTGCGGCGATCATGACGTGCTGAGCATCTCGCCCGAGCTGTTCCTCTCACTCGACGACGGTGCCATCGAGACTCGGCCCATCAAGGGGACTCGTTCGCGCGGTGGAACGCCGGAGGTGGATGCGCAGCTTGCGGCCGAGCTGGTGGCAAGTGCCAAGGACCGGGCGGAGAACGTGATGATCGTGGACCTGATGCGCAACGATCTCTCGCGCGTGGCCCAGCCGGGCACCGTCAAGGTGCCAGCGCTCTGCGCCCTCGAGTCGCATCCCACCGTGCATCATCTGGTTTCCACCGTCACTGCGCGGCTCGCACCGGGGCATGATGTGATTGACCTGCTGGCGGCGACGCTGCCGGCGGGCTCGATCACCGGCGCGCCCAAGGTGCGCGCCATGGAGATCATCCGGGAGCTGGAGCCAGTGTCGCGCGGCGTCTACTGCGGAGCAATTGGCTACATCGGCTGGGACGGGAGCATGGAGCTGAGCGTGGCCATCCGGACCCTGACCCGGCGCGATGGCGTGGCGCACATCCACGCCGGCGGCGGGGTGGTGCTCGATTCAGATCCCGCAGCGGAATATGACGAGACGATCGCCAAGGCGCGCGCGCTGCTCGAGGCATGCGCGGAATGATCCTGATCCTCGACAACACCGACAGCTTTGTCCACAACCTGGCGCGCTATGTCCGGGAGCTGGGCGGTGAGGCGATGGTGCGGCGGACCAATGCGATCACCCTGAACGACATCGCGGCGATGGCGCCGTCGCACGTCATCATCTCGCCAGGGCCATGCACGCCCGCCGAGAGCGGTGTGTCCGTCGAGGCCATCCGGCACTTCGGCGCCGAGATCCCGATCCTCGGTGTCTGCCTCGGGCATCAATGCATTGGCACCGCGTACGGCGGCCGCATCGTGCAGGCACGGCGGCCGATGCACGGCATGGCGAGCGAAATCAGTCATGAGGGTCGAGGGATCCTGTCCGGGCTGCCGGCGCCGCTGACCGCGGGCCGCTATCACTCGCTGGTGGTGGACCGGGACGCGCTCCCGGAGGAGTTGGAGGTCACCGCCACGTCACCCGATGGCGACATCATGGGGCTGCAGCACCGGAGTTATCCGGTGTTCGGCGTGCAATTTCATCCGGAGTCGGTGTTGACGGGGAGCGGGCATCGGATCGTGGGGAACTTCCTCGAAATGGGCGTGGGGCATGGGGCCTGAGGCATGGGGGTCTTACCTCCCAGGCCCCACGCCCCACGCCCCATGCCTAATCCCCCAGACTGATCCCCAGCTCCCGCGCCGTCTGGATCGTGTCGCTGTCGAGCGGGACCAACTTCTGCCGACCCACGACGTCGCCGAGCGGCACCGTGGTGATGGTGGAATTATTGAGCCCCACCATGACATCGAACTCGCCATTGGCAATGGCGCGAACGGCGGCTGCGCCAAAACGGAGGCCGAGCAGCCGGTCGTAGGTGGTGGGCGTGCCGCCCCGCTGGAGGTGGCCGAGCACCAGCGTCCGCACTTCCTTGCCGGTGCGCTGCGCCACGGCGTGGGCCACCTGGCCGGCGATGCCGCCCAGCCGGTCCACCGTGCCCACGCCCCGCCGCTCCACCAGCACCGGGCTGTCGCCGCGGGCGCACGCCCCTTCGGCCACCACCACGATACTGAAGTGCCGGCCCGCAGCTTCCCGCCGGCGGATCTTGTCGCAGACCTTCTCGATATCGAAGGGAATTTCCGGTAGCAGGATGACGTCGGCGCTGCCGGAGATGCCGCTGTTGAGGGCGATCCACCCGGCGTCGCGCCCCATCAGCTCCACCACCATGACGCGCTCGTGGCTCTCGGCCGTGCTGTGCAGGCGGTCGAGCGCCTCCGTCGCCGTGCTGACCGCGGTGTCAAAGCCGAAGGTGCGCTGGGTTCCGTAGACGTCGTTGTCGATGGTCTTGGGCACGCAGACGACCGGCAGTCCCTCGAGCGCGAGCTGGTGGGCGATCTGCATGCTGCCGTCACCGCCGATGCTCACGAGCGCATCGAAACCGGAAGCGTGGAAGGCGGCGCAGAGGTCGTCGGAACGATCTCGCTCGTACTCCACGCCTGATTCGTTGCGTGCCACCCATCGGAAGGGGTTGCCCCGGTTGGTGGTGCCCAGGATGGTACCGCCCAGGTGGGTAATGCCGCGCACCTCGGCGGGCCCCAGCGCCACGACGCCGTCGAAACTGAGCAGCCCCTCGAAGCCCCGCTGGATGCCGTAGGTCTGCCAGGCCCGCTGGTGGGCGCTCAGCACGACGGCGCGAATGACGGCGTTGAGCCCGGGGGCGTCGCCCCCGCCGGTGGAAATGGCTATGCGCATCGTGTTGAACGGCTCACAAGTCCCCTGCGACTCCCACGAGGTGATGACTCCGGACGGCCTCCGAACGAATCGTAGTGCGCACCGGAATGGAGGCAAGGGTGGTGTCGCCTTGTCCCGGTGCGCCGGCCATCGTATCTATTGGCGCATGCCATTCTCCCGTTGTGCCACACTGGCCCTGCTCCTCGCGGTGGCGGGCACGGCACCACTTGGTGCCCAGCAGCGGCGCTACCTGATAGAAGCCGGCGCGGCCGGCAGCTATCTCCATTTCGACGGGAACACCAACCTCAAGGGCGGTGCCGGTGGCATCGGCCGGCTGGGGCTCTGGCTGCACCGGAATCTGTCGGTCGAGGGCGAATTCGGCGTCTACAGCTCCGAATCCAGGATCATCTCGCTGTCGCCCAGCTCCTGGAGCGTGCAGACCTACGGCGGCGCGCTGCTCGGCAACCTGCCCCTGGGCTCTGCCAGCTCGGTCTTCCTCCGGGTCGGCTACGGCGTCACCAGGTACGATTCCGACGTCTGTCCCGGCAGCACCATTCTCGGACCCTGCGGCTCGACCGGCGGGCTCGTGGGCGGCGTGGGCGCGCGCATGGCCATCTCCCCCACGATCATGGTGCGGCTCGATGGCATCGCGTCGCATGCGTCGTCCTCGGTGGGCGGCTCGTCCACCGGCATCACCAACGTGGGCGCCAGCCTGGGCCTCAGCGTCATGCTGGGCAGCAAGCCGCTTACCGACAGCGACCAGGATCGCGTCTACGACATTGACGATCGCTGCCCCGACACACCGCTCGGCGCGCTGACCGATCGCGACGGGTGTCCCACCGACACTGATGGTGATGACGTGTTCGATGGGCTGGACCGCTGCCCCACGACGCCAGCCGGCGCCAAGGTCAACGAGGCGGGCTGCCCGCTCGATACCGACGGCGACAGCGTACCCGATGGGCTCGATGCCTGCGCCGACACACCTGCCGGTGCGGCGGTGAACGAGAAGGGCTGCCCGGAGGATTCCGACGGCGACGGCGTGGCCAACGGCGTCGATCGCTGTCCCGATACGCCGGCCGGCGCCAGCGTGGACCAGCTCGGCTGCCCCGGCGATGAAGATGGTGACCGGGTGCTGGATGGACTGGATCGCTGCCCGCGCACCCCGGCCGGCACGACCGTCAACGCATTCGGCTGCCCGCCTGGCGTGCCACCCGGCACCGAGGGCGGCGGCCAGCTCTCGCCCGGCAGCAGCCGAGTGCTGACCGGCGTGCAGTTCGCTGCGCGCAGCGCGCGCTTGCCCGCTGACGGCCGGGCCGCGCTGGATTCCCTGGCCACGCTGCTTACTTCGCATCCGGATGTCACGGTGGAAATTGCGGCGTACGGCGATGGCACATCGCAGGAGACGCAGACGCTCACCCAGCTGCGCGCCGAGGCGGTGCGGCGCTACCTGATCACCCGTGGAGTGAAGCTGCAGCAGCTTGTCGCCAAGGGCTACGGGAACGCCAACCCGCTGACCAGCGGGACCGACACGGCGGCGCAGAACCGGAACCGCCGGATTGAAGTGCATGTACTGCCGGCGCGCTAAGCGCTTGGCGCTGAGCGCTCCGCGCCTGGCGCTCAGCGCAATGCTGCTCGCCGCCTGCAACACCGAAGCCCGCCGCGCCCAGCAGGTCGCCGATTCCCTGCGCGTGGCCGATTCGATCCGGGTGGACAGTCTTCGGCGGGACAGCATCGCCAAGGCCATCCAGCGGGCCGACAGCATCCGGGCGGACAGCATCCGGACCGACTCGCTCCGGCGGGCTGATTCGCTTGCCAGGGCCCGGAAGCGCCGAAGTGCGTCGGCGGCTCCGGCATCGTCTGCATCCACCGATTCGGTGCCCTGGCCCAAACTGCCCACCCCGCTCCCCGGCTCGCTCCTTCCCTCGCATCGGATCATCGCCTACTACGGCAATCCGCTCTCGCGCCGCATGGGCATCCTCGGCGAGCTGCCGCCTGACCAGATGATGGCCCAGCTCGATTCCACCGCGCAGACCTGGGCCGAGGCCGACAGCAGCAAGACCGTCATCCCGGCACTTCATCTCATTGTCACCGTGGCGCAGGGCAGCGAAGGGCGCGACGGGATGCACCGCCTGCGGATGACCGACAGTCTCATCGAGCGAGTGGCGCGGTGGGCTGAGGCGAGGAAATGGCTGCTCTTCCTGGATATCCA
This sequence comes from Gemmatimonadales bacterium, assembly GCA_035707845.1. Lineage (GTDB taxonomy): Bacteria > Gemmatimonadota > Gemmatimonadetes > Gemmatimonadales > GWC2-71-9 > CAMLHP01. The sequence continues at coordinate 8,789 of DASSTP010000172.1, read as the reverse complement.
GGTGGGACGCAGCACGGTGCAGGCGGAGCTGCCGAGGCTGATCCCCTACCTCGAGCGCCCCTACGTCCACCTGGCGCTCGATCCCGAGTTTGCAATGAAGGGAGGGGCTCGGCCGGGACGGAAGATTGGCACCATGGACGCGAGCGAGGTGAATTACGCCATCGGCATGCTCACGGACATCGTGCAGCGGACCCACGTCCCACCCAAGGTGCTGGTGGTGCATCGCTTCACCGAGGGCATGCTCACCAACACCGACAAGATCATCCGCGATCCCCACGTGCAGGTGGTGATCGACATGGATGGCTTCGGGCCGCCGTCGCTCAAGCGCAGCACCTGGCGCCACGTGATCCAGCGCTATCCCGTGCAGTACACCGGCTTCAAGCTCTTCTACAAGAACGACAAGCCGATGCTGACGCCGCAGCAGGTGATCCGGCTGTTTCCGGCGCCGTTGTATATACAATATCAGTAGTCGCAGGTCGCAGGTCGCAGGTCGCAGGTCGCTGGCGGCTGGTCACTGGCGCCTCGTCCCAGGCCCCAGGCCCCAAGCCCCAAGCCCCAAGCCCCTCGTCCCTCGTCCCTCGTCCACATGACCAGACTCCTTCTCGCTCTTACTCTCATCGCTGTCCCCCTCTCTGCCCAGCAGGTCAGCGACGGCACCCGCGCCGCCCGCGCGATAAACGGCACCGTCATGCAGGCGCACCTCGAGTTCCTGGCCAACGACCTCCTCGAAGGCCGGAAGCCGGGGACTCGCGGAGGTCAGCTGGCGGCACTCTACCTCAAGACCCAGTTCGAGCGCCTCGGCCTCGAGCCTGCCGGCGACTCCGGCACCTATTACCACACGGTGCCGATAGTCTCGCTCACCCCGTCGCCGACACTTTCCGTGCAGCATGGCGGCAGCACCGAGACACTGTCGTACATGAAGGACTACATGCTCTGGTCCATGCATGACACCAGCAGCGTGTCAGCCAGCGGCGAGCTGGTCTATGTGGGGTACGGCATCGTGGCGCCGGAATACAACTGGGACGACTACGCTGGCGAGGACGTGAAGGGGAAGATCGTGGTGACGCTGGTGAACGACCCCGGCCTGCAGGATTCCACGCTTTTCCGCGGCAGCACGCTCACCTACTACGGGCGCTGGACCTACAAGATCGAGGAGGCCGAGCGGCAGGGCGCAGCCGGCATCCTGATGATTCACACCGACGAGAGCGCCACGTATCCCTGGAGCACGGTGTCGTCGTCCTGGTCGGGTCCGCAGATCCGGGTGGCCCGCCAGAGTGGTCCGCTAATCGTAGCTGGCTGGCTCACCCAAGAGGCCGCGGGTCGGCTCATGGGAGGCGCAGCCCGGCTCGACTCCCTGACCAGGGCTGCGGCGCGCCGCGGGTTCAAGCCGGTCTCCCTTGCTGCCACCGCGTCGGCCTCGGTGGAGAGTAAGGTGGAGCGAACCGAGACGATGAACGTCGTGGCGCGCCTGCCCGGTCACGGGCCCCACAAGGCGGAGGCGGTGCTCATCGGCGGGCACTATGACCATTTCGGGATTGGCACGCCGGTCGATGGCGACTCGATCTACAATGGCGCTGAGGACAACGCGTCAGGCACGGCAGCGGTGCTGACGGTGGCGGACGCCATGGTCCGCTCCGGCGTACGGCCCGACCGGTCCATCGTCTTTATCGGATTTGCGGCGGAAGAGGCCGGCCTGCTGGGTTCGACCGCGTTCGCCGCCCGGCCCACAATACCACTCAGGGACATGGCCGGGGTGCTCAACATGGACGTGATGAACCTTCACGGCGCGTCACGCGATGTCGGAGCCCTGGGGCTCGACCAATCCTCGCTCGGCGCCACCTTCCGCCAGGCCGCCCGGGCCGAGGGACTCAGCGTCACGGTGAACCCCGAAGCACTCCGGACGGGCGCCTTCTTCCGCTCCGACCACTTCCCCTTTGCCCGGGCCGGCGTCCCGGCGCTGTCGATCGAGGGACCCACTCGCTTCGTCGGGAAGCCGGCCGGCTACGCCAAGCAGGTCAGCGACGACTATACCGCCCACCGCTACCACCAGCCCAGCGACGAGGTACTGCCGAGCTTCGACTACGCCGGCGCCGTGCAGCAGATGAAGGTGATCGCCCGAGCGGCGCTGCTGGTGGCCGATGCCCCCCAGACGCCCAGCTGGTCGCCGTCATCGGAGTTCAAGGAAGCGGGCGAGGCAAGGATGAGCGACTGACTGGTGGGTCAGTCAAATAGGGCGTAGGGCGTAGGGCGTGGGGCGTAGGGTTCACCTGCCTCAAGCCCCATGCCCTATGCCGCTACCCCGCAATAGCTTAGCCAGTCACCGCCGGCCCTCAGTGGCGCTTCTACCAAGCGAATGGTATCTTGCGCCCGGTTCAAACCCACCCAACGCCGGGGGCACCGCTGGAACTCCCGACTGCGCATCGGATTCCGATCTCCTGGTTGCTGCAGTACGCCGGAGAGACCATCCGTTACCGCACCATGACGGAACTGGCGCCGCCGGGCATGTTCGAGCCGGCTGCGATCCAGGCCGCCCACGACGCCATCACACAGAGCAAGCCGGCGCTCGCCGTGGTCAAGAAGCAGAAGGACACCGGCGTCTGGGGCCAGAACCTGCTGGGCCTGGCGGCTTCCGCCCGCGACGGCATCAAGGATACCGGCACCATCCCGCAGTATCGGCGGCTGGTCGAACTCGCCTGGCCCCACGGCAGCCGGCCCTTCAAGCTGGCCGACCGGGTCCTCTTTCGTCTCCTGACCCGCGACGAGGACCCATCGCTCCTCTTCGAGTACCAGAAAGCGGCCAAGACCGAACCGGCGGTGATTCCGTGGGCCCGGGAGACCGAGCGTGAAGCGGCGACCTGCGCCCTCGCGGAAGCAGGTTACGCCGACGACCCCCGGCTCCGTGGCGCCGGACATCGGGTGGCGAGTGCCGTCTCGGCCTTCCTGCGGAGCCCGCTCGCGGAGAAGCCCTTCATCCGCTCCGGCAGCGCCACCATCCTGCATCCCGAGGCGTATCCGCCGAGCTGGTATTCGGTCGCCATGATCGCGGCGATGCCCGCCCTCCAGCGCGAGCGAGCCGGCTTCACCGAGCGGTTGGGCCATTACCTGGCGCAGCCCGCGCCCAAGAAGGCGTTCTCGGTCAAGCTGGGCAGGAAGAACCTCAAGCCGGCCCACCTGCTCCTGGGCGATCCCATCGCCGCCGATTCGCGTGGCAATGCCAAGGATATCCCGCTGGCGCTTCATTACATCGAACTGATGGCGCGGATGGGCGCGCTCACCTGGGCCCCCGTGGCGTCCAGGGTGCTGGGCCGGCTGCTGGCGGACTGCGACGAGCACGGCGTATGGCGCCCGAAGAACCTCAGGTCACTCCCCAAGGCCACGCACAAGATTACATATCACATGTTCCCGCTTGCCTCGGATGTCCGGGAAACCGAGGGGCGCGAAGCGGACGTCACCTTCCGCCTCGCGCTCATTGCCCGCATCCTCGGCTGGGAGCTGTCCTGGTCCTGAGCCTTCGTCCTCTTCAGCCAGCGCGGTGTGGTGCCAACGCTCGACCTTACTCCCTTCGGCTTCACGGCCACTGAGAGCCTCGTTTATCGAGTCCTGCTGACCGGCGGCCCCGGCACGGGCTACGCCGTGGCGCGGGGCGCCGGTCTCGCACGGGCCAACGCGTACGCGGCGCTCGAGGCGCTGGTGCAGAAGGGGGCCGCGCGCGCCGACGGCGGCCGCCCGCGGCGCTACCGTGCGGAGCCGGCCGCGACACTCCTGGCCCAGATCGCCAGCCAGCACGGCGCCGCGTTCGACCAGCTCACACGCGACCTGGCTGGCGCAGCGGCTCCCGACACGCCCACGGTGGTAGAAGTCAGTTCGCCCCGCGGTGTGCTCCAGCTGGTGTCCCATGACGTTGCCCGCGCCACGAGCTCGGTGCGCCTCGTCGCCCCAGCGGATGCCTTTCCCCTGCTCGCGCCGGTGCTTCGCCGGGCTGCCAGCCAGGACGTTCCACTTGCGCTCGCCTCGACGGGCGAGGCGACCCTCGATTTTGCGGACATTGCCCGGATCGATGCCGCCGATCAGTGGCCGGGCGAGCCCTTCCTCGCGGTGCTGGACAACCGCACTGCGCTGGTGGCCTCCCGCCGCGGCAGCGACGTCACCGGACACTGGAGTGCCGCGCCGGCCATCGTTGCGGCGGCGACACTCGCGTTCCGGCATCTCACCGGGCTCGAGTGATGGAGCCATTCGCCAAGGCCTTCGACCAGCTGCGCCGGGAGTATCTCGCCGACGGCGCCGAACGCCTCACGGAAATCCGCACCGACGCCGACCGCTACCGGTCGGGTGAGGTCGAGGCGCTCGCCGCGCTGCGCACCCGCTTCCACCGCCTGGTCGGCTCCGGCGGTTCGTACGGCTTCCCCGAAATCAGCTCGGCCGCACGGGAAGTGGAGCGGTGGCTCCTGCAGGATCCGCCGCCGGCGCCACTCGACGTCGACTGGCTCGATGACGCGGTGGACCGGCTGGCCGTGCTGTTCACCGAAGCCGAGCGGCTGCTGCGCGCCGCCGCTGGCGATTCCATCGCGCGACTCGCGGTCCTGGCGGGCACTGACCCCGCCATGACGGACGAACTGCGCGACATCCTGGTCGCGGCCGGGTTCACGGTGCGCTGCCTCCCTGCCGACGCGCGACCCGATGATGTCGCGAGACCGGAAGCGGCGCAGATCGTGGTGCTGATGGCACGGGGCTCCGGCGCCTATGGCGCCGCCGCCTCATGGAGCGCGGCACCGGCGCCAGTGCCGCGGACGGTCGTGCTGGTCGAAGGTGCCACACCGGTGGACCGGCTTCGTGCGGCCGTCGCCGGCGCCGAACTGGTGTTGCCCGAGACGCGAGCGGCGAGTGAACTCGCCCGGCTGGCGCAGCGCCACGTGCTCACCAGCGCGTCCCGGTTTGTCGCCGTGCTCGCCGATGACGATGAGGCCCGCGGCACCCAGCTGGCCGACGGGCTGGCGGGGCTCGGCATGGAAGTCCGGCGAGCGGACAGCTCGGACGTGGCGCGCCAGCACCTCGAGTTGTCGGTTCCGGACCTGGTCGTGGCCTCGGCGACGCTGCCCGAGGGAGGCGGCCGTGCCCTTGCCCGGCTGCTGCGCCAGGACCCGCGCTGCGTCTCCGTCCCCGTGGTCCTGATGGGGGCGCTGTCCAATGAGGATCGACTGGCGGCGCTGCGCGAAGGGGTGGACGAGGTGATGACCGGGGCCCGGCCGGCGTCGAGCACCGTGGAGGAGCTGCGCGCGCGCGCCGAGCGCGGACGCCGGGTACGCGAGCTCATCCGGCGTGATCCACTGACCGGTGCCCTCAACGATTCCGCCTTCCAGGCGGAGCTGGACCACGCCGTGCAGCTGGCGCAGCGCGACGGCCGGCCGCTCACGGTGCTGCGGGTGATTGTCGAGGACCTGGATCAGGTCAACGCAACCTACGATCACGCCACCGGCGACCGGCTGCTGGCACATGCGGCCGCCGTCATCCGTGCGACGGTGCGCCAGAGCGACATCGTGGGACGCCGCGGCGGCCGCACCTTCGACGTGATCCTGCGGGGGTCGGCGCCGGGCGGAGCAAGGGTGATCGAGACCAAGCTGCGGAACATGCTGGCCGATCACCCGTATGAGACGCGGGATGGGGGGAGGATCGTGGTGAAGGTGGAGATGGGGCTTGGGGCATGAGGCGTGAGGCGTGAGGCGTGAGGCGTGAGGGGACTCGCAACCCCCATGCCTCATGCCTCATGCCCTACGCCCTAGTGCGTATACCCCACCGCCAGCGGGGCCACGTCCTGCGGATTCTCGTTGCCGAAGAGCAGGCGGCCTTCGCGGAAGGACGCGCCGCGCAGGGTCAGCGCGAGCACCTCGCCCAGCGTTGAGACCAGGGAGATATCCAGCGTCTTGCGGACCTCCTCCGGCAGGTCCTCGAGATCAGCCTCGTTCTCCTGCGGCAGGATGATCCTGGTGATTCCCGCCCGCACCGCTCCCAACACCTTTTCCTTGACGCCACCGATCGGCAGCACCCGGCCCCTGAGCGTGATCTCGCCGGTCATGGCGATGTCATGCCGCACGGGACGGTTGGAAAGGGTCGAGACAATCGCCGTGGCCATGGTCACACCCGCCGACGGGCCATCCTTGGGAATGGCACCGGCCGGCACGTGGACGTGCAGGTCCCGGTCGAACATCTCATCGGGAATCCGGAGCGCGGCCGCGTGCGAGCGCGCGTAGGTCCATGCCGCGCGGGCTGACTCCTTCATCACGTCACCCAGCTGTCCGGTCAGCACCAGTTCGCCCTTGCCACGCATGGTGCTGGCCTCGACGAACATGATGTCACCGCCGGCCGGCGTGTAGTACATGCCGGTGCTCACTCCCACCTGGTCGGTCCCGGCCATCTTCTCCGGATGCACCTTGGGCCGGCCCAGCAGGTCGTCCACCAGGTCCTTGTTCACCGTCAGCTGTTCCACCTGGCCGGACGCGATCTGCCGGGCCACCTTGCGGGCCAGCCGGCCGATTTCGCGCTCGAGCTGACGCACGCCGCTTTCGCGGGTGTAGCCGGTGATGATCTCCGATAGCGCGTCGTCGGTGATCTCCAGCTGCTCCGGCGTCACGCCGTTGTCGGTGAGCTGACGGGGAATCAGGTACTGCCGGGCAATGGCGTGCTTCTCCCGCTCGGTGTATCCGGCAAAGTCCACCACTTCCATCCGGTCGAGCAGCGGGCCCGGGATGTTCTGGATGAAGTTGGCCGTGGCGATGAAGAGCACTTCGCTCAGGTCGAACGGCACGCCGAGGTAGTGGTCCACGAAGGAATCGTTCTGGGCCGGGTCGAGCACCTCGAGCAGGGCACTGGCCGGGTCGCCCTGGAAGGAGACGCCCAGCTTGTCGACCTCGTCCAGCAGGAAGACCGGGTTCTTGGTGCCGGCCTGCTTCATCCCCTGGAGGATCCGGCCCGGCATGGCGCCCACGTAGGTGCGACGGTGGCCACGGATGTCGGCCTCGTCGCGGGCACCGCCCAGCGAGATGCGGACGTAGCGCCGCCCCATGGCGCGGGCGATGCTCTTGGCGATGGACGTCTTGCCGACGCCCGGGGGCCCCACGAAGAGCAGGATGGGACCCTTGGCGCCCTTGTCATCTTCATTGCCGGGGGCGGGACGATTGGGTTCCGGCACGGTGGCGGTGGCCACCGGCGGCTCCTCGCCACCGGTGACCACGTCGGCCGGCGGCGACTCATCCGCCTCCTCCGCTGCTTCCCGCGCCCGGTTCGCCTCGCGCAGCTGGCGCACGGCGAGGAATTCCAGCACCCGGTCCTTGACGTCGGTGAGGGCGTAATGGTCCTCGTCGAGGATGCGCTGCGCTTCCCTCAGGTCCAGGTGTTCCGCGCTCCGGAGGTTCCATGGCAGCTCGGCCACGTTTTCCAGATAGGTGCGGATGACCTGCGCCTCCATGCTCTCGCGCCCGGTGCGCGCCAGGCGGGACATCTCGCGGTCCACTTCCTTCCGCGCTTCCTCGGGCAGCTCCAGGGCCTCGATCTTGGCCTTGAGTTCCTCGAGCTCGTCGCCCTCTTCGTCCTCGCCCAGTTCCTGGCGAATGCGCTTGAGCTGCTCGCGCAGGAACATCTCGCGCTGCCGCTCACCAAGCTCTTCCTGCACCTGTGACTTGATGTCCTCCTGGGCATCGAGCACGCCGATCTGCCGCTGCACGTGCACCAGCACACGCCGGAGCCGCTCTTCGGCCGACAGGGTTTCCAGCAGGCTCTGCCGCTGGGCAGGCGAGATATCGATGTAGCCCGCGACGAGATCGGCAAACCGGCCCGGCTCGTTGACACCGGCCAGGACCTGGTTCACCACTTCTTCCGGCAGGCCGGACTTCTGGCCTAGCTCCGCCGCCCGCGCCCGCGCCTCGCGGTGGAGGGCCACGAAGGCCGGGTCCTCGGGATTGAGGGGCAGCATCTCCTCAGCCTCACGGACCACGGCCTGGAGATACCCATCGGTTTCGCTGTAGTGGATGGCGATACCACGCCGCTCACCATGCAGCAGGAGCTGCATGCCGGCCAGCCCGCGCTGGAGCTGGCCGATGCGGGCGATGGTGCCAATGGTATAGAGTGATTCCGCCTCGACCGTTTCGGTGTTCTGGCGCTGGGAGACGGCAAAGACGAGTTTATCGGGTGTCTGCAGGGCCGCTTCGATGGCGCGCAGCGTGCCCGGGCGGCCAGCACCAATCGGCGCCGTCACTCCGGGAAACAGCACAACCTCGCGCAGCGGCAGCACGGGCAGGGTCAGTCGTTCGGACATCGGTTCTCCTTGGGCGGCGAACAACGCGTAATCACGGCCGTCGCCTGTAACATGTGCGCGGGGCGCGCGATCTGGCAGTCTCTACGGTAAATCGGACCTGTCAGGTGCACCGGGTGTGCCACCGAGGGTCGCGAGTCGCAAGTCGCACGCGACCTGCGACTTGCGACCTGCGACCCTGCACCCGCCGCCTGGCCCCGATGTGCGAGCCCACTTTTCATGCCATCTTGGCACGTCGATTCGGCACCCGAATCTCATGGGCTGGGCTGACCGTACAGGATTCGCCTCTCTGTTGCCCATGACGGGGCTCGCGCACAAATTGGGTGGTTGCCTTTCGGACGGATGCTGACCTTCACTCGCCCTCGAGGGCTAATCATCGGATGAGCTCACCCCTGGACAAGCCGCTGGCCGCGCGACTCGCGGATGCGCTGGGTGACGCCTACACCATCGAGGGTGAGGTGGGCCGGGGCGGGATGGGTGTCGTCTA
>DASSTP010000171.1:0-20097 GCA_035707845.1 Gemmatimonadales bacterium | reverse complement strand
GCCCGAAGACCGACGACCCTCACTCCTGGGTCACGTCCACCGTGATCGAGAGCTGCACCGCCGGCACGCTGAACGAGGTGTTGCCGCGGGTGTAGTCGTCCGACCCGTTCGAGGCAGCGAAGTCGAAATTGCCGCTCATGGTGCCGAACGCGATCCGGCAGGAGGTAAGGCCATTGCCGACCTGCACGTTGGGGCAGTCCTCGGTGGCCCCGAAGCTGCTGCTCGTCATGTTGAATTCGCCGCTTTCTCCGACGAAGGTGTCGGTTCCGTCGAAGTAGCTGGCGAAGCCGTCTCCGCTTTCCAGGTCGGCGCTTACCGTGCTCGGGAAGGTTCCCTGGCCTTCGGCGATCGAGGCGACAGTGATGGCGCTGTCCACGGTCTTGGCGCCGACATCGAGCCCGGCCCAGCCGGTTACCGACGTGAAGACGGTGGTGGTAGTCGTCGAACCATTGACGAGCGTAAGCTTGAGCTGCGAGCCGACCGTGGCGAAGTCGCCCATGGATCCGACCTGGGCTTCACTCAGCAGCGGACTGATGGCCACGGCGACGCCGGGCGCAAAGACCGCTTCATTGCTCAGGGCCTGCAACAGCGCCGTCTGCTCCTGCGCGCTGAGCGTTTCCCCATTGGGACCATTATCATCGTCGCCGCATGCGCCGAGCGCCAGCACGGCGCCCAGCGCCGCGATCGAAAGAAGCTTCCTGCTCATCGGGTCCATCTCCGCCACTGAAGGAACAAGTGAGCGCATGCCGGCCACGACCAGCATGCGCTGAGGATGTCGTGCTGCGGGCTATACGCTAAACGGCTCCCGTCGGTTACGACAAGGGGGTTACACCGTGGCACGTGTCCGGTCGGTGCTGCCCCGGCGGGTGAGCGCGGACTGCGCCGCGGCGAGCCGGGCAATCGGCACGCGGAAGGGAGAACAGGAGACGTAGTTCATGCCCAGCTGGTCGCAGAAGCCCACCGATGCCGGTTCGCCTCCATGCTCGCCACAGATACCGACCTTGAGATCCGGGCGGGCGCCGCGGCCGAGCTCGACACCCAGCTTCATCAGCTTGCCGACGCCGACCTGGTCCAGCACCTGGAACGGGTCATCCTCGATGATTCCCTGTTCGATGTACAGCGGCAGGATCTTGCCGGCATCGTCGCGCGAAAGGCCCCAGGTGGTCTGGGTGAGGTCATTGGTGCCGAAGGAAAAGAACTGGGCTTCCCGGGCAATGGTATCGGCCGTGAGCGCGGCACGCGGGAGCTCGATCATGGTGCCCAGCGTATAGGCCACGCTGGCCTGCCGTTCGGCGCAGACCTTGTCTGCGATCTCCCGCACCACCTGCGCCTGCTTCCGGAACTCGATCACGTTGCCGACCAGCGGGATCATCACCTCCGGCAGCACGCGGACACCGCCTGCCGCGACAGTGCAGGCCGCCTCGAAGATGGCGCGCGCCTGCATGGCCGTGATTTCCGGGAAGAGGATTCCGAGGCGGCAGCCGCGCAGGCCGAGCATCGGGTTCACTTCTGTCAGGCTGCTGACGATGCGCTGCAAGCGCTCCGGTTCGATCTCCATTTCGCGCGCCAGCGTGTCAATCTCCCCCGCATCCTTGGGCAGGAACTCGTGCAGCGGCGGGTCCAGCAGGCGGATGCAGACCGGCAAGCCGTCCATGGCGCGGAAGATGGCCTCGAAGTCGGCGCGCTGCATCGGCAGGATGCGGGTGAGCGCGCGCTTGCGCCCCTCGGCGTCGCTGGCCACGATCATTTCCCGCATCGCCGACAGCCGGTCGCCCTCGAAGAACATGTGCTCGGTGCGGCAGAGCCCGATGCCCTCGGCGCCAAACTCGCGGCCGCGATGTGCGTCGGCGGGCGTGTCCGCGTTGCAGCGGACCCGCAGGTGCCGCACCTTGTCGGCCCACGACATGAGCGTGCGGAAGTCATCGGACAGCTCGGGCTGCTTGAGCGTCGTGCGTCCCGCGTAGATGCGACCGGTGGCGCCGTCCACCGTGATCCAGTCGCCCTCGCTCACCACCCGGCCGTCCACGGAGAACCGGCTGCCGTCCTCGTCCACGTCGAGCGTCGTCGCGCCGGCCACGCAGGGCTTGCCCATGCCCCGCGCCACCACCGCCGCATGCGAGGTCATGCCGCCGCGCGCCGTGAGCACCGCCTTCGCGGCCACCATCCCATGAAAGTCCTCAGGCGAGGTTTCCCGCCGCACCAGGATGACCGCGTCGCCATCCTTGGCGCGCGCTTCCGCGCGGTCGGCGTCGAATACCACCAGCCCGCTGGCGGCCCCGGGCGAGGCCGGCAATCCCGTCGCCAGGAGGTCCAGCCTGGCGCTGGTGTCGATGGTGGGATGGAGCAGCTGGTTGAGGTCGTTCGGCGGGATGCGAGTGACGGCTTCGTCCTCCGGGATCAATCCCTCGCCCACCATTTCGACCGCGATGCGCACCGCGGCCTGGCCCGAGCGCTGGCCCCGCCGCGTCTGCAGCATGTAGAGCTTGCCGCGCTCCACGGTGAACTCCATGTCCTGCATGTCGCGGAAGTGCCGCTCGAGCAGCCGGGCCACCTGCTCCAGTTCCTTTGCCGCACCGGGGAGCGACTGGTGGAGGTCGGCGATGTTGACCGGCGTGCGGATGCCCGCCACCACGTCCTCGCCCTGCGCATTCAGGAGAAACTCGCCGTAGAGCTTGCGTTCGCCGGTGCTGGGGTCGCGGGAGAAGGCGACCCCGGTGCCGGAGTCGTTGCCCAGGTTGCCGTACACCATGGACACGACATTGACGGCGGTGCCCATGGTGTCGGGAATGTCGTGCAGCCTCCGGTAATCGATGGCGCGGCGGGTGTTCCAGCTTTCGAAGACCGCCGCGATGGCGCCCCACAGCTGGTCGAGTGGTGATTCGGGGAAGGCGTGACCCACCGACTTCTCGATCAGCGCCTTGAAGTCGCGCACCAGCGCGCGCATCTGCTCCACCGGCAGGTCAATGTCGCGCTCGACGCCGCTCTCGTGCTTGCGGCCGTCCAGCAGCTGGTCGAACCCCTTCTTGGGCAGGTCGTAGACCACGCCACCGTACATCTGGATGAATCGCCGGTAGGAGTCCCAGGCGAACTGCTCGTTGCCGCTCAACCGCGCCAGCGCGGCCACGGTTTCGTCGTTGAGTCCCAGGTTGAGGATGGTTTCCATCATGCCAGGCATGGATACCGCCGCGCCCGAGCGCACCGACACCAGCAGCGGATCCCTGGTGCCGCCAAACTGCTTGCCCGTTGTTGCTTCAAGACGATTGAGCGCGGTTTCCACTTCCGTGCGGAGCCGGGGCGGAAACTGGTGGCTTTCGAGATAGGTGAGGCAGACGGACGAGGCGATGGTGAAGCCGGGTGGAACAGGGATGCCGATCTGGGTCATCTCGGCGAGGCCGGCGCCCTTGCCGCCGAGGAGATCGCGCATCGAGGCGGTGCCATCCGCGCGGCCCTGACCAAAGAAGTAGACCAGCGGCTGGGCGTAGCCGCCGCTGCCGCTCACGGCGCCGCCTCGGCGGGCACCAGCGGTGACATGTGACGTAGCTGCACGAGTTCCTCGGCGACAGGGGTCGGGTACTGACCGGAGAAACAGGCATGACAGAAACGTGGCGCGTCGTGCGGCCCCTGGCCGGCGGCGGCAAGCATCCCTTCGAGGCTCAGGTAGCCGAGCGTGTCGACGCCCAGGAACTGGCGGATCTCCTCCACCGAGTGAGATGAGCCGATGAGCTCGTCGCGGTCGGGCGTATCGATGCCGTAATGGCACGGCCCGGTAATGGGCGGCGAGGCGAGGCGCAGGTGCACTTCACGCGCGCCGGCCGCGCGAATCATCTGCACCAGCCCGCGGCTGGTATTGCCGCGCACCAGGGAGTCGTCCACCACGACCACCCGCTTGCCCTCGATCACCTCGCGCACGGGATTGAACTTGATGCGGACCTTCGCGATCCGCAGCGCCTGGGTGGGATTGATGAAGGTTCGCCCCACGTAGTGATTCCGGATGAGGCCGTGCTCGAGCTTGATGCCGGACGTCTCGGCAAAGCCCAGGGCCATCGCGTTGGAGCTGTCGGGCACGCTGAAGACCACATCGGCATCGGGCGCGGGGTGCTCCCGCGCGAGCGCGCGGCCCAGCTCGCGTCGCACCTTGTCCACCGATTCCCCGAAGACGGTGCTGTCGGGGCGCGCGAAATAGACCAGTTCAAAGACGCAACGGGAGACCGGCCGTGGCTCGAGGCGGGGCAGGTGGGTCACCTTGCCCTCCTCGATCTTCAGGAAATTGCCGGGCTGCAGCTCGCACATCATGCTGGCGCCCACCAGGTCGAGCGCACAGGTCTCTGATGCGACCACGAACCCGTCGCCCAGGCGGCCAAGGACCATGGGGCGGAACGCCCGGCTGTCCACGGCCGCATAGAGGGTGCGGCCCACCGAGATCACCAGGCTGTAGGCGCCATCCACCTGTTCCAGGGCGTCGCGGATCTGGTCGTCGGGATTGGTGGCCTCCGAGCGGGCGATGAGATGCACCAGCACCTCGGTATCGCTCGAGGAGGAGAAGATGGCGCCCTGGCGGACCAGTTCATCGCGCAGGAGATGCGCGTTGACCAGGTTGCCATTGTGGGCCACCGAGAGCGGCCCGCTCCGGGTGTTGGCCAGCAGCGGTTGCGCGTTGGCCAGCACCGTGCTGCCAGAGGTGGAATAGCGGGTGTGCCCGACCGCCACGTCACCGGGTAGCCGTGCGAAGACCGCGTCATTGAAGTTTTCCGAGACCAGCCCCATGCCGCGGTGGACGCGTGCGGTGCCCGACTCGTCGAGCGCCACGATACCGGCGCTCTCCTGACCCCGATGCTGCAGGGCGTAAAGCCCGAGGTAGGTCAGCCGGGCTGCCTCAGGGAGGTTGGCGACGCCGATTACACCGCACATGAATTCAGGCTCCGATCACGCTGGTAATGCCGTGCTACTCCATCCGCCGCGGGATGGCGTCGAAATATGCCGCCCTCAGGGCGGCAATGCTCCATGAGAGCTGCTGGTCTGGCAGGGTCATGGTCAGGTCCTGCCCGGGAGCGAGGACCGTGCCAGTTTCATGCAGTGGCACGCCGCAGGACCTGGCCAATCTGGTCAACTCCGCGGCGTGCTCCGGAGCCGCGCTCAGCACGGCTCGGGCGCCATCTTCCGCGAAGAGCAGCGCCGCTGCATCGAGTCCGGATGCGCAACCCCTGAGATCCACCGTGGCGCCCAATCCCGAGTCGCTCCACGGGCCCCCGATGGCAGCCTCGGCCACGGTGACCGCGAGGCCACCCTCCGAGCAGTCATGTGCGGAGCGCAGCAGCCCTGCCGCCGCGGCGGCGACGAGGAATCGCTGCAGGGCGAGTTCGGCGGCCAGATCGATGACCGGCGGAGTTCCGCCCACGAAGTCCAGCAGCTCGGCCCAGTAGGCTGACCCGCCCAGCTGGCCATGCGTCGTGCCGGCGACGAAGATGCGGTCATGTTCCCGCTGGAAATGGCTCGGAACACGACGAGTCACATCGGCCAGAAGACCCACCATGCCGATGGTAGGCGTGGGGTAGACCACGCCGCTGGGGCTCTCATTGTAGAACGACACATTGCCACCGGTCACCGGGGTGCCGAAGGCGCGGCAGGCATCACTGATCCCCCGGCATGCCTCGGTGAACTGATAGAACACGTCGGGCTTTTCCGGGTTTCCGAAATTGAGGCAGTCCGTGATGCCGAGCGGCACGGCGCCGGTGCACGCGATGTTGCGGGCGGCTTCGGCCACCGCACCCTTGCCGCCTTCGTACGGATCCAGCAGCACCAGCCGGGCATTGCAGTCGATCGTGACCGCGAGGCCAAAGCTTGCGTCGGGCACCATCAGCACGCCGGCGTCACCGCCGGGCGGCAGGACCGTCGTGGCGCGGACGGTCGTGTCGTACTGCTCGAACACCCAGCGCTTGCTGGCGATGTTGGGCGCGTCGAGCAGCCTCGGCAACGCCTCCGCGAGGGACGGAGCACCTGCTTTCGATGGTCCGGCTCGTCGCCGAGCCACGGCTTCCTCGCTTTCGCGTGCCTCGGGCTCGTAGATGGGGCAGTCTTCCACCAGCTGGGTGCCGGGAATGGCAGCCACGACCACGCCGTGGTGCCTTACCCGATACATGCCGTCATCGGTCACATGGCCGATCGGCGTGGCGTGCAGTTCCCACTTGGCGCAGATTGCCCCGATCCCCCCAACGTTGGCGGGATCGGCGACGACCAGCATCCGCTCCTGCGATTCCGAGAGCAGGATCTCATACGCCGACATGCCGGGCTCGCGGGTCGGCACCAGGCCGGTATCGATCTCGACGCCAACGCCGCCTCGCGCCGCCATCTCCGCGGACGAGCTGGTGAGCCCTGCGGCGCCCATGTCCTGGATGGCCACGATCAGGCCCGAGGTGATCAGCTCGAGGCTGGCCTCGAGGAGCAGCTTCTCGGTGAAGGGATCGCCCACCTGGACCTGCGGGCGACGTGCCTCGCTCTTCTCGCTCAACTCCTCGGAGGCGAAGCTGGCGCCATGGATGCCGTCACGGCCGGTGCGCGCACCGACCGCGAGAAGTACGTTCCCCACGCCTTCCGCCTTGGCGCGAATCAGGTCCTTCTCCCGCAGCAGGCCCACGCACATGGCGTTCACCAGCGGATTGCCGCTGTATCCGTCGGCAAACCCGACCTCCCCACCCAAGGTTGGCACGCCGACGCAATTGCCATAGTCGCCGACGCCTCGTACCACGCCACTCATGAGGAAGCGATTGCGGGCGAGATCCAGTGGCCCGAAGCGAAGGCTGTTGAGCAGGGCCACGGGCCGTGCGCCCATCGTGAACACGTCGCGCAGGATGCCGCCCACGCCGGTGGCCGCGCCCTGATAGGGCTCGACCGCGGACGGGTGGTTGTGGGACTCCACCTTGAAGGCCACCGCCCAGCCATCGGGCAGCCGCAGGACGCCGGCATTCTCGCCCGGCCCCTGGACCACCTGCGGCCCGGTGGTGGGGAAACGCTTGAGCACCGGCTTGGAGTGCTTGTAGGAGCAGTGCTCGCTCCAGAGCGCGGAGAAGATGCCGAGCTCGGTGAACGTGGGCGTGCGGCCGAGCATTGCCACAATACGCTCGAACTCCAGCTCGTTCAGGTTATGCTCGCGCACCAGCTCGGGGGAGATGGCCGGCTCGCCCTCGAGTGTCATGGGTTGCGCGTCCTGCGCCACGGTATCAGCCACGCCGGTCCCGCCGCGATCTGAGCGTTGTCATGACGTCACCAAAGACGCGGCTCAGCAGGCCGGGCTCGTGGGTGGCGCCGGCGAGCTGCTCGAGCTCATTGGCGTCGAGCCACATGCCGCCGCAGTGGTCACAGGTCTCAACCGTGACGCCGTGAAAGTCGCGGCTGGTCAGGTCGTAGCCATCCTTGGGGCACTTCATCAGGTGCTGCTGCCGCTCGGCGGCAGCGCGTTCCTCATTGAGCTGGGCGCGCTGGGCCTGCATGAGCTCAGCGTCCTGCCGGGCGAAATATTCGTCCTCGTTATGGCTGGGCTTTTCGGTCATGGTCGTGGCCGTCAGGGAGTATGGGAAACCGGCTGGTGCAGGGCATGCCAGTCGGTGATGGAGGTAAAGAAGCCTGCGCCGTCCGTGTTGCCCACCAGCGGATCGGCGGCGCGCTCGGGGTGCGGCATGATGCCGACCACGTTCCCGCCGGCATTCATGATGCCGGCGATGTTGCTCATGGCCCCGTTGGGATTATCCTCGTCGCTGGCGTAGCGCAGGACCACGCGGCCTTCCGCCTCGAGCATGCGCAGCGTATCCGTGTCAGCCACGTAGCGGCCGTCGCCGTGGGCGATGGGCAACTCCAGTGCCTGGCCGTGGATGAACCCCGAGGTGAACGGCGTCGCGGTCTGCTCCACGATGCAGCGGACCGGGCGCGACACGTAGCGGAGCCGGTGATTGCGCATCAGCGCGCCGCGCAGCAGCTGCGCCTCGCACAGAATCTGGAAGCCGTTGCAGATGCCAAGCACGGGGCCGCCCGCGGCGGCGTGGTCGCGGACAGCGGCCATCACCGGGCTGAAGCGCGCAATGGCGCCGGCCCGGAGGTAGTCGCCGTAGCTGAACCCGCCGGGGATGAGGACGACGTCGGCGCCGCCGAGCGTGGTGTCGCGGTGCCAGATGTAGCGCGCGTCAGCCCCGATGCGCTCAGCGGCCCGGAGCGTCTCTTCTTCGCAATTGATGCCGGGGAACCGGAGTACACCCACGCGGAGCATCAGGACGCCTCCACGGTGAGGTGAAAATCTTCCATGACCGGATTGGCCAGCACCCGCTCGCACATGTCGCGGGCCCGTGCTTCCGCCTCGCTGGCGTTGGCCGCCTCCATGCCGATCTCGATGGCCCGGCCCACCCGAACCGAATCGAGCGGCGGGTAGCCCAGCGTGGAAAGGGCATGTTCCACGGCCTGGCCCTGGGGATCGAGGAGCCCTTGCCGGGGCATGACACGGACGAGAATGCGGAAGGTCATGACGGTGGTTCCTGGCGCCGCCGCCGGCGCCACGGGGCTCGGCCCCGGTTGAGGGTCAGCCGGCTGATCCCGCTTTCGTTGTCCTCACCCGGCTGCATGAAGCCGAGCACGGCTGCGCGGATGATCCCGAAGGCGAGATAGACGATGCCCAGCGGGAAGAGGAACGACTCCGGTGCGGAAATGCTGCCGACGATCACGATCACGAGGAAGATGGAGCCGGCGATGCCCGCGCCGCTGCGGAAGCCGATGGCGGGGAACCGGGGATACTTCACGTTGCTCACCATCAGCATCGAGAGCAGGATCAGGAGCACGACCAGGCCCTGCTGCTCGAAATTGAGGTACAGCATGGTACGCTGGTACCACTCCGTCTGTCTGAACGGATAGTAGGTGGCGGCCGTCATCCCCGCCGCCGGCGAGGGAAGGCCGGTGAACCACCCCGGGGTCGGCTTCGCCGCGGAGGACACATTGTACCGGGCCAGGCGAAGCGCGGCGGCCACCACGTAGAAGTAGCAGACCAGCCAGCCGAACCGGCCCGCCGAATGAAACTCGACGAAGTACAGCAGGAAGGCCGGTGCCACGCCGAACGAGACCACATCTACCAGCGAATCGAGCTCCGCGCCGAACCGGGACCCGGTGTTGGACATCCGTGCCATGCGCCCGTCGAGCATGTCGAGGATGCCGGCGAACACGATGAACCAGCCGGCCCATGCCAGCCGGCCCTGCGAGGCCCAGACCATGGACCAGATGCCGAAGAACAGGTTGGCCAGCGTGAAGGCACTGGGCATCACGATGACCACGCGCTTGACGCCGCGACGCTGCGGCTGTGGCTCGCCGGTCACTTCCATGCTGCCACCACCGTTCTGGCCACCCGGGTGCGATCACCCACGCTGACCCGCAGGGGCGTGCCTGGAGGAAGAAAGAGGTCGACCCGCGAGCCGAACCGGATCATGCCGAGCCGCTCGGCCTGGTCCACCCGCGTGCCGACGCCATGATCGGTCACGATGCGGCGGGCCACCAGCCCCGCGATCTGCCGCACCAGCATCTTGCCGTGCTCGGTCTCCACGCCGACGCTCGACTGCTCATTCTCGAGACTGGCCTTGTCCTCGGCGGCGTGGCCAAAATGCCCGGTGTTATAGTGCCGGTACCGGACGACGCCGGCCGCAGGGTAACGATTCACGTGGCAGTCGAACACGTTCATGAAGATCGACACCCGGATCGCGCGGTCCTGGAAAAAGGCGGGCTCATCCGTTTCGATGATGCTGACCACCTTGCCGTCGGCCGGTGCCAGCAGCACCCGCGGATCGAATGGCCCGGCCGGAAGCGGATCGCGGAAGAACGCCACCACCCAGAAAGTGATCACCAGCCAGATCATGGCCAGC
Organism: Gemmatimonadales bacterium; assembly: GCA_035707845.1. Classification (GTDB taxonomy): domain Bacteria; phylum Gemmatimonadota; class Gemmatimonadetes; order Gemmatimonadales; family GWC2-71-9; genus CAMLHP01. The sequence goes on along the minus strand of DASSTP010000171.1, from coordinate 10,213 downwards.
ACACCCAGGTGCGCCACGGCGAGCAGGACCAGCACCACGAGGGCACCGACGATGAAGGGCCAGCCCTCCCGCGCGATCCGCATCAGTCGTCCCGCGCCAGTTCGCGCCCCGTGATGCGGCGGTAGGCGTCGAGGTAGCGCTCGCTCGTCGCCTGCACCACTTCGTCGGGCAGCGTGGGCGGAGGCGCGTTGCCGTCCCAGCGCCCGTGACCGCGCTCGTTGGAGAGCCAGTCCCGCAGCGGCTGCTTGTCGAAGCTCGGCTGCGAGCGTCCAGGGTGGTAGCGGTCGGCCGGCCAGAAGCGGGAGGAGTCGGGGGTGAGCACTTCGTCAATCAGCAGCAGGCTGCCATCGAGCGCCCCGCCAAATTCGAACTTGGTGTCGGCCACGATGATGCCGCTGGCGGCGGCGATATCTCGCCCGGCCTCGTAGAGCGCGAGACTGGTCTGGCGGAGTCGCCCGGTCATCTCGGCGCCCAGCGCCTGTTCCAGCCGGCTCACCGGCACGTTCTCATCGTGGCCGGTCTCCGCCTTGGTGGCCGGCGAGAAGATCGGCTTCGGGAGCTGGGCACTTTCCACCAGCCCGACCGGCAGCCGCTCGCCGGCCAGGGTGCCGTGCTCGCGATACTCCGCCCACGCGGATCCGGCGATGTATCCCCGCACCACGCATTCGAAGGCGATGGGAAAGGTCCGCCGCACCAGCATGGCGCGCCCCGCGACGGTCCGCACGTGCTCTGCCAGCTGCGGAATCCGGGCGATGATCTCGCTTGCGTCGGCAGTGATGAAGTGCGACGGCGTCACGCCGGCGAGCTGCTGGAACCACCAGGCGCTGAGCTGGGTGAGCACCGCCCCCTTGCAGGGTATGGCTTCGTGCATCACCACGTCGAACGCGCTCACCCGGTCGCTGGCGACCAGCAGCACCTCGTTGTCGCCCGCCGCGTAGACCTCGCGCACCTTGCCCCGGCGAATCATCGGCAGGGGCAGCATGCTGCGCATCAGGACGCTCATACCCGCACCTCGGCGGCATCCGGCGCGGTGGCGAGCGGCCGCAGCTGGACGAGCAGCGGTTCGATGAACTCGCGCAGGAACTCATGGACCTGTGCCTCGGACCGGCCGGTGTAGCGCCGAGGGTCCAGTTCGGCGCGCAACTGGTCGGCCGGCACGGCGGCAAAGGCGGGATCGCGGCCCAGCCGCTCGAGGAGATCGTTGCGCCCACCGGCGGCAACGGATTCGGCCACGGCCAGCGAGTGCTGGCGCACCACCTCGTGCAGCGCCTGGCGGTCACCGCCACGCTCCACCCCGAGCATGAGCCAGCGCTCGGTGGCCATGAACGGCATCTGGGCCGCGACATGCCGGGCAATGACCGGCTCCCGCACTTCGAGCCCCGCAACGATGTTGGTCACCAGGATGAGAATGGCATCGACCGAGAGAAACGCCTCCGGCAGCGTGAGCCGGCGGTTGGCGCTGTCATCGAGGGTGCGCTCGAGCCACTGGGCGGCCGCGGTGTGCGCCCCATTGGCCTGGAGCGAGATGACGAAGCGGGCCAGCGCGCCGATCCGCTCCGAGCGCATGGGGTTCCGCTTGTAGGCCATGGCGCTGGAACCGATCTGGTCGCTCTCGAAGGGTTCCAGCAGCTCGCCCTCGTGCTGCAGCAGGCGAATGTCGTTGGCCATCTTGGCGGCCGACTGTGCGATGCCGGAGAGGACATCGAGCACCATCGCGTCCTGCTTCCGGCTGTAGGTCTGGCCGGTGACCGGGAAGGAGGCGTCGAAGCCCATGCGATGGGTCACGCGCGCATCCAGCTCGCGGACCTTGGCGTCATTGCCGCCAAAGAGCTCGAGAAAGCTGGCCTGGGTCCCGGTGGTGCCCTTGCAGCCACGCGCGCGCAGGGTCGTCAGCCGATGGGCCACCTCGGCCGCGTCCATCGCGAGATCCTGCAGCCAGAGCGTCGCACGCTTGCCGACTGTCGTGAGCTGTGCCGGCTGGAAGTGCGTGTACGCCAGGCAGGGCAGGGCCGCATGGCGCGCGGCAAAGGCCCCGAGCTGGTCCATGACCGCGAGCAGCCGACCCATGGTGAGCCGCAGCGCGTCGCGCACGATGATGCAGTCGGCGTTGTCGGTGACAAAGCAGCTGGTGGCGCCAAGGTGAATGAATGCCCGCGCATCCGGTGCCTGGTCCCCCAGGTGATGCACATGGGCCATCACATCGTGCCGGAAGCGGCGCTCATAGCGCGCTGCGGCCTCGAGATCGGCATCATCGAGATGGGCCCGGATCGCCGCCACCGCTTCTTCCGGAATGGGAAGTCCCAGCTCCCGCTCGGCTTCGGCCAGCATGAGCCAGAGCTGGCGCCAGAGGGCAATCCGGTGGGCCGGGCCCCACAGCCGCTGCATGGCGGGCGAGGCGTAGCGGGTACCGAGCGGAGACTGGTAGCGGTCGTCGGTCATCAGAATGTGAGAATCACCGAGTCGTAGTAGCTGCCGCGCGCATATGTCAGCCGGAACGGCTGGCCAGGCGGCAGTGCCTTGAGCGCGTCGGCCACCTGGTCGGCGTCACGCACCCGGAGACTGTTGATGCCGATAAGAACGTCGCCAGACTGGAGCCCGGTGGCGCGCGAGACTGCATCGCTGATGCGGAAGATCAATGCGCCCTGGCTCACGCGCAGGCCGCGTTCGGCCTGCACCGCCGGCGTGACAGTGACGAGCTGCAGGTCGCGCAGCACGGTCACCTTGGGTGCCGTCGCCGTGGGGAGGTCTCCGGTGACGAGCTTGTGCTCCGACTGGCGGCCGCCGCTCTCCACGTTGACATCCAGCGCGTCACCCACGTGCAGGTCGAGCTTCACCGCTTCCCAGTCGAGATAATTGTGCAGTGCCGTGCCGTTGGCGCTGACCAGCACATCGCCCGGCTTGAGACCGGCCCTTGCCGCCGGGCCGCCGGGCGACACCGACTCGATGCGGACGCCACCCGCCGAGCGCCAGTCGGCGGCCTGCTGGGGACCGGCGACCTCGAGCCCGGTCCACGCCCGGCGCACGCTGCCAGTCCGGACGATCTCGTCAGCAATGCGCACCGCGCGCTCGATCGGGATGGCAAAGCCAAGCCCGATGGAACCGCCCGAGCTCGTGAAGATGGAGGAGTTGATGCCGACCACCTCGCCCAGCGCGTTCACCAGCGGCCCGCCGGAGTTGCCCGGATTAATGGCCGCATCGGTCTGGATCATGTCGAGGTAGAGGCCCGGCTGGTCGCTGGATGGAAGGATGTTGCGGCCGGTGGCACTCACCACGCCCACCGTGACCGTGGGTGACGAATTCCCCAGCATGTAGACGTACGGATTGCCCAGCGCCACCACCCACTCGCCGATCATGAGGTCGGTGCTGCGCCCCAGCTGCGCCACCGGCAGGTTGGTGCCCTCCACCTTGATGACCGCGATGTCGGTGAGCGGGTCCTCGCCCAGCACCTTGCCGGTGAGGCTGCGGCCGTCACCCAGCGTGACGTTGATGGACTGCGCGCCGGCCACGACGTGCTGGTTGGTGAGGATGAGACCGTCCGGCCGGATCAGGATGCCGGTGCCGAAGCTCTGCACCGTGCGCTCCGCGCCTTGCGGGATGAAGAACATGTCCCACGCACTGCGCGGCGTGATGCGCTGCCGCGAGGTCACGCTCACGGACACCACCGCCGGGCTCACCATCTGCACCGCGTTCACGAGCGCGGTGCGCCGGCTCCCGTCCACGGCGGCCGTCGCCTGGGTGACGGCCGCCGCACGCTGCTGCGCGCCCGACGTGGAGATCCGGATGCCGGGATCCGGTGCAGGCGAAGCGTCGCACGCAGAGAGGAGCAGCGCGACGCAGCAGCTGGCGAGGATGCGGCTACGACCCTGCGATGGCATGTGCCCGCTGCTCCTCGAGAAATGCCGACGCCGGATACTCGACCCGGGCAAAATAGAGCCCCTGCGGCGGCGCCGGGGCACTGGTGTCCTGGTTGTCATGCGAGGTCAGCAGCCGGGCAAAGTCGTCCGGTGGCCGGCGCTCGAGGGCGATATCCACCATGGTGCCGACGAGCATGCGGACCATGTGGTGGAGAAACCGGTTTGCCTGAATGTGGAATTCCACACCGCGATCCGCCGCCCGTGGACGCCACTCGGCCAGCTGGATGTCGCAGTGGTGGTGCGCATGGGGCTGGCCACGCACACTGTACGCCTCGAAGTCATGCGTGCCGGGCAGCTGGCGGGCGCACGCGGCGAGGAGATCCCCACGCACGGGTCGGCCCAATGCCCATTCGAAGGGATGGCGGAACGGCGAGGCCGCGGCGTCGTCGGTGCCGATGACGTAGCGATAGCGGCGATTGAGCGCGCTCTTGCGGGCGTGGAAGCCATCGGTCATGGCGTGCACGCTCATGACCCAGCAATCAGGAGGGAGCAGGGCATTGAGCGCCCGTCGCGTCTCGGCGGCGGTCCAGCGATCGGGAAGGACGAAGCTGACACCGAGGGCGTCCGCATGGACTCCGGCATCGGTGCGGCCTGCGGCGTGGGCTGACAGCTGATGGCCGGCGAGCCGGAGCAGTACACGTTCAACCTCACCCTGCACGGTGCGTCCGGCGGCCTGACGCTGCCAACCCTGGAAGCCGCGCCCGTCGAACTGGAGCAGTGCGAGGAAGGTCCGGTTCATCTGCCGGAATCTAGCCGTTTCGCGAACCCTGAACAAGCGGCGCAACTGCTTGTCAGAATTGACAAAACGCCGATTTCTCCACTACGCTTCCGGCCCGATTCCCGCACCCCGGACTGCCCGGACGTGACCGTACTCGCCGATGACCATCTGCGCCTTGCGCTCCGCAAGCTGGCGCATGGAGAGTCGCTCGCTCGGAGCGAGAGCGCCGCGGCCTTCGCTGTGCTCTTCGCTGGCGGCGGTACGGCGGCACAGGCGGGCGCGCTGCTCATGGGGCTGCGCGCGCGCGGTGAAACCGCTGACGACCTCGCCGGCGCTGCCGATGCACTGCGCCGCGAGATGCGGCGCGTAGATGTTGCCCGGCCTGATCGCCTCGTCGATACCTGCGGCACCGGTGGCGGTGCCATCACCACGCTCAACCTGTCGACTGCTGCGGCGTTCGTGGCGGCCGGCGCCGGAGTGCCGATCGCCAAGCACGGCAATCGCAGCTACACGTCGCGCTCCGGTTCTGCCGACGTGCTCGAAGCCCTCGGCGTGAACATCAACGTGGAGGCCGAGCGCGCGGCCGGTGTGCTGGAGGAGGCCGGAATCGTCTTTCTGTTCGCCCCAGCTTTCCACCCAGCGATGCGGTTCCTCACGCCCGCTCGCCGTGAGCTGGGAACGCCGACGATCATGAACCTGCTGGGTCCGCTTGCCAATCCGGCCGGCGCGGGACGCCAGGTGGTTGGCGTGGCTGATCGTGACCGGGCTCCGCTCCTGGCCGGCGCCCTGCTTGCTCTGGGCAGCCGGCGCGCCATGGTAGTGCACGCCGAAGCGGGGATGGACGAGCTCAGTCCGTCCGGCAGGACGCGGGTGTGGAGCGTCATGAATGGCGCAGTGACCGAGGACGTAATCGAGCCTGCTCGGCTGGACCTGGAAGCCGGTGGACTGGATGGACTCGCCGGCGGCGATCCCGGCGAGAACGCGCGCCGGATGATGGACGTGCTGGAGGGCAGGGGCGCGGAGGTGGAAACCGCCGCGATCGTGCTGAATGCGGCGGCGGCCATCGCGGTGGCAACGGACGACGGGTCGATGGAAGTTGGGGTGAAACGGGCTCGGGAAGCGCTGCGCTCCGGTGCAGCGCGCGAGGTGCTGGAGCGGTTGCGGAAGGCGACGGTCGCGTAGGGGCGGGCCGAGTAGGGGCAAAGCCATGGCTTTGCCCCTACTTGGCCCGCGATCTCACGTGTACTTCCGGATCACCCCGACAACCACGCCCTGAATGAGCACGTCACGCTCCTGGAAACGGAGCGGCTGCATGGTGGCGTTGGCCGGCTGCAGGCGAATCCACCCGCCGGCCTCGCGGTAGAACGTCTTGACCGTGGCTTCGGCCCCATTGACCAGGGCAATGACCATCTCGCCGTTCTCGGCGGTCTGCTTGCCGTGCACCACGACCAGGTCCCCATCCATGATGTGCTCGTCTATCATGGACTCGCCCTGCACGCGCAGGGCATAGTTGGGCCCGCGCCGCGGCAGCATTCCGTCGGGCACGGCGACCGTTTCGTCATGCATCAGGGATTCGATCGGCGTGCCCGCGGCCACCTTGCCGAGCAGCGGCACTTCGGTGGCCGACGCGGTGCCACGGGGTGGCAGCACCTCGATGGAGCGGCTCTCGTTGTAGGCCCGGTGGATGTAGCCCTTTTTCTCGAGATTGGTCAGGTGTTCGTGAACTGTAGCCAGCGACTGGAAGCCGAATCGCTCAGCAATTTCCTCGAAACTCGGGGCGTAGCCCTGTTCCGAGATGTGGCGCTGGAGGAATTCCAGGATTTCGCGCTGGCGTTTGGTGAGCGGCATGGGTTTAATCCTGTAGCGGGTGACCGAACAGACCCCGAACTATTGTACCCGAAAAGCTCCCGAAGGACAAGTGCCCACCACCCTTGACCAGATCCTTGGCGCCGCGCGCGAGCGCGCCGCCACCCTGAAGCGTCAGCGTGCCGCGCTGGAACGCGCCGCCGCCGCCGCGCCAGCGCCGCCGGATCCGGGTGCGGGGCTTCTGGGGCGGCATGTGGCCGTTATTGCGGAAATCAAGCGGCGCTCCCCATCGGCCGGCGTCATCAACGCATCGCTGGATGCGGTCTTGCTCGCGCGCACGTACCAGGCGCAGGGCGCATCCGCCATTTCGGTCCTGACGGACGCGCCGTTCTTCGGCGGCAGCCTGGCCGACCTGCAGCAGGTGGCGCGCGCGGTGACGTGCCCGGTGCTGCGCAAGGATTTCATCGTCTCCGAGGAGCAGCTGCTCGAGGCTCGGGCAGCGGGTGCGGCAGCGGCCCTGCTGATCGTGCGCGCGCTTGAACAGCCGGCACTCGCGCGGCTGATTCGCTTTGCGGGTGAGCTTGGCCTCGCAGTGCTGGTGGAGACGCACGACAGTGCGGAGATCACGCGCGCTCTTGATGCCGGCGCCACGGTGATCGGGGTGAACAGTCGTGACCTCGACACCTTCGCTGTCGACGTGCCGCGCGCCCTCGACTTGCTGGCGCAAGTTCCCGGCAGCTGTATTGCCGTCGCCGAGAGCGGCATCGGCTCTCGTGACGGCGTGGTTCGCGCGGCCGCCGCCGGTGCAGATGCCGTGCTGGTGGGAAGTGCGCTCTCGGGTGCGGCGGATGCGGCCGCGCTGCTCACTACGCTGACCACGGTCCCGCGCCATGCGCGTTAAGGCCAAGATCTGTGGACTGCGCCGGGCAGACGACGCCGGCCAAGCGGTTGCAGCCGGCGCGGATTTCCTCGGGATTGTGCTCGATCACGGTCCCCGGCAGGCGTCGGATAAGCAGATCCGTGACGTGGTCACCGCAGCGGCAGATGTCCCGGTGCTGGCCGTGGTGGTGCACTCGGCCGTCGCCGACGTGCTCCGCCGGCGGGACCGGACCGGGTTCTCCGGGGTCCAGTTGCATGGCGGCCAGGACGATGGTCAGGCCGCCGAATTCCAGCGCGAGGGCCTGCTGGTCTGGCGAACTGCCCGCCTTGCGGCGGACAGCGACACCCCCGATCCGGCGCGCCTTGCCGTGCATGCCGACGCGGTGCTGGTGGAACCCTGGGTCCCGGATGCGGCGGGTGGCAGCGGGCGCGCGCTGGATCTCGCCCGGGCCGCCCGCATCCGGCAGCGCCTGAGGCCCGGGGCGATGGTCCTGGCAGGGGGCCTGACAGCCGAGAGTGTAGCCGCCGCTGCGAGGTCGGTTGCGCCCTATGCCGTAGACGTAAGTTCCGGCGTCGAAGCAGCCCCGGGAGTCAAGGATCCGGAGCTGGTCGCGCGCTTTCTGGAGGCCCTCCGTGGCATTGAATCCGATGGATGAACGGCCGGACCCCGGCCGGTTTGGTCCGTACGGCGGCCGGTACGTGCCCGAGACGCTGGTCGCGGCCCTCGACGAGCTGGCCGCGCTCTACGACTCGGCCCGTACCGACCCGGCGTTCTGGCATGATTTTGACGTACTGTGCCGGGAATATGTGGGCCGGCCCACCCCGCTCTCGCCGGCGCCCAGACTGTCGGCGGCGGTTGGTGCGCGGGTCCTGCTCAAGCGCGAGGACCTGAACCACACCGGCGCCCACAAGATCAACAACGCCATCGGGCAGGCGCTGCTGGCGCTGCGGATGGGGAAGCGGCGGATCATCGCGGAGACCGGCGCCGGGCAGCACGGGGTTGCGACCGCCACGGTGTGCGCCCGGTTTGGCCTCGAGTGCGTGGTGTACATGGGCGCCGAAGATGTGCGGCGGCAGGCGCTGAATGTGTTCCGCATGGAACTGCTGGGCGCCACCGTCATCCCGGTCGAGTCGGGGACTCGCACGCTCAAGGACGCGGCCAACGAGGCGCTGCGTGACTGGGTCGCGAGCGTCCAGACGACACACTACATCATCGGCTCGGTAGTGGGACCGGACCCCTATCCGAGGATGGTCCGTGATTTCCAGGCGGTGATCGGCAAGGAAGCGCGGGAACAGGTGCTCGCCGCCGAGGGCCGGTTGCCGGACACGGTGGTGGCCTGTGTCGGCGGCGGGTCCAACGCCATGGGAATTTTCACCGCGTTTCTCGAGGACGAGGTCGCCCTGGTGGGGGTCGAGGCCGCGGGCGCGGGCATCGACACCAGCCGCCACGCGGCCACGCTCGGCCGGGGCCGGCCCGGCGTCCTGCACGGGGCCCTGAGTTACCTGCTGCAGGATGCCGATGGCCAGGTGGCCGAGGCGCATTCGGTGTCGGCGGGACTGGATTACCCGGGCGTGGGACCGGAACACAGTTACCTGCACGACACCGGTCGCGTGCGCTATGCAAGCGTCACGGATGACGAGGCGGTCGCCGCCTTTGGGGCGCTGTCCCGGCTGGAGGGAATCATTCCGGCACTGGAGACCGCACACGCGCTTGCCTGGGTGCAGGCGACGTCGTGGGCAGCAGATCACATCGTACTGGTTTGCCTGAGTGGCAGGGGAGACAAGGACGTGGCACATGTCGCCCAGATAATGGAGCAGCGCGGATGACGGTGGCCGATTCCACATCGGCCGTCCTGCCGGCGTCGCAGGTCGCGGAGCTGGTTGCCAGCCTCGTGAAGGCGCTGCGCGCGTTCCAGATGTACCTGCCCAACAACCCCATCCACCAGCGCGCCAGCCAGAACGTCCAGGCGGCTTTCGGCCCAATCTGGGCCGCCACCGATGAGATCACGCTCACCGTGGCGGAGACGGACTTCGTGTGGGAAGACCAGGTGGTCTACCACCAGCTCAGCAAGGCCGAGAGCATTGCGTGGACCCTGTACAAGGATGGCCTGCGCGTGCTCACGCTCCGGAAGGGTGTGGAGCAGGAGGAGATCAGCCAGTTTCTCGAGCTGGTGAACCGGGCGCGCTTCCTCCCCACCGATGCGCCGGACGACCTGCTGACCCTGCTCTGGGAGCGTGAATTTCTCTGGATCTCCTACGTCTTCGCCGAGCCATTTTCCGAGGCTGCACCGGCGGCGGCAGTGGAGCAGCGGCCCACGCCGGAGGTGCGTCCGGACGAGCGGCGCCAGACGGTGGAGGAAGAAGCGGCCCGGCCCAGCGGCATGGTGGACCTGGACGATTTTGACGGCACTCTCTACTTCCTCGATGAGCAGGAAATCAATTACGTCATCGATGCGGTGCGCCACGAATACTCCCGCGACGCGCGCGGCAGCGCGCTGTCCATTCTCTTCGACCTTTACGAAATGGAGCGGGCGCCCGCGGTGCGCGAAGAGATCCATGCCATCCTCGACGCGCTGCTGCCCAACCTGCTGAACAAGGGCGAATTCCGGGTCGTTGCCTCGATCCTGCGCGAGCTGCGCACCGTGGAACAGCGGGTAAGCACGCTTTCGCCTGCGGAGCGGGCACGGGTGCGCGAATTCGAGGAGCGGCTGAGCGAGCCTGCCATCGTGCGCCAGCTGGTGCAGTCGCTGGACGAGGCGTCCACCCGTCCCGGAGACGAGGACGTGCGCGACGTGCTCGCCGAACTGCGTGCGGCGGCGCTCGGCCCGATCCTCACGATGCTTCCTCGGCTCTACTCCGGTACGGTGCGCCACATGCTGGAGCAGACGGTCGACCG
>DASSTP010000170.1:0-3912 GCA_035707845.1 Gemmatimonadales bacterium | reverse complement strand
GAGCGGGAAACCCGGCCCCATCGTCTATCGGTTAGGACGCGACCCTTTCAAGGTCGAAAGACGGGTTCGATTCCCGTTGGGGCTATGGCGGCTCCGCCGCCACCCGCACCGCTAGCTCAACTGGCAGAGCAGGGGACTCTTAATCCCAAGGTTGTAGGTTCGATTCCTACGCGGTGCATGCAAGCTGTGCGTGAAGCGCTGGGCGCTGAGCGCACAGCTTTTCGCTTTCGGCCTTCAGTTGCTTCTTCCCGCAGTATCTTTGACGAATGCTCCTGACCATCCGGACGACGCACGCCCCAGCGGGTGACCTGGGCTACCTGCTGCACAAGAATCCTGCCCGGACCCAGAGCTTCGAGCTGGCCTTCGGGCAGGCACACGTCTTCTATCCCGAACTGTCGGACGAGGCGTGCACCGCCGCGCTCTTGCTTGACATCGATTCCGTCGGCCTTGTGCGCGGGCGAGGCGGCCCCTCTGGCGAGGGAGGCGCCCTCGAGCAGTACGTCAACGACCGCCCGTATGTCGCGTCCTCGTTCCTGAGCGTCGCCATCGCCCGGGTCCTGCGGAGTGCCATGGCCGGGTCGAGCAAGGAGCGGCCCGAGCTGGCGGGCATGGCAATTCCACTCGAGGTCAGGCTCGCGGTCCTTCCGTGCCACGGTGGCGAAGCCTTCCTGCGGCAACTATTCGAGCCACTCGGCTACACCGTCAGCGCGGAGTCGCACGAGTTGAGCGCCGACCACCCGGAGTGGGGCCCGAGCCGCTACTACACCGTGACGCTCATCGCGACCTGCCGCCTCAGCGAGCTGCTCACGCACCTCTATGTCCTCGTCCCGGTGCTGGACGATGGCAAGCACTACTGGGTAGGTGACGAAGAGGTGGAGAAGCTCCTGCGGCACGGTGCCGGCTGGCTCGAGCGCCATCCCGAGCGAGACCTCATCACGAGGCGATACTTGCGGCATCAGCGGAGTCTGGTCGATGAGGCCATCCGTCGGCTCAGCGAGGATGCGATGCCCGAGGATGACGCTGCCGTGCAGGAGCGTGACGCCGAGGAGCAGAATCTCGAACGGCCATTGAGCCTGCACCAGCGCCGGCTGGAGCTCGTGGCCGCCACCCTCAAGGACCACGGCAGCCGGCGAGTCCTCGACCTCGGCTGTGGCGAGGGGAAGCTGCTGCGACTCCTGCTGCACGATCCGCAGTTCGAGGCCATCGTAGGGATGGACGTTGCCTGGCGGTCGCTGGAGGTCGCCGCCGAGCGGCTGCGCCTCCATCGAATGCCGCCGAAGCAGCGCGAGCGGATCGCGCTCCTCCACGGCTCGCTCCTTTACCGCGACAACCGTCTCGCGGGCTTCGACGCGGCTGCCGTGGTCGAGGTCATCGAGCACCTCGATGCGCCCCGGCTCGCAGCCTTTGAGCGGACGCTCTTCGAGTTCGCGCGGCCGGGCCTGATCGTCATCACAACGCCCAACGCGGAATACAATGCCAACTGGCCGTCGCTGCCGGCGGGAGCATTCCGGCACAAGGATCACCGGTTCGAGTGGACGCGGGAGCAGTTTGCCAGTTGGGGCAGCAGGGTGGCGGAGCGGTTTGGGTATGCGGTCCAGTTCCGCCCGGTTGGCGACGAGGATCCTGTGCTGGGCTCGCCCAGCCAGATGGGTGTATTCACGCGATGAGTGAATCCCGGGTAGCCGGCAGCAGCGCGGCTTCGCGCACGCTTACCATCCCGGAGCTGTCACTCGTGGTACTCATCGGGCCGTCCGGGTCAGGGAAGTCGACCTTCGCGCGGACGCGCTTCAAGCCCACCGAGGTGCTCTCCTCTGACTTCTGTCGCGCCCTCATTGCCGACAATGAGAACGATCAGTCGGCCACGAAGGATGCCTTCGCACTGCTTCATGACATAGTGGCCAGGCGTCTCGCGCGGGGGAACCTGACTGTCGTCGATGCTACGAACGTGCAGCCGGAGGCGCGGAAGCCGCTGGTCGAGCTGGCCCGGCGCTTCCATGTGCTGCCGGTGGCGATCGTGCTCGACCTTCCGGAGCAACTCTGCCAGGAGCGCAATCGCGACCGGCCGGACCGCAGCTTCGGGCCGCATGTGATTCGCCAGCAGCGAAGCCAGATGCAGCGGTCGCTTCGTGGACTGCAGCGGGAGGGCTTCCGCCATGTGCATGTGCTCAAGTCGCCCGAGGAAGTTCTGGGCGCCGTGATCGAGCGGCAGCCACTCTGGAACAATCGCCGCTCCGACCATGGACCGTTCGACATCATCGGCGACGTGCACGGCTGCGGTGACGAGCTCGAGGCGTTGCTTGGCCTCCTGGGTTACACCCCCGGCGCCGACGGTGTCTGGTGCCACCCTGAGGGGCGGAAAGCGGTGTTCGTCGGTGACCTGGTGGATCGTGGGCCCCGCATTGCCGACGCCCTCAAGCTGGTCATGGCGATGGAGAAGGCGGGCGCAGCGATCGTCGTGCCCGGGAACCACGACATGAAGCTGATGCGGAAGCTGCGGGGCCGGAATGTCGAGGTGACGCACGGCCTGCAGGACTCACTGGACCAGCTCGCCGCAGAACCGGAGGCGTTTCAGCGGGAGGTTGCTGATTTCGTTGACGACCTCGTGAGCCATTACGTGCTCGATGACGGGAAACTCGTCGTCGCACATGCCGGCATGAAGGAGGAGATGCAGGGGCGGGGTTCCGGCAAGGTGCGCGACTTCGCGCTCTTCGGGGAGACGACTGGCGAGACCGACGAATTCGGCCTGCCGGTGCGCTACAACTGGGCTGCGGAGTATCGCGGTCAGGCTACGGTTGTCTATGGCCACACGCCGGTACCCGAGGCAGAGTGGCTCAACCGGACCATCAACATCGACACGGGCTGTGTCTTCGGCGGGAAGCTGACGGCCCTGAGGTATCCGGAAAGGGAACTCGTGAGTGTGCCGGCTGCGCGGGCCTATGCCACGCCGGCTCGGCCGCTGGTTTCCGTGCCCGGCAACGCGCCCGAGCTGTCGGCGCAGCAGCAGGCGGACGACGTGCTGGACCTGGCTGATGTGGCAGGCAAGCACCTCGTCGAGACCCGGCTGCACCGCACGGTCACGATTCGAGAGGAAAATGCGACGGCGGCCCTGGAGGTCATGAGCCGCTTTGCCGCCAATCCCAAGTGGCTGGTGTACCTGCCGCCGACGATGTCCCCGCCGGAAACGACCCAGCGGGACGGCTACCTCGAACACCCGGCGGAGGCGCTCGAGTACTTCCGGCGGCACGGTGTCGAGCAGGTCGTGTGCGAGGAGAAGCACATGGGGAGCCGCGCCGTCGTCGTTATCTGCCGCGATGAAGAGGTGGCCAGGCGGCGGTTCGGCGTGCTGAACGAGGGTCCCGGCATCATCTATACCCGCACCGGCCGGCGGTTCTTCGAAGAGTCCACACTCGAGCACGGCCTCCTCAAGATCCTGGGTGACGCTCTCACAGCCTCCGGGTTCTGGGAATCGCACAACACCGATTGGGCGTGTGTCGATTGCGAACTCATGCCCTGGTCGGCGAAGGCGCAGGAGCTCATTCGCCAGCAGTACGCCGCAGTCGGTGCCGCGTCCAAGGCGGCCTTGGGTGCCGCTGGCCAGGCACTGGATCAAGCCGCTGCGCGCGGCGCCGACGTGGCGGCGCTGCAGCAGCGCTATGGCGAGCGTGAGCTACTGGCCGCCAGGTACGTGGATGCGTATGAGGCGTACTGCTGGCCCGTGCGGTCGGTCGCGGACCTGCGCCTGGCGCCCTTCCATCTGCTCGCAACCGAGGGGAAGGTGCATGGCGATCGGGACCACCTCTGGCACATGAGCACCCTGGCGAATGTGTGCCAGCATGGTGCACCTGTCCTCTTCACTACCCGGCACCGGCCTGTCCGCACCGGCGATGCGTCGGAGGTTGAGGCCGCAATCGG
>DASSTP010000169.1:0-3400 GCA_035707845.1 Gemmatimonadales bacterium | reverse complement strand
CCCGATGTGGACGCCCAGATCCTCTCGCAGGTGATGCTGACCGTCCTGGACGACAAGTGGAAGGATCACCTGTACGACCTGGACCAGCTGCGCAATGCCATTCACTACCGCAGCTACGGCCAGCGCGACCCGCTGGTGGAGTACAAGAAGGAAGCGTACGAGATGTTCGAGGGGCTCATGGCGGACATCCAGAACGGATTCTCCGAACGCTTCCTGAAGGTGCAGGTGCAGGCCGAGCCGCCCCGCCGGCCCGCGCCGCCTCCGCCCCCGCCGCAGCCCAGGGACACGGCCGACGCGCTCTTCATGGGCTCGACGCCCTCGGCGCCCCCGCCGCCCGCGGCGGTGAACACCTCACTCGGCCGGCTCAGTTCGGCGCAGGGCACCGTCCCCGAAGTGGGCCGGAACGATCCCTGTCCCTGCGGGTCGGGGAAGAAGTACAAGAAGTGCCACGGGGCAGTGGCGTGACAGGGCGGACGGGACGGACGGGTCGGACGGGTTAAGTCCGGTCCGCCTCGTCCGCCTCGTCCGCCTCGTCCGCCTCTAGCGGGACCCCCGCCCGTGAACGACATTTCAGCGTCACCGACCGATCGGTCTCCATGCCATCCTCCAAGCAGCCGCGGAAAGGCGCTTCCAGATCGAAGCGCCGCCGCGGGACCCTGGCGCAGCGCCAATCCGCGCTGTTGCGTCTCTCGGCCGACGTGGCCGCGGCGTACGACGAAGCGGATGTCTGCGGGCGCGTCGTGCGCGGGCTGCGGGATGAGGCTCTCGGCTACGATTTCCTTGGCGTCTTTCTCCTCGATGAGTCCGGGGATCGTGTCCTCAAGGCCAGCGTTGGTTGGCCCGACGCTCCGTCGGGGTGGCGGGTGCATCCCGGTCAGGGGCTGAGCGACCGCGCCATCCAGGATGGCCAGCTGCACTACACGCCGGTCGTCACTGCCGACACCCGGTATCTCCCCAGCCTCAGCACCGGTTCCGAAGTCGACATTCCGCTGCGAGTGGACGACAGGACGATCGGCGTGCTCGTGGTCGAGAGCACCGAGCCGGACGCGTTTACTGCGTCGGATTTCAAGGTGCTCACCGCTGTCGCCGACTTCGCGAGCCTGGCCATCGGCCGCGCCCGGCTGCTGGTGAGTGAACGGCGCCGGGCGGATGAGCAGCAGGCGCTCCTCGATACCATGGCCGACCTGTCGGGCCAGCTGGAACTTTCAAAACTGCTCCACGCCGTGCTGGGGCGCGCCGTGGCGCTGCTCGGCGTCACCGGCGGCGAGCTCGCCATTTTCGATGAGGCCCAGCAGGAGCTCGTGGTGGTGGCCAGCGAGGGCATTTCGCGTGATTCGAGCGGCACCCGGCTGCGGCTGGGCGAAGGCGCCATGGGGCTGGTGGCAGTATCCCACGAGCCGATCATCATTCCGAATTACGATCAGTGGAGCGGCCGCTCCACCAAGTACGCCGATGTCCGGGACACCGTGCAGGCCGTCATGGTCGCGCCGCTGCTGATCGGGACCCGGCTGGTCGGCGCCATCGCCAGTACTCATGCCGATCCGACGCGCCACTTCGGGGCCGATGACCTTCGCCTGCTCCAGCTCTTCGCGCCGCAGGCGGCCATTGCCATCGAGAATGCGCGTCTCTACACCTCGGCCCAGCGGCAGAAGGAGTACTTCGAGGCCGTCGTGCTCAACAGCCCCGTCGCGATCGTGACCCTCGAACTCGATGGCAGGATCACCTCGCTCAACCCCGCCTTCGAGACACTCTTCGGCTATTCGCAGGACGAGGCGGTGGGGCAGGACCTGGATACCCTCATCAACGATGAGCAGACGCTGGCCGAGGCGAACCGGTACACCACCCTCGCCACCAACCGGACCGCCAAGGGCATCGGCAAGCGCAAGCGCAAGGATGGATCCCTGATCGATGTCGAGCTGGCCGGCGTGCCGGTCAAGGTCGAAGGCCGCAACGTGGGGATCATGGCGCTGTATCACGATGTGACCGACCTGCTGCAGGCCAAGTCGGAAGCGGAGTCGGCCAACCAGGCCAAGAGCCGCTTTCTCGCCAACATGAGCCACGAGCTGCGGACGCCGCTCAACGCCATCATCGGCTACAGCGAGATGCTCAAGGAGGAGGCCGAGGAGGAGGGAAATGAGGGTTACGTCGCCGATCTCGACAAGATCCGGGCCTCGGGCAAGCACCTCCTCGCGCTCATCAATGATGTCCTGGACCTGTCCAAGATCGAGGCGGGGAAGATGGAACTCTTCTTCGAAACCTTCGATGTGCGGACGCTGGTAGAGGACGTCGCCGTGACGGTGCGGCCGCTCATGGCCCAGAACTCGAACCGGTTGTCGGTGCGCTGCCTGCCCGGAGCCGGCCTGGTGCGTGCCGATCTCACCAAGGTGCGACAGATCCTGCTCAACCTGCTGTCCAATGCATCCAAGTTCACCGAGGCCGGCGACATCACGCTTACCGTTCGCCGCGAGCAGGCGCCCGAGGGCCGGGCTGACATTGTCTTCAGCGTCCAGGATTCCGGCATCGGCATGACCCCGGAGCAGATGGCCCGCCTGTTCGAGGCGTTTTCGCAGGCGGAAGCGTCGACCACCCGGCGCTTTGGCGGCACCGGCCTGGGGCTCGCCATCACCCGGCGGTTCTGCGAGATGATGGGCGGCACCGTGAACGTGGAAAGCGCACCCGGGGCAGGCTCGACCTTCACCGTTCGGCTCCCCGAGAACGTGGAAGCCTCGGCGATGAGCGAGGCTCCGGCGCGCGACGCTGTCGCCCAACCGCCCACTGGCGGGCGCAAGGTGCTGGTCATCGATGACGAGGAATCGGTGCGCACCCTCATGCGACGGTTTCTCGGCAAGGAGGGGTTCCTGGTGGAGGAGGCCGCCACCGGGGCCTCCGGGCTCGAGCTTGCCCGCCAGTGGCATCCTGACGCGATCACGCTCGACGTGATGATGCCCGGCATGGACGGCTGGCAGGTGCTGGCGGCTCTCAAGGCCGACCCGGCGCTGGCCGACGTGCCCGTCATCATGCTCACCGTGGTGGACGACCGGAAGCTCGCGTACTCGCTCGGCGCCGTGGAATACCTGGCCAAGCCGCTCGACCGTGAGCTGTTGCGGCGGCTGCTCGCGCGCTACGACTCCGGCATGGCCCCGTGCCGAGTCCTGGTCGTGGAGGACGACCCCGCCACCAGCGAGCTGATGAGGCGGACCGTCGAGGACGAGGGTTGGATACCAGTGGTTGCGCGAAATGGACGCGAGGGACTTGAGCGCTTCGACGAAAGCCAGCCCGCGCTCGTGCTCCTCGACCTGATGATGCCGGAAATGGACGGCTTCACGTTCATCGAAACGGTGCGTGCCGCACCCCGGCTGAGCGACGTCCCGATCGTGGTGGTGACCGCCAAGGACCTGAC